>JAIBFA010000073.1 GCA_019459325.1 Thiobacillus sp.
GTCCGGCGCCTTGATGGTGATGTCCTTGCTGTCGGACGGGCTGGACACGCCCAGGCCTTTCATCGCGTCACCGACGCTTTTGGCCTCGAATGCCGACTTGTTCCAGGCGGCCATCGCCTGGGTGGGCTTCAGCAGGCCGGCGGCCACGGCTACGGCCACGGCGCCTGCGCCTGCGGCGCCTTTCAGTACGTTTCTACGAAGTGCGTTCATGGGCAAATCTCCTGATTGAACAATGCAACAAGTAATTACAGACCGTATACGAAGTCGGTCACTTTATCGATTTCTGCTTCCGTCAGCACGCCATGCTTGCCGAACGGAATCATGGTGGAGGCGGGGTTCATTGCGGTGGCGTCCCAGATCTGGGCGCGCATCTTGGCCTTGTCGGGGAAGCGTGCGCTCATCGCGATCAGCGGCGGGCCATACAGGCCGCCCGAAACCGCATCCGGCACCGTCGGCATGGTGTGGCAGGCCAGGCAGTTGCCCTTGCGGTTGTTGAACGCGAGTTCCTTGCCGGTCATTTCTTTTGCGGGGGCCGCGGCAGCTGCCGGGGTTGCCGTAGCTTGTGCCAGCACATTGCCCGACAGCATGATGGCGCTGATCGCGCAGGCCGCTGCTACATGATGCAACTTTCGCATAGTCATCCTCCTAATTTTTGACATGGTGATGAAAGCGCTTTCCGCTTGGGCGTGCCCTGCAGTGAACGCTATCCAGTGATGGATGAGACGAAGCATAGTGGAATTGCTTTTTGCCACGCAAGGCCACACGCGAACTTTTACACGCAAATCGAAGGGTAAATTCCTACCAGCCCCACAAAATACGGGCATGTACGCCCGAAACTTAGTTCTTGCGCTGTGATTTTTCGACTTCCTGCCATTCGCGTCGCCGCGCTTCGGCCGCTGACATTTCGTGGAAACTGCCGTCGCCTGACTTGAGGCCGAGGCTGATCTGTTCGATGGCGGCAACCAGATTTCCGCTCAATGCGGATGCTTCTGCCTGGGCGCGATGACTGAGCAGGCGATGTCCCAACTGGGCATGGGTCTGGGCGGCCAGCCGCCAGAGCCGTCGGTCGAGCGGATACAGCGCAAGCTGTTTGTCGACCTGGGTCAATGCATCGTTGCTGCGCCCCGCTGACAGCAACGCGCTGATGCGGCCATATTGCAGGGGCCGGTAGCCGGGATGGGCTTCGCTGCCTGCCTGATAGCGCTGCAGGGCGAGACCGGGATTGCCGGCGGCCAGCGCGCTGTGGGCCGCCAGTTGATGAATCATCGGATGGACCGGCTTGGCGGACAGCAGTTTTTGCACTTCGGCTTCCGCCTCCCTGAACTGTCGTGCCCGGATCAGCGCCGTGACGAGACCATAACGGGCGGCGCTTTCGCTGCTGTAGCGCTTGTCCTTCAGTGCCGCGCGCGCGGCCAGTACGGCGTCCTGCGGGCTGTCTTCCTGCGCGCGCAGACGGGCACGAACCAGCTGGAAATCGAGGCTGTCCGCCACCTGCTGGTAGGGTGCGGCCTGGCTGCGCGCCTCCATGTCGGCAATGCGGTCGGAGGTGAGCGGGTGGGTGCGCAGATAGGCCGGTGCGCTGGTGTCGTAAAAGCGGTTGGCACGCTGCAGGCGGTTGAAAAATCCGCTCATTCCGCGCGGGTCGAAATCCGCGCGAGTCAGCATTTCGTAACCGAGACGGTCGGCCTCGCGTTCGTAGTCGCGGCTGTAGTTGAGCTGGTTCTGAATGGAAAACGCCTGGGTGGAGGCGATCGCCGCGCTCGCCACATTCGGATTGGAGCGCGACGCCAGCAGCGCCAGCGCCAGGGCGGCCATGGTCGGCCAGTAGCTCTGGCTCTGTGCGGCGACCATGCGTGCGATGTGGTCCTGGGTGACGTGGGAGATTTCGTGCGCCACAACGCTCGCCAGTTCGGATTCGCTTTGGGCGGCGAGCAGCAGGCCTGTGTGAACGCCGATGTTGCCGCCGGGCATGGCAAAGGCGTTGATGCTGGGGTCGTTGACGACGAAGAACGTGAATTCGCGCTGGTTGCGCGTGCTGACCGAGACCAGCTTGTAGCCAAGCTGGTTGAGATAGCTTTCGATTTCGGGATCGTCGAGGTAGCGCGGATCGGCATAGACGTCGCGCATGATGGCGCGCCCCAGCGCCTGTTCTTCCTGGTCGGAAAAGTATTGCCGCGAGACCTCGCCCAGATCGGGAAGGTCGGCAGCCAGGACCGGTTGGACAGCCAAGGTGAGTGCGAGCAGGGTGCGCAGCATCAGCGGGTAAGGATAGAGGCGGGCGACAGCATTTCGTTTAGGATGCGCAAATTCTCGACAAGGTTCCTGAAGATCTGAATATGAGCGAATTCACCCACTTTGATGAACGCGGCCGTGCGGTCATGGTCGACGTGGCCGGCAAGGACGACACCCGGCGCGTCGCGGTGGCGAGCGGCCGGATCAGCATGTTACCCGATACCTTGGCGCGGATTCTTGGTGGCGAGGCGGCCAAGGGCGATGTGCTTGGCATTGCGCGCATTGCCGCGATCCAGGCGACCAAGCGTACCGCCGAACTGATTCCCTTGTGTCATCCGATTGCGCTCACGAAGGTGGCGGTGGAGTTCGCCCACGATGTAGCCGAATCGTGGATCGCCTGCAGAGTGACTGCCGAAACCGTTGGCAAGACCGGGGTTGAAATGGAGGCGCTGACCGGTGTCAGCGTGGCGCTGCTGACGATCTACGACATGTGCAAGGCGGTCGATCGCGGCATGGTGATGTCGGACGTCCGGCTGCTGGAAAAGCAGGGCGGCCGCTCAGGCCACTGGCGCGTATCCCCTTCAGGGGACGCGTAGTCATAACGTCATCTTGTCCCGTTGCCGGGCTGCGGCAAGATGTTCGGGTAGGGGAGCGGGGCATTCGTATGCGTTTTTTCAGATTTCTAGTGGTGAGCTTGTGGGCGTGCTCGTTCGCAGGGAGGGCCGACATGCCGGACTATCGGGATTTTCCGGCCCAGGGGGAGCGCTTGCTATTGTGGGTGACATCCGAGCGCGGGCGCGCCGAGCCCGAACTGCAGGCTGCGCAGCAGTTGGCTGAACGCGGCATCGCGGTGTGGTCGCTCGATCCCGTCAGCGCCTATTTCCTGCCGCAGCTGCCGAGCAGCTTGGACGCCGTGCCGGCACAGGACTTGGCGGACTGGCTGCGCGCCGCGCAGGCCGGTGGCAAGCGGGTCGTTGTGTACGCGGTGTCGCGTGCCGCCGTGCCGGTGCTGCGTGCCGTTGCCTTGCTCCAGCCGGTCGAGCGGCAACAGCTTTGCGTGCTGCTGATGTATCCGAATCTTTATACCGTGGCGGAACCGTTGGCCGAGCCGGATTATCTCGATGTGGGAAGTCTGTCCGGTTTGCGGGTGCGGGTGCTGCAGCCGCGCCGTTCGGCGGCCACCCCGTGGCTGCCCGGCCTGCTGGATCATCTGACGCAGCGCGACGCGACAGTCAGCCAGGTGATTCTGGAAAACTTGCGCGAGGGTTACTGGATGCGCGAGACGCCTACCGAATTCGAAATTGCCGAAAGCCGCCGCATGGGCGACATGCTGCTGCGCGAACTGGATACCTGGAAATGCAAATGAAACGATTGCTGAGCGTGTGTGTGATGGGCCTGGTTTTTGCCGCGGGCGCGCAGGCCGCAGGCTTCGAGCCCCGCGCCGCTACGCCGGCGCCGGAACTGAAGGCGAACGATATGAACGGATCGGCCAAGAGCCTGGCCGATTATCGCGGCAAGGTCGTGCTGCTCAATTTCTGGGCGTCATGGTGTCCGCCCTGTCTGCGCGAAATGCCGTCGATGGAACGTTTGCGGTTGAAGATGGTGGGACGACCGCTCGCCATCGTCGCGCTCGACAGCGCCGAAACCGCGGACGAGGTGAAAGCCTTTTTGTCCAGAATGAAGCTGGGTTTTCCGGTCCTGCTCGATCCGGAGGGCAGTAACACCAAACGCTGGAAGGTGTTTGCCCTGCCCACTTCCTTCCTGCTGGATGCCGAAGGGCGCGTGCGCTACGTGCTGACCGGGCCGACCGAGTGGGACGAAGGCGAGGCACTCGAGGTGATCGAGTCGCTGCTGGCCGAGACACAGCTACCAGCGAAGCGGGTTGAACCCCGGCGTTTAACCCCTCAATAAATAAGGAATATTATTAGAACGGCTTATAGGGATATCAGCCGTTTTACTTGCCATGCGGCCCGTTAAAAGGGCAAAATATAAGAGTATTCGGAATGATTAATATATAGCCGTCCCCGCAGCATCCAGTGCAGATGCGCTGGCGCTGCTTCCAGCAGTCACCTAGTGTGTATATCCGGGCAGGAAATAGCGTGGTTTCGTCACGAAACCGCGGGGGACAATTTTGAACCTAGAGGCCGCATGAACGCCAAGATCAAACTCGAAAATCACGACGCACAGGAAATCAAGTACACCACCTGCTACATGTGTGCCTGCCGCTGTGGCATCAAGGTGACGCTGGAGGACAACAAGGTCCGCTTCATCCAGGGCAACCGCAACCACCCCACCAACCAGGGCGTGCTGTGCGCCAAGGGCTCGGCCGGGATCATGAAGCAGTATTCCACCGCCAAGCTGACGCAGCCTTTGATGCGCAAGCCGGGCACCGAGCGCGGCGAAGGCATTTACGAGGCGATTTCCTGGGATCAGGCGCTCGACGTGCTGACCGACCGTCTGGAAGAGATTCGTGCGACCGATCCGTCCAAGTTGGGATTCTTTACCGGACGCGACCAGATGCAGGCACTGACCGGTCTGTGGGCGCAACAGTTCGGCACCCCCAACTGGTCGGCACACGGCGGTTTCTGCTCCGTCAACATGGCGGCGGCCGGCCTCTATTCGATCGGTTTCTCGTTCTGGGAATTCGGCGCGCCCGACTGGGATTACGCCAAGTACTTCCTGATGTGGGGCGTGGCGGAAGACCACTCGTCCAACCCGATCAAGATCGGTCTGGAAAAGCTCAAGCGCAAGGGCGGCAAGTTCGTCACCGTCAACCCGGTGCGCACCGGCTATTCGGCGATCGCCGACGAATGGCTGCCGATCAAGCCCGGCATGGACGGCCTCCTCGCCATGTCGATGGTGCACGTGCTCTTGAAGCACGAGAAGTTCGACTACGAATTCCTGGTGCGCTACACCAACGCCTCCTGGCTGGTGGTGCAAACCCCCGGGCAGAAGGGCGACGGCCTGTTCCTGCGCGACGAAAACGATCAGCCGCTGATCTGGGATATCGACAAGGAAGCGTTCAGGAACGGCATTGACGGCGACATCGCGCCCGCGCTGTTCGGCGAATATGTGGCACCGGACGGTCGCCGCGTCAAGACCGTGATGTCGCTGATGGTCGAGCGCTACCTCGACGAGCGCTACGCGCCGGAGAATGTGGCGCTGGAATGCGGCCTGCCGGCCGAGACCATTGAGCGCATCGCGCTGGAAATGGCGCATGTCGCGTTCAAGGAGACGGTCGAGCTGCCGATCGAATGGACCGACGTGTGGGGCCGCAAGCACGACAAGGTCGTCGGCCGCCCGGTGGCGATGTACGCGATGCGCGGCATCGCGGCGCACTCCAACGGCTTCCATTCCTGCCGCGCGATCCACATGATCCAGATGCTCTTGGGCGCGCTCGACGCGCCGGGCAACTTCCGCGCCCGCGCGCCGTATCCGAAGCCGATTCCGCCGCACCAGCTGCCGGAAAACAACATCGACATCATCAACGCGCCGAACACGCCGCTGTCGCGTCCGCCGCTCGGCTTCCCGACGCGTCCGGAAGACCTGGTGATCGACGAGTTCGGCAACCCGCTGCGTATCGACAAGGCCTATTCGTGGGAAGTGCCGATCGCCTCGCACGGCCTGATGCACATGGTCATCACCAACGCGACCAACCACGATCCCTACGCGCTCGACACGCTGATCCTGTTCATGGCCAACATGGCCTGGAACTCGACCATGAACACGTCGAACGTCCAGGACATGCTGCGCGCGAAAGATCCGGAAGAGCCGGGCCAGTACAAGATTCCGTTCCTGGTGGTGATCGACGCCTTCCATTCGGAGATGACCAACTTCGCCGACCTGATCCTGCCGGACACGACCTACCTCGAACGGCATGACTGCATCTCGCTGCTCGACCGGCCGATTTCCGAACCGGATGCGGCGGCTGATGCGATCCGCTATCCGCTGGTCAAGCCCGACCGCGACGTGCGGCCGTGGCAGGAAGTCATGGTCGAGCTGGCGGGTCGTCTGAAATTTCCGGCGTTCACCAAGCCCGACGGCACGCCAAAGTTCAAGGACTATCCCGACTTCATTGTCAACTACGAGCGCTCGCCCGGCGTGGGCTTCCTCGCCGGCTGGCGCGGCAAGGACGGCACCAAGTCGCTCAAGGGCGAGCCCAACCCGAACCAGTGGGAAAAGTACATCGAGAACCAGAGCTTTTTCGCGCATCACTGGCCCGACAACCAGAAATACATGCGCTTCGCCAACAAGGACTACCTCGAGGTGGCGGCGGACGTCGGTTTCGTTGGCAAGGCGGAGCCCATCATCATGCAGTTCTATTCCGAGCCGCTGCAGAAATTCCGCCTGGCGGGGCAGGGCCTGTACGACGGCCCGCAGCCCAACAACCAGGTCGACCGCGAGCGGCTGGTGAAGTATTTCGATCCGCTGCCGATGTGGTACGAGCCGCTCGAGCAGCAGCGCGTCGACAAGGAGGAATACCCCTTCTTCGCGCTGACCCAGCGCCCCATGTTCATGTACCACTCGTGGGATTCGCAGAACGTGTGGCTGCGTCAGATCATGGCGCAGAACTACATGTACATGAACGCGCGCAAGGCCTTGGAGATGGGCATCAAGGACTTCGACTGGATCTGGGTCGAGTCGCACAACGGCAAGATCCGCTGCCAGGTCAAGACCATGGAAGGCACCCAGGAAAACACCATCTGGACCTGGAACGCCATCGGCAAGCAGAAGGGCGCTTGGGGCCTGAAGGAAAACGCCTCCGAGGCGACCAAAGGTTTCCTGCTCAACCATCTGATCTCGGAACTGCTGCCGGAAAAGGCGGGCGAGCGCCGCGTTACCAACTCCGACCCGGTCACCGGCCAGGCGGCGTGGTTCGACCTGCGCGTGAAGATATGGAAGGCCGCGCCGGGCGAGACCGGCTCATGGCCGCAGTTCGATGCGCTGAAATCGCTGCCCGGCGACGAGCGTTACGAGCGCCCCGAGGTGCTGCGCTACGACGCGCGCAGCCACGAAAAGAACTGAGCAGCACCCAGAACAAATAAAGCGAGCAAAACTATGAGACTTGGATTGGTCATTGACCTCGACGTGTGCGTGGGCTGTCATGCCTGCGCCATCGCCTGCAAGGAATGGAACGCCTCCGGCACCATCGGCCCGTTGTCCGACTACCAGCCCTATGGCGCCGAGCCGTCTGGCGTGTGGTTCAACCGGATTCGCCATTACGAAATGGACGAGTATCCGAACAACAAGACCGTCAACTTCCCGATGTCGTGCATGCACTGCGAGGATGCCGACTGCGTCACCGTGTGCCCGACCGGCGCTTCCTACAAGCGAGCCGAAGACGGCATCGTGCTGATCGACCAGGACAAGTGCATGGGCTGCAACTACTGCTCGTGGGCCTGCCCCTACGGCGCGCGCGAGCTCGACCGCTCCAGCGGCACGATGAAGAAATGCACCCTGTGCGTCGACCGCATCTACGACCAGGAACTGCCGGTCGAGGAACGCCAGCCCTCGTGCGTGCTGACCTGCCCGGCACACGCCCGCATGTTCGGCGACTTCGATGATCCCGATTCGGCCGTGTCGCGCACTGTGCGCGAGCGTGGCGGCTTCCCGTTGATGCCCGAGCTCAACTACAACCCGACCAACCAGTACCTGCCGCCGCGCCGCAAGCCGGTAATCCCGGTCGACACCCAGCCCAAGGGCGGCCTGAAGGAAAGCATCAAGCAGTTCGCCAACAAGCTGGTGCGCCGCTGAACCGTGCTGCCCTTACTTTGCCTAGTCATTAAATAAATAAGTAGCGCCAGGAGAATCCATGCATCCCGCTTTCTCAGTCATTTTCTTCACCGTCGCATCGGGCGCCGGCTTCGGCCTGATCTCGCTGCTGTTCATTGCCGACTTCTTCAAGCTTGGCGGCGGGTTCAACTCCGACCAGCTTGTCGCGGGTGGCCTTCTCGCGATGGGATTGGTCGTGTTCGGCCTGCTGTCGTCGACCTTTCACCTCGCCAACCCGAAAAATGCCTGGCGCGCGTTCAGCCGTTTCCGTACCTCATGGCTGTCGCGCGAAGGTGTGTTTGCGGTGGTATTCATGCCGCTGGCGCTGATCTATCTCGGCAGCATCATGTTTGACGCGCCGCAGTGGCTGCGTGTCATCAGCGGTTTCCTGTCTGCCGTGATGGCCTGGATCACGGTGTTCTCCACCGGCATGATCTATGCCTGCCTGAAAACCATCCGCCAGTGGAACACACCGCTGGTCCCCGCCAACTACTTGGCGCTGGGCTACGCCAGCGGAAGCCTGCTGCTGTTGCTGGGCGCGGTCATCGCGGATCTCGATACCACGCCTTATATCGCGATGTCAGCGCTGATCATCTCGATCGCCGCGGTGCTGAAGGCGATCTACTACTTCTGGATTCGCAGCCCCGGCCTGACGCCCACCATCAACACCGCCACCGGCCTCACCCGCGCCAAGGTCAAGCTGCTGGACACCGGTCATACCCACGGCACCTTCCTCACTCAGGAATTCGGTTTCCAGATTGCGCGGCAGAAAGCCGGTCTTCTCAAGATTGTGGTGTTTGTGGTGGGGTTCGCACTGCCCGGCCTGATGCTGCTGTGGGTGTTCAACCAGCACGGCGGTCAAACTGCAGCCATCGTTGCGGCCTTAGCCGGCATCGTCGGCGCCGCCGTCGAGCGCTGGCTGTTCTTCGCAGAGGCCCGCCACGTGGTGAACCTGTACCACGGCGCCCAGCGTTGCTGATGGTCAGGGGGGTAGGCTTGGCGCGTCCCTCGCTTTGAGGTATATTAGATAAATCTAATTTATCCATTACAGGAGTGTGACCTCTATGTTTGGACTGTCAGGTTTCAAAGAAGTCGATCCCGGTTACGTTGCCGAAATCGCCGCCAAGGGCGCGCATCTGATCGATGTGCGTACCGAGGCCGAAGTCGCGCAGGGCGTGATCGATGGCGCCATTCACATCCCGCTGCATTTGCTGCCGCTGCGCGCGACCGATATCCCCCAGGACAAGCCGGTGGTGATTTACTGCCGCTCCGGCGCGCGCTCGGCTCAGGCATGTGCGTTCATGGCCTCCAAAGGCTACGACAACATGCACAATCTGGCCGGCGGCATCATGGCATGGGCGCGTTCCGGCAACGCGCTCAGCCTTCCGCGTTAAGCCCCCGGCCGACCACGCTGACCCCCTGGATTTTCCCTGCGGCGACGCAATTTCGGTTGCAATGGGGGGACTTCTGGTTTAAGGTACCGCAGCGTTTTTTACTACATACCAATTTAATTGATTTAGTGTAAGGAGAACCCAATGAACTTCGATAAAGAACTCGACGCACGCGGCCTGAACTGCCCGCTGCCCATCCTGCGTGCCAAAAAAGCCCTGGCAGAAGTCACCAGCGGCCAAGTGCTGAAGATCCTCTCCACCGACCCGGGTTCGGTCAAGGATTTTGCCGCTTTCGCCAAGCAGACCGGCAACGAGCTGCTCTCCACCGCCGAAGCGGGTGGCGAATTCACCTTCTTCATGAAGAAAAAGTAAACAACAAACCAAACCAGCGCCGTCCGTTCCTGGAGCACTCAGCCAAGAACTCACGGCGCTATTTTTTTGATTGGAACAGGAGAGACAGACATGGATACCAAAAAAATGGCCATCATCGCCACCAAGGGCACGCTGGACTGGGCTTACCCCCCGTTCATCCTGGCCTCCACGGCGGCCGCACTGGGCTACGAGACCCAGATTTTCTTCACCTTCTATGGCCTGCAACTGGTTCGCAAAGACCTGTCTGTCCTGAAAGTGAGCCCGCTGGGCAACCCCGGCATGCCGATGAAAATGCCCTTCGGCCCCAAGTGGTTCAAGAGCATCAACTGGAACATGCCCAACGCCATCCAGGCCATCATCCCCGGATATGAAAGCGTGGCAACGGCCCTGATGAAGCAGACCATCGCCAACAACGGCGTGGCCACCATCCCCGACCTGCGCGAGCTGTGCCAGGAAGCCGAAGTCAAGTTCATCGCCTGCCAGATGACCGTCGAACTGTTCGGCTTCGAGCATTCCGACTTCATCGACGGCCTCGAATACGGCGGCGCCGCCACCTTCTTCGAATTTGCGGGCGAGACCGACATCTGCCTGTTCATCTAAGACAGATTGCAGCCTGATGAAAAAGAGCCGAATTGTTTCGGCTCTTTTTTTATGTGTCTTTTGTACCACACCGCGTCCGGTTTTTTTGGCTGCCTGAGTGGGCTTGCTTGTCTAAGCCCTAGAGCGGGCGTAGCCTTCGGGGCAAGCTATTCAATAAGCTTATCTGTATCAATTTTGCCCATAGGAGACAACAAATGAAATTGACCCGTGTATTCGCATTTATGGCGCTGGCTGGTCTGGCTGGCAGCGCTTTCGCCACCAACGGCTACTTCTCGCACGGCTACGGCATGAAGGCCAAGGGTATGGGCGGTGCAGCCACCGCCAGCCACGACGACGCCTTTTTCGGCGCCAACAACCCTGCGGCTGCGGCCTTCGCTGGCAACCGCATCGACCTGGGTGTGGACCTGTTCAGCCCGATTCGCGAATTCACCCGTACTGGAGATGCCGCAGCACCGGTTATTAACGGCAGTGTCGAAAGTGACTCCAATTACTTCCTGGTTCCGGAATTTGGCTACAACCGCATCATTAATAATAACCTTGCCTTGGGTGTGACCGTATACGGCAATGGCGGTATGAACACCGATTACGCCGGCGGTCAGGTCGATTGTGGCGGCGGCCCGGCCAACCTGCTGTGCGGCTCTGGCAGCTTGGGCGTGGATTTGATGCAATTGATCATTGCTCCGACTGCAGCCTACAAAGTCAACGCCAGCCATTCGATCGGCATCTCCCCGTTGCTGGGCTATCAGCGCTTCAAGGCGGAAGGCCTGCAGGCATTTTCGGCAATTTCCCTGGATCCCGCCAACCTTTCCAACAATGGCTACGACGATAGCTTTGGCTATGGTGTGCGCGTGGGCTATATGGGCAAGATCACGCCGACCGTGACCATCGGCGCGGCGTATGCCAGCAAGATGCGTTTCGAGGAGTTCGATAAGTACAAGGGCCTGTTCGCTGAGCAGGGCGACTTCGATATCCCTTCGAACTGGAATCTTGGCGTGGCCTGGCAGGTAACGCCGGCAGTCAAGCTGGCTCTGGATTATCAGCGCATCAACTATTCAGACGTCGCTTCCGTATCCAACACCAGCCAGCCTCCAGCATGTATGCCCACTATGCCCTTTGGTCCCGGGATTGGTAGCGATTGTCTGGGCGGTAGCACTGGTATTGGCTTTGGCTGGTCTGATATCGACGTGTGGAAACTGGGTGTTGAATACAAATACAGTCAGGCTCTGACTCTGCGTGCAGGCCTTAACCACGGCGACAATCCCATCGGCGCGACTGATGTGACGTTCAACTCAGTTGCCCCTGGTGTTATCGAGAATCACGTGACCTTGGGCTTCACCTATACGCTTGCGTCGGGCAATGAACTGACCATGAGCTACATGCATGGCTTCGCCAATGATGTGAGTGGTTCGCCCAACATGTACTTCCCGGCTGCCGCTGGTGCTACCGAGAAGATCGAGATGTACCAGAACGCCTTGGGCATCCAGTACAGCTGGAAGATGTAAGCCATCAGTCTGATTCTGGACTATGAGGCCGGGGTCGTTAGACCCCGGCCTTTTTATGTTTGAGGGGAAAGGCAGGACAACAAAAAAGCGCGGCCTAAACCGCGCTTTTTTGTTGTTATTACAGCGATCAGCTTAACCTTGCGTGCTGTGCTTCCAGTTTCTGCAGCATGGCGGAAAAGTCCGCCAGACGTGCCTGCTCCTGCTGTACTACGGCGGCGGGAGCCTTGTCCACGAAGCTGGAGTTGGCGAGCTTGGCTTCGGCCTTTTTGATCTCGCCCTGGATGCGGGCGATTTCCTTGGCTAGGCGTGCTCGCTCGGCGTCCTTGTCGATTTCAACCACCAGCATCATCCGCAGGTCGCCGACCAGGGCGACCGGGGCGTCGGCGTCGGGCAGTGCAGTGACGGCGCTGACTTCGCTGAGCTTGCCGAGCGCGGCGATGTAGGGCGCAAGCGCCTTGATGGCGGTGGCGTCGCCTTCGATCACCAGCGGCACGCGCTGGGCGGGTGACAGGTTCATTTCGCCGCGCAGGGTGCGGCAGGCGTTGACCAGTTCCTTCAGCAACTGGATGCGCGCGACGCTGTCGGGGTGGCGTTGCGCTTGATCGATCTGCGGGTAGGCTGCAAGCATGATGCTGTCACCGCTGATCCCAGCGAGCGGCGCCACCTTCTGCCACAGTTCTTCGGTGATGAAGGGGATGATGGGGTGGGCGAGGCGCATTGTGGCTTCGAGCACCGTGGCCAGCGTCCTGCGGGTGGCGCGCTGCTGCTCGGGCGAGCCGCTGTTCAGCTGCACCTTGGCGAGCTCCAGATACCAGTCGCAGTATTCGTCCCACACGAATTCGTACACCGCGCGTGCGGCCTGGTCGAAGCGGTAGGCGGCGAAGGCTTCGTGCACCTCGGCTACGGCCTGCTGCAGGCGGGCGACGATCCATTTGTCCGCATCCGAGAACTCCATCGGCTGGCTGGCGTCCTGGCCGCAGTCGTGGCCTTCCAGGTTCATCAGCGCGAAGCGGGTGGCGTTCCACAGCTTGTTGCAGAAGTTGCGGTAGCCTTCGGCACGCTGCAGATCGAACTTGATGTCGCGGCCGTGGGTGGCGAGGCTGGCGAAGGTGAATCTCAAGGCATCCGTGCCGTAGGCGGCGATACCCTCGGGGAATTCGCGGCGGGTGCGCTTCTCGATGCCGGCGGCCTGCTTGGGGTTCATCAGGCCCTGGGTACGCTTGGCGACCAATTCGTCCACGGCGATGCCGTCGATGAGATCGATCGGATCGAGCACGTTGCCCTTCGACTTGCTCATCTTCTGGCCTTCGGAGTCGCGCACCAGACCGGTGACGTAGACCTCGCGGAACGGCACCTTGCCGGTGAAGTGCAGCGACATCATCACCATGCGCGCGACCCAGAAGAAGATGATGTCGAAGCCGGTGACCAGCACCGAGGTCGGCAAGAAGCGCACTAGTTCCGGCGTCTGCTCGGGCCAGCCCAAGGTGGAGAAGGGCCACAGCGCGCTGGAGAACCAGGTGTCGAGGACGTCGTTGTCCTGCGTCAGCTCGCGGCCGCCGGCCTTCTTGCGCGCCTCTTCTTCGCTGTGCGCGACGTAGAAATTGCCGTCGGCGTCGTACCAGGCGGGGATGCGGTGGCCCCACCACAACTGGCGAGACACGCACCAGTCCTGGATGTTCTCCAGCCACTGGCGGTAGGTCGTCGTCCAGTTCTCCGGCACGAACTTCAGCTCGCCCGAATCGACCGCGGCCAGACCCTGCTTGGCGAGGCCCTCCATGCTCATGAACCACTGGTCGGTGAGCATCGGCTCGATCACCGCGTGGGTGCGGTCGCCGCGCGGGATCATCAGCTTGTGCGGCTTGGCCGAGACCAGGAGGCCCTTCGCCTGCAGTTCGTCGAGCAGCTTCTGGCGCGCGTCGTAGCGGTCGAGACCCTGGTATTCGGTGGGGCAGAGGTCGTTCATTTTGGCGTCGAGCGTGAGCACGCTGATCGCAACCAACTTGTGGCGCTGTCCGATCTGCCAGTCATTGAAGTCGTGCGCCGGGGTGATCTTGACCACGCCGGTGCCGAATTCGCGGTCGACGTAGTCGTCGGCGATGACGGGGATGCTGCGCTCGGCGATCGGCAGGCGCACATGCTTGCCGATCAGATGCGCGTAGCGCTCGTCCTCCGGATGCACGGCGACAGCAGAGTCGCCGAGCAGGGTCTCCGGACGGGTTGTGGCGACGGTAAGAAAACCGCTGCCATCCTCGAGCGGGTAGTTGATCTCCCAGATGAAGCCGTCTTCCTCTGTGCTGACGACTTCGAGATCGGATACCGCGGTCTGCAGCACCGGGTCCCAGTTCACCAGCCGCTTGCCGCGGTATATAAGGCCTTCGCGGTACAGCCGCACGAAGACTTCGGTGACGGCCTTGGAGAGACCCTCGTCCATGGTGAAGCGCTCGCGGCTCCAGTCGGGGCTGGTGCCGAGCCGGCGCATCTGGCGGGTGATGGTGGAGCCGGAGTGCTCTTTCCACTCCCATACTTTTTCCAGGAATTTCTCGCGGCCGAGGTCGTGGCGCGAAACGCCCTGTGCGTCGAGCTGGCGTTCCACCACGATCTGCGTCGCGATGCCGGCATGGTCGGTGCCGGGCTGCCACAGCGTGTTGTCGCCCGCCATGCGGTGGTAGCGGGTGAGCGCGTCCATCAAGGTGTGCTGGAAGGCGTGGCCCATGTGCAGCGTACCGGTGACGTTGGGCGGCGGCAGCATGATGCAGTAGGCGGGGGCGTCGGGTGCATCGCCGGCCTTGAAGTAGCCGGCGCCTTCCCACTGGGCGTACCAGCGTTTTTCGATGTCAGCCGGTTCGAAGGATTTGGCGAGTTCCATGGCGTGCGCGCAAAGGGTTGATTATCCCAAAAAAATCCCCGGACGGGCCACAAAACGCAGCGTGATGCGGTTTCAGGTCGACGGGTCGCGCGGTTGCTTGAGTTTTTCGGCGACGGCGTCGCGCACGATTTCACGCACATTGACGTCAAGCTGGGAGAGCAGGGTGGCCACGGTCTGGTCGAGGTTCTTGCGCAGTTCGGCGGCAACCTGTTTTTCCATCACTTCGGACAGTCGCGGCGCCAGTTCGCTCATCAGTTGCTCGGCCAGGGTGTCGCTCACGAGAGACGAGGACACATCGCTCACGGGCGTTTCGGGTTCGCTCGGGGGCAAAGCAGGGGCGGCTGGCAGCGCTGCTGGCGCCGCTATGACGGGCGGCGTGCCGCGCTCGATCACCTGGGTCAACACCGGCAGCCAGGCGTCGGGCGGCGCAGCCTGTTCGGCGGGTTGCCCGGCTGCAGCTTCGGGGGGGGCATCGTTGTCGCCCTCGCCGCCCCCGCGATGCTTTTTCAGCAGCGCGTCCATTTTGTTCAAGAAAGGGCTGTCGCTCATCGAGGCTTCATCCGGCGTTCTGGCGCAGATCGTGCGTTTTCAGGGCGTAGCCGCGGGTCTTGTAAAAACGGTAACGCTCGCGCCCCTGCTCGACCCCGGCTTCATCCAGGCCGATGATTTCCACCAGCCGCTCGAAGCGGGCAAAGGCGGGCGGCTGTTCAGTGTGCAGGTTGATCATGACGTCGGCGTTGCGCAAGGCGTCGGCGTCGGCGCCGATCAGCACCGGCGTTTCGCCTGCCAGCGCGTCGCTGTCGCGACAGTGCGGCACGAAGCCCAGCGCGGGCGTTGTCCACAGCAGGCGGTCGATGGCGTCGGCCACCGCCGCGTCAGGTGCGTAAATCATCACCTGTTTCCCCTGGCCGTGCGCCTTGGCGGCGACGCGACGGGCGACGTCGAGCGGGTTGTCGGCAAAGGTGTAGAAGGTGATCTCGGTCACTTGGCTGATTACTTCTGGGCGCGGTTCAGCAGGAAGTGCACCAGCAAGGACACCGGCCGGCCGGTCGAGCCTTTTTCGCGCCCGCCTTTCCAGGCGGTGCCGGCGATATCGAGGTGCGCCCAGTGGTATTTCTTGGCGAAGCGCGACAGGAAGCAGGCCGCGGTGACTGAGCCGGCGGGGCGGCCGCCGATGTTGGCCATGTCGGCCAGGCTGCTTTTCAGCTGGTCCTGATAGTCGTCCCACAAGGGCATGCGCCAGACGCGGTCCCAGGCGTGGTCGGCGGCGTGTTCGATCTCGCGCGCCAGCGGGTCGTGGTTGCTGTAGAGCGCGCTGGGGTGCGCGCCGAGCGCGATCACGCAGGCACCGGTCAGGGTGGCCAGATCGACCACCGCGTCGGGCTCGAAGCGTTCCGCATAGGTCAGCGCGTCGCACAGGATCAGGCGGCCTTCGGCATCCGTGTTGAGGATTTCGATGGTCTGGCCGGACATCGAGGTGACGATGTCGCCAGGTTTGTTGGCATTCGCATCCGGCATGTTTTCACAGGCGGGAATCAGGCCGATGAGGTTGAGCTTCAGCCCCAGTTCGCCGATGGCGCGGAAAGCGCCGATGACTGCGCCGCCGCCGCTCATGTCGTAGTTCATCTCGTCCATTTCGGCAGGCGGCTTCAAGGAAATGCCGCCGGCGTCGAAGGTGACGGCCTTGCCGACCAGCACCACCGGCTTGTCGCCCTTCTTGCCGCCATCATGCTTCAGCACGATGAAGCGCGGCGGCTTGTCGCTGCCCTTGCCGACCGACAGGAAGGAGCCCATGCCGAGTTTCTCGCAGGCGGCGTAATCGAGAATCTCGCAGCCGAAGCCATGCGCCTTCGCCATTTTCTTTGCCTCGCCGGCCAGGTACTCGGGGGTGCAGATGTTCGACGGCGTATTGCCCAGGTCCTTGGCGAGATTGATGCCTCGGGCGATGGCCAGCCCGCGCGCGAGACCGATGTCGCCGAATTTCAGCTCGCCGCGGCGCGAGACGGCGAAGATCACGCGCTTGAGTGGGCGACGCGCCTCGTCCGGCTTGCTCTTCATGCGCTCGAAGCGGTACAGCGCATCATGCGCGCTGATCACCGCCTGCTCGATGTTCCAGATGACGTCGCGTTTCTTCACCGGGATTTCGGAAAGCGTGATGGCCGCTTCCATCGAACCGGTGTCGCGCAGGGTCTTGACTGCACAGGCGATGGCATCGCGATAGTTTTTTTCGTGAAACTCGCGTTCCTTGCCGAGACCGACAAGCAACACGCGGTCGGCCAGAATGTTGGGCACCTTGTGCAACAGCAGCGTGCTGCCGGCCTTGCCTTCCATGTCGCCGCCGCGCAGGATCTCCGACAGGTAGCCGTCGCTGGCGCGGTCGATGTCGATGGCGGGGCCGGACAGCTTGCGGCTTTCGAACACACCGACGACGACACAGGCCGTGCGCTGCTTCTCGGGCGCACCGCTTTTTATGCTAAATTCAAGTTCGATTCCCTTGTTTTCCATGTCTGTGCTCAAAAAAATACAATTTGCCGATGCGCCGCCGTCAGGCGTAGCCAGTTGGATGGTCGCGCCGAAGACAGGCGTTGCCGATTGGGTGATTATTGGCGCGGGCGCGGTGGAATGTCAAAAGCCCGTTCGGATCACGAACAATTTCAGGATGGCCCCATGCTCTATCGCCGCGCGCTGACCCGCGAGATGGGCCTGACCACCGGCGCCGTGCTGACGGTGCTGATCGCCATTGCGCTGGTGGTGCTATTCATCCGCTTGCTCGGCGATGTGGCGCGCGGCGAACTTGCCAACGAGGCGGTGTTTGCCTTCCTCGGATTCTCGCTGCTGTATTTTTTGCCGGTATTGATGACGATCGCGTTGTTTGCCGGCGTATTGCTGCCCTTGTCGCGTATGTGGCGAGACAGCGAAATGGTCATCTGGTTCAACGCCGGCCTGTCGCTCACGCAATGGATGCGGCCGGTGCTGGCCTTCGCCGTGCCGTTTTCGCTGGTGATCCTGCTGCTGACGCTGGTGCTCAATCCGTGGATGCAGACCAAGAAAAACGAATATCGCCAGGATCTGAAGAGCCGCAGCGAAAGTTCCCTGATCGCCCCTGGTTTGTTTGCCGAGTCCGGCGCCAGTCAGCGTGTCTATTACGTCGAATCGCTCAACCCGCTGACCGGCATTGTGCGGAACGTGTTCATGCAGTCGCGCATCGATGGCCAACTCGGTCTGGTGGTGGCGCGTGAGGGCAACCATACCGAGCTGCCCGATGGCTCGCGTTACCTGGTGTTCAAGGATGGTCGCCGTTACGAAGGCACGCCCGGTCAGCTCGACTACCGCATCGTGCAGTTCGAGCGCTACTGGATGCGGCTTGATCCGGTCGCCACCGATGACCAGGTAACCGGTATCCGTCAGGCGCCTGTGGCAGACCTGCTGGCCGATGCTTCGCCGCCGGCGCGCGCCGAGTTGCTATGGCGCCTGGGCGTACCCGTCTCGGCACTGATTCTTGCCGTCATGGCGATTCCGCTCGGTTTCGTCAACACGCGGGCGCGCCGCTCCTACGGTCTGGTGATCGCCCTGCTGCTGTATTTCGTCTACAACAACCTGCTGTCACTATCGCAGGCCTGGGTGGCGCAGGGCAAGTTCAATCCCTGGGCGGGGATGCTGTCTTCGCATCTATTGATGATGCTTGCGGTGGTCGCGTTGTTTTACCTGCGCGCCCGACAAACTACCCCGCGCGGGAGGCGTTCATGAAGCTGCTCGCGCGCTATCTGGCCAGCCAGGTGCTGGTCGCGTCGGGATTTGTGCTGCTGGCACTGCTGGTGCTGTTCGCGTTTTTTGACGTGATGCAGGAACTCGGAAGTCTGGGCCGCAACAATTACGGTCTGGGACAGGCCGCTGTGGTGGTGCTGCTCAATGTGCCCGGCCATTTATATGAAATCCTGCCGGTCGCGGCGCTGATCGGCACGTTGTTCGCGTTGTCGCGCCTGGTCGGCAATTCGGAATATGCGGTGATGCGCGTGTCGGGCCTGTCGAACTGGCGCGTGGCGGCCTACTTCAGCGTGATCGGGGTGCTGCTGTCGCTGCTGCTGCTGGTACTCGGCGAATACGTGGCGCCGTGGTCGGAGCAGGCCGCGCAGCGCTACAAGCTGTTGGCCACCCGTTCGGTCGTGGCGCAGCAGTTCCGCTCCGGTTTGTGGGTCAAGGATGGCAGCAGCTTTATCAATGTGCGCGAGGTGATGCCCGACAATACCCTGCGCGGTATCGAGATCTACGGCTTCGAGGCCGATGGCCGCCTGGGCTGGATCCGAGCGGCCGAACAGGCCAGCTGGCGTGGCGATCAGACCTGGGATCTGCAACAGGTGATGGAGACGCGCTTCGGTGAGGACGGCATCCGCGCTGCCCGTATCGAGCAACAGGACTGGCAGTCGGTTTTGACGCCCGACATCCTCAGCGTGCTGCTGGTTGCACCGGAAAAAATGTCGGCGCGCACCCTGTGGCGCTACGTGGCTCACTTGAAGGAAAACAACCAGAAAGCATCCCGTTACGAACTCGCCCTGTGGTCGAAGTTCATCAGCCCGTTCGTCATTCCGATCATGATGCTGATCGCCATGCCGTTCGCCATCCAGGGACCGCGGGCAGCCGGCACCAGCAGCAAGATTTTCATCGGCATTCTGGCCGGACTTGGCTTCCATCTGCTGAGCCGGCTGTTCGGTCACCTCGGTTTGCTGAATGACTGGCCGGCTGTGATGGTGTCGATCCTGCCGCTGCTCATTTTCCTGGCCATCGCGCTGACGGGTATCCGGTGGGTCGAGCGGCGTTGAGGGCCCGTGAAAGATTCGGGTGCATGGCGTTGTTGCAGGCTCCTGATGTTGAATAAGCCTATGGCGTCGCCTGCGCCCAGCCCTGCACCCGAATCTTCAGCGCCGAATGCACAACTCATTGATTTGCGGGCCCCAAGCCTGCCGCACCGGCTCGCTGAGTGTTTGCACGTCAGCGAGCCGGCAGCCAAGGTGGCCTGCGTGCATGCCCTGCAGGCTGCCTGGCGGGCGGGGGGCCTGGATCCCGCTGTCGGGGTCGAACGTGACCCGATCAACCTGCCGGGGCAACCGGAAAAACCCGAACTGATCCCGCCGCAGAAAGTGCCGCGCCGCCGTGCCGACACCCTGCCTGGCCGCGCTGCGCTCATCCATGCGCTGGCGCATATCGAATTCAATGCCATCAACCTGGCACTCGATGCCGCCCACCGTTTTGCCGACATGCCGCCGGCGTATTACGCCGACTGGTTGCAGGTGGCAGACGAGGAGGCCCTGCATTTCGCTCTGCTGAGCACGCATCTGGCGACGCTGGGTTACGCCTACGGCGACTTTCCTGCGCACAATGGCCTGTGGGACATGGCGCTGAGGACTGCGCATGACCCGCTGGTGCGCATGGCGCTGGTTCCGCGGGTGCTGGAAGCGCGCGGGCTCGATGCCACGCCGCTGATCGTCGACAAGCTCCGGGCCGTGAACGACCTGCGCATGGTCGAGATTCTTGCGGTGATCGAGCGCGACGAGATCGGCCACGTCGCCATCGGCAGCCACTGGTTCGGCTGGTTGTGTGCGGCGCGCAATCTGCAGCCTGAGACGACGTTTCGGCAGTTGCTGGTCGATTATGATGCGCCGCCTTTGAAGCCGCCCTTCAATCTGGCAGCACGCCGGGCGGCCGGCTTCACCGAACCGGAACTGGACTGGCTGGGCGGGCTGTAGATCCTACAGCCCCAGCGTCGTCGCTGACACACTGGCCGGCGAACGCTGCCACATACCCTCGAATTCTTGATTCAACAACACGGCATCGCGTGTGTCGTCCAGATGAAGCGTGCCATGCACCGCGGCCTTGTCGGCGCGCAGCAATACGCCGTGGCGGTCAGCGAGCACAAACGCCTGCTCGGGACGCGGCGCGTCGGGATCGGCCTGGCGGATTTCGAGAACATGGCCGAAGTCGCGCAGCAACTCCATCAGACGGGGGTGCCTGCGCGCCACAAGACTGATGTCATCGAACAACAGTTCGATGCGGCGACCGCCGCCTGCCACGCACAGCGCACGCAATGCCGCGTGACGCGGCGCGTGATCGATCTCCAGCAGACTCGGATCGTGATCGTACACACGCAACTGACGGTGCGTCCCGGCCAGCAAGCCGTCGAATGCGGAACGGAATTCAGCGGGGGTTTCAAAGATGCTCATGCAGTATCGATCTCCAGCCAGCCAGCTTCATACCAGTCATTAAAGCGCTCGCGCAGCGCGGCAGGCAAGGGCGGCGCGAGGTGGCGCTGATCGGCCAGGTGTTGCAAGGCAGCGGTTTCGTCTGACGCGGGGGTGAAGGCCTCGCCGTTGATGAAAAAACGCCCGCCCGTGAACAGCAGGCGCGATTTGGGGTTGAGTGCGACGCCGGCTTTGTTCGCCTGCTTGTAAAAGGCGGCTCGGCCGAGCGGCGCGTCCGGCGCGTCGAAAAACACATTCGGCTTGGGCTCGGACAGATAACGTCCTGCAAACTCGGCGATGTCGCGCTTGCCCCATTGGATTTTTGCGATCATGCCTTCGATCTGCGACAGCATCGCCCGGCTGATTTCGCCAGGGTGGGCCTGCAGGCGCAAATCGGGATCGGCGTAGCGGCCTTCCAGCGCGAGCGTGTCCTGCAAATGCATCAGGAAGCCATGCGCGAGTTCCTCGGTGGTGGGGGCGCGGAAGCCGATCGAATAGGTCGTGCAGGCGTCTTCGGCCACGCCGTAATGCGCGACGTGCGGCGGCAGGTAGAGCATGTCGCCGGGGCCGAGCACCCATTCCTCTTCAGGCTTGAAGCGACGCAGGATTTTCAGCGGCACGTCGTCCAGGATCGCCAGGTCGGTTTGCGTGCTGATCTGCCAGCGGCGGTGTCCCTGGCCCTGAAGCAGGAATACGTCGTAGGAATCGAAATGCGGGCCGACGCTGCCGCCGTGAACGGCGTAGCTCACCATCAGATCGTCGAGCCGGGCGTGCGGGATGAAGTTGAAGCGCGCCAGCAGCGCATCCGCTTCGGGCAGCACATGGTTGAGCGACTGCACCAGCAGCGTCCACTCGGTCTTGGGCAGGCGCCTGAAATCATTTTTTTTGAAAGGCCCGTGATCGAGCTGCCAGCGGGTGCCGCTGCCCTGGATCAGCCGCGACTCCACATCGTCGCGGCAGGCCAGCTGCTGCATCTCGCTGGACGTCAGCAGGCCGATGAAGCCGGGCACGGCATTGCGGATCAGAAGCGGGCGCTTGTGCCAGACTTCGCGCAGGAAACGGGTGGGGCTCAAGCCGCCAAGCAGGGTCGTCGTCATTCGCGGAATTATAACGATGTGTTTGGACGCCCCCCTGTTAGAATGCTGCCGAAAAATGCGTAGTGGAGCCTCCATGTTGAAAGCGGGAGACCGCGCGCCGGATTTTTCCAATCCGGACGCGGACATGAACATCGTCGAGTTGTCCCAGTTTCGGGGGAAGACGCTCGTGCTGTATTTCTATGTGCGTGACGACACACCGGGCTGCACCACCGAGGCGATCGAGTTCTCCGAACTGGAAAACGACTTCGCCAAACTGGGTGCCACGGTGCTCGGAGTGTCGCGCGACGACTGCATCAAACACAGCGAATTTCGTGACAAACACGGCATCAGCGTGCGTCTGCTGGCGGACAAGGAACAGGTCACCAGCGCTGCATATGGGGTGCTGCAGGACAAGGACGTGGACGGCGTCGTGCGCAAGGGCGCGGTGCGATCCACGTTCATCATCGACAAACAGGGCGTCATCCGTCACGCCCTGTACGGCGTTTCCAGCCGCGGCCACGCGGCGGAAGTGCTTCAACTCGTAAAGGAACTCAATTGAATATCGGCAAGGACACCGTCGTCACCATCACCTACATCGTCAAGGACATGGAGGGCAAGCTGCTGGAAGAGAGCGACGAGCCGGTCAGTTACCTGCACGGCGGCTACGACAATATCTTCCCGCTGGTGGAGCAGGCACTGGAAGGCAAGGCCGTGGGCGACAAGATCGACCTCAAGCTGCAGCCGGCCGATGCCTTCGGCGAATACGAGGACGAACTGGTGCGGCTGGAGCAGCGCGACGCCTTCCCCGACGACATCGAGATCGGCATGCAGTTCGTCGGCTCGCCGGTCGACGGCAGCGAGGAAATGCTCTACACCGTGACCGACATCGCCGATGACAAGGTGGTAGTCGACGGCAATCACCCTTACGCGGGCCAGGCGGTGCATTTCCAGTGTGTGGTGGCCGAAGTCCGTGCCGCCTCGCCGGACGAGGTCGAGCACCGCCATGCACACGGCGCACACGGCCACCACCATCATTAATGAAGCTGCATGGGATGATGCCGGGCTGCTAAAATGCGCGGCTGACCTGTTTTCTATGACAGCTTGATGAAGGCCACCGATGAAAACCACCTTCCTCGACTTTGAGCAGCCGATCGCCGAGCTCGAAGCCAAGATTGAAGAACTGCGCTTTGTGCAGGACGATTCCGCCCTGGACATCTCGGAGGAAATCCGCCGCCTGCAGAAGAAGAGCCAGACGCTGACCAAGGACATCTACGCCAAGCTCAATGCCTGGCAGGTGTCGCAGGTGGCGCGTCATCCGCAGCGGCCCTACACGCTCGATTACGTGCAGGGACTGTTCACCGATTTCTCCGAACTGCATGGCGACCGTGCCTACGCCGACGACGCCGCCATTGTCGGCGGCATGGCACGCTTCAACGGCGAGCCAGTCATGGTGATCGGTCACCAGAAGGGCCGCGATACCAAGGAAAAGATTGTCCGCAACTTCGGCATGCCGCGTCCCGAAGGCTACCGCAAGGCCTTGCGCCTGATGCGGCTGGCCGAGAAATTCGACCTGCCGATCTTCACCTTCATCGACACGCCGGGTGCTTACCCGGGCATTGGGGCCGAGGAACGCGGCCAGTCCGAAGCCATCGCGCGCAATCTGTACGTGATGGCAGAGCTGAAAACGCCCGTCATCTGCACCATCGTCGGCGAAGGCGGTTCGGGTGGCGCGCTGGCGATCGGCGTCGGCGATCGCACACTGATCCTGCAATACTCCACCTATTCGGTCATCTCGCCGGAAGGCTGCGCCTCGATTCTGTGGAAGAGCGCCGACAAGGCTTCGGTTGCCGCCGAAACCCTGGGCATTACCGCCGACCGCCTGAAAGCCAACGGACTGGTCGACCGCATCATCGAAGAACCGCTGGGCGGCGCGCAGCGCGACTGGGACGCCATGTTCCAGTCGATGCGTCGCGCGCTGACCGATACGCTTTCCGAGTTGCGCAAGCCGTCGCTCGACGCGCTGCTGGCGGCGCGCTACCAGCGCCTGCGGGCGTATGGCAGCTTCAAGGAAACCCCTGCCAAATAAGCCGGTTGTCGCAGTCGTGGCGGACGTTTTTGCCCGCCACGTTCCCCCGCACGCGCGGCTGACACTGGCGCTCTCGGGGGGGCTCGATTCTGTGGTTCTGCTGCACGTCCTGCTGGAACTGCGTGATCGACATCCCTTTGAACTGCGTGCCGTCCATGTGCACCATGGCCTGTCGCCCCATGCGGACCATTGGGCCGATTTCTGCGCGCAGCTGTGCGCATCGCATGCGGTTGAATCCAGCATCCATCGGGTCCAGATTGCGCGCAACGACGCGGCCGGTGTCGAAGCGGCTGCGCGTCGCGAGCGCCAGCACATCTTTGCCGCGCTGGACGCGGATTTTCTGCTCACCGCCCACCAGCAGGACGACCAGGCCGAAACGCTTTTGTTGCAGTTGCTGCGCGGCGCGGGACCGAAAGGGCTGGCGGCGATGTCCGAGTTGCAGCGCCGTCCCGGATGGCGGGCGGCGCAACTGCGGCCGCTGCTCGATACGCCGCGTGCCGACCTGCTGGAGTATGCGCAGACGCACGGCCTGAAATGGGTGGACGACGAGAGCAATCGGGACACCCGCTACCGCCGCAATGCGCTGCGCCAGGATGTGATGCCGCTGCTGGCCGCGCATTTTCCCGGCAGCAGCGCAACCCTCGCGCGCGCGGCCGCGCTGCAGGCTGATGCCGCCGAACTGCTGGGCGATCTGGCGCAACAGGATGCGATGAGTGCCATTGCGGGCGATCGACTCGATTGTGCGGCGCTGGCCGGCTTGTCTCTGCCGCGTGCGCGAAACCTGCTGCGCCATTTCATCGAACTGCACGGCCATACCCTACCCAACGCGCGGCGGCTCGACGAGGCACTGCATCAACTGCTTGATGCGAAAGACGACGCGCGCGTGTGTGTCAGGCTGGGGCTGATGGAGCTATGGCGTTTTCGCGGCGGGGCCTATCTGGTGCCGCTGGCGCCCGCCCCGGCCGCGCCGGTTCGCTGGCAGGGCGAGGCGTCGCTCCGGGTGCCGGCTGCCGGAGTGGACGTGCGGATGGAGGCCGTGGTCGGTACGGGCCTGAAGCGCGCCGCGCTGACGGCGGGGGAGGTCACCCTGGGGGTGAGGCAGGGCGGCGAGCGCCTGCGGCTACATGCGGGCGGCCCGCATCACAGCCTGAAGAATCTGTTGCAGGAACATGCGATTCCACCCTGGCAGCGCGGGCGCATGCCGCTGTTGTGGTGCGACGGGCGGCTGGCGTGGGCGGCTGGCATCGGCCTGGATGCCGATCTGCTGGCTGCGCCAGGTGAACCCGGGGTGCTGCCGCACGTCGCGGACTAGCCGTCGGGCAAGACAGGCCGGGCTGGGGCATGCTATCCTAGCGGGCTGATTTTCATGGTTTTTTGAACATTTTTTCAAATTCATCTGGAGCATGCACATGGCTGTTCAGCGTACTTTTTCCATCATCAAACCCGATGCCGTCGCCAAGAACGTGATTGGCAAGATCGTCAGCCGCTTCGAGAGCAATGGCCTCAAGGTGGTGGCGTCAAAAATGAAGCACCTGTCGCGCCAGGAAGCCGAAGGCTTCTACGCCGTGCACCGTGAGCGCCCGTTCTTCAAGGACCTGGTCGACTTCATGATCTCGGGCCCGGTGGTGTTGCAAGTGCTGGAAGGCGAAGACGCGATTGCAAAAAACCGCGCACTGATGGGCGCGACCGACCCGAAGAAGGCCGAAGCCGGCACCATCCGCGCCGATTTCGCCGAGAGCATCGACGCCAACGCCGTGCACGGCTCGGATGCGCCGGAAACCGCAGCGATCGAAATCGCCTATTTTTTCCCCGCCTGCGAAGTCTACGCGGGCCGCTGATCGCACTGTAATGCCGCAAAACCTGCTTGATCTCGACCTCGAAGGACTGACCGCCTGGTTCACCGAACTCGGCGAGAAGCCGTTTCGCGCCAAGCAGGTGTTCCACTGGGTGCACCAGTCCGGGGTGGCCGATTTTGCGCAGATGACCGACATTGCCAAAAGCCTGCGCGAGAAACTGCAGCAGTTGGCGGTGGTGGCGCCGCCGGCGATCAATTACGCGCACACCTCGGCCGACGGTACACGCAAGTGGCTGTTCGATGTCGGCGTCGCAAACGGCATCGAGACGGTATTCATCCCGGAAGACGACCGCGGCACCCTGTGCGTGTCGTCGCAGGTCGGTTGCGCACTGGAATGCACCTTCTGCTCGACCGGGCGGCAGGGCTTCAACCGCAACCTGACGGTGGCCGAGATCATCGCCCAGCTGTGGGTGGCGCACCACAGCCTGAAGACCGAGCCGAATCGCACCGCGCTCAATCACGGCGCAGGCGAAATCTCCGATCGCCCGGTGACCAACGTGGTGATGATGGGCATGGGCGAGCCGCTGGCCAATTTCGAGAACGTGGTGACCGCGCTCGGTATCATGCTAGACGACCATGCCTACGGCCTGTCGCGGCGCCGGGTGACGGTGTCGACCTCAGGTCTGGTGCCGGCAATGGACCGGCTGGCCGAGCGCTGTCCGGTGGCACTGGCGGTGAGCCTGCACGCCCCCAACGATGCGTTGCGCGACCAGATCGTGCCGATCAACAAGAAATACCCGCTGGCGGAACTGATGGCGGCTTGCCGGCGTTATCTGGTGCATGCGCCGCGTGATTTCATCACCTTCGAATATGTGATGCTGGCCGGAGTGAACGACCAAGCCGAGCACGCGCGTCAGCTGATCGAACTGACGCGCGACGTGCCGTGCAAATTCAATCTCATCCCGTTCAATCCGTTCCCGGATTCCGGTTATGAAAAACCGCGTGTCGACACCATGCGGGTGTTCCGTGAGATTCTGCAGGACGCGGGCTATGTGGTGACCACGCGCAAGACGCGCGGCGACGATATCGATGCCGCCTGCGGCCAGTTGGCAGGCAAGGTGGCCGACAAGAGCGGGCGCGTAATGAAACGGATGCACAAGGAGGCAGCGTGAAAAAATGGATCGTGATGGCGGCAGTCTTGCTGGCGGGCTGTGCAGCCCAGCCTGTCGGGGAAAGTGGCGTGGCCAACACGCAGGTCGACAGCGAAAGCCGTCAGCGTGCGCGTGCTTTCACCGATCTGGCCAATGCCTATTTTGCCCGCGCCCAGTACAAGATCGCACTGGACGAGCTGCGCAAGGCCATCACGGCGGATAACCATTTTGGTCCGGCCTACAACATCTACGGCCTGATCTATATGGAACTGGCCGAGGACAAGCTGGCCGAGGAAAACTTCCGCCGCGCCATCGAGCTGGATCGCAGCGATTCTGAAACACGCAACAACTATGGCTGGTTCCTCTGCACGCGCGGCCGTTACGATGAAGGGCTCGAGCAGTTCAGCACCGCCCTGCGCAATCCCTTGTACGCACAGCCCGAGCAGGCCATGGCCAATGCCGGCCTGTGCGCCGAAAGGAAGGGCGACCTCGCGCTGGCTGAAACCAATCTGCTGAAGTCGCTCAAGCTGCAACCCGACAACGCCAATACGATCATCAAGCTGGCGGGTCTGCATTTCCGCCAGGGGCGGACGGTGGAGGCGCAGCGCCTGCTGGCTCGGCATGCCGAGCTGGCGCCGCCGACCGCGGAAAGCCTGTGGCTGGGCGTTCGACTGGAACGGAGGCTAGGTGACCGCGCGCAGGAAGCGGCCTATGGCCTGCAACTGCGCAAGCGCTTTCCCGACTCGAATGAAGCGCGGCAGTTGCTGACGGGGCAATACGAATGAGCGAGAACGGTCAATCCCAGATCGGACAGATTTTGCGCGATGCGCGCGAACAGCAGGGGATGACGCTGGAGGATGCCGCCGCACGCTTGCGTCTGATGCACCGCCAGGTCGAGGCCATGGAGACGGATGATTTCGAGAGCCTCGGTCAGCCCGTGTTTGCCCGCGGGTTCGTTCGCAACTACGCGCGCTTGCTGGGACTCGCGCCCGAAACGCTGCTGGCGCGGATGGAAGGCGCCCCGGCGGAACCGACTGCGGTCAGCCATGCCGAGCCGCCCTTGCCGCGCTCCTGGCTGACTTCGCCCTGGCTGATTCTCCTGCTGCTGGGCATGCTCGTGGTGGTGGCGGCGCCGGTGGCGCTGTATTGGTGGCTCAACAGCGAGGGTGAGGATGATGCGGGCAGCCGGGTGCAGCAGTCAGCTGCGCAAGCCCCTCCCGCGCCTGTTGCTGTGCCGCAACCCGTTGCAGCGCCGGTGGAAGCGCCGCTTGTTGCCCCCGAACCGGTCTCCGTTCCGCCGGACGCACCTGCGGCAGCGAGCGCCGAGCCGACCGAGGCCGGCGCATCCGTGGCCCCCGAAACGCCGGCGGTCAAGGGTGTACTGCATCTCGAATTCGGCGACGAATCCTGGGTCGAAATCAAGGATGCCAGCGGCCGCATGCTGTATCGCCAGCTCAACCCGCCTGGCAGCAGCGTCGACATTCTGGGCCAGCCCCCGTTCGATGTGGTAATCGGCAACGCAGAGCAAGCGCGCATGACCTATAACGGCCGCCCCATCGATTTGAAACCCTTTATTGCGGTGACGGTCGCCCGCTTTACGCTGGAAGAATGATGGCTCAGATTGTCCGTCGCCCCACCCGCCAGGTGCGGATCGGCCATGTGCTGGTCGGCGGTGACGCACCCGTGGTGGTGCAGTCGATGACCAACACCGATACCGTCGATCTCACGGGGACCGTGCGCCAAGTGCAAGCGCTCGCCGAGGCCGGTTCGGAACTGGTGCGGCTGACCGTCAATACGCTGGAAGCCGCCACTGCGGTGCCGCGCATCCGCGAACGCCTCGACGCGCTGGGCTGCCGGGTGCCGCTGATCGGCGACTTCCACTTCAATGGCCACAAGCTGCTGACCCAGGTGCCCGAGTGCGCCGAGGCGCTGGCCAAGCTGCGAATTAACCCGGGCAATATCGGACGTGGCAACAAGCGCGATGAGCAGTTCGCCACCCTGATCGAAGTGGCGTGTCGCTACGACAAGCCGGTGCGCATCGGCGTCAACTGGGGCAGCCTCGACCAGGCGCTGGCGGTGCGCATGATGGACGACAACGCGCGTCTCGCGCAGCCGGAAGATGCCGAGGTGGTGATGCGCCGCGCGATGGTGGCCTCCGCCCTGGAATCAGCGAAAAAGGCCGAGGAACTGGGCTTGGGCGGCGACAAGATCATCCTCTCGTGCAAGATGAGCCGGGTGCAGGACCTGATTTCGGTGTACCGCGACCTCGCGTCGCAGTGCGACTATCCGCTGCACTTGGGGCTGACCGAGGCCGGCATGGGCAGCAAGGGCATCGTCGCCTCGACCGCTGCCCTGTCCGTGCTGCTGCAGGAAGGCATCGGCGACACGATTCGTATTTCCCTGACGCCCGAACCGGGCGGCGATCGCACCCAGGAGGTGCGCGTCGGCCAGGAAATCCTGCAGGCGCTGGGCCTGCGCGCGTTCACCCCGCAGGTCACCGCCTGTCCAGGCTGCGGACGCACTACCTCGACCGTGTTCCAGGAACTGGCACAGGACATCGAAACCTACCTGCGCAACCAGATGCCGCTCTGGCGCAGCCAATATCCCGGCGTCGAATCCATGCAGGTGGCGGTGATGGGCTGCGTGGTCAACGGTCCCGGCGAATCCAAGCACGCCAACATCGGCATCTCGCTGCCCGGCACCGGTGAGGTCCCGGTCGCGCCGGTGTACGTCGACGGGGAGAAGACCGTGACGCTCAAAGGCGACCGGATCGCCGCGGATTTCCAGGTGATCGTCGAAGACTATGTGCGCAGCCATTACGGCGCTGCGTGACACGCATTCCTGTTGATTAATTTATGAGCAACCTGATTCAATCCGTGCGCGGCATGAACGACTGCCTGCCCGATGTCACTGACACCTGGCAGGCCTTCGAAGCGATCGTGCGCGACTGGCTTCGGCGTTATGGCTATCGCGAGATGCGCACGCCCATCCTCGAGCACACGGGGCTGTTCAAGCGTGCCATCGGCGAGGTGACCGACATCGTCGAGAAGGAGATGTACACCTTCGTCGATGAGCTGAACGGCGAATCGCTGGCGCTGCGCCCGGAAGGCACGGCCTCTTCGGTGCGCGCGGTGATCCAGCACAATCTGCTGTACGACGGCGGCAAGCGCCTGTGGTACACCGGCCCGATGTTCCGCCACGAGCGTCCGCAAAAGGGTCGCTACCGGCAGTTCCACCAGGTCGGCGTCGAGGCGCTCGGTTTTGCCGGGCCGGACGTCGACGCCGAACTGATCGTGATGTGCGCCGATCTTTGGCGCGCACTCGGCATCGCCCCCACGCTGCAGCTCAACACGCTGGGCGATTACGAGTCGCGGCAGCGTCACCGTGCAAAACTGATTGCCTATTTCGAGGCGCACCAGGACGTGCTCGACGAGGACTCGAAGCGGAGGCTGCATAGCAACCCGCTGCGCATTCTCGACAGCAAGAACCCGGCGATGCAGGCGCTGAACGACGCCGCGCCGAAGCTGATGGACGAGCTCGACGACGCGGCGCTGACGCATTTCGATGCGTTGCAGGGCTTGCTGCGCGCCAACGGCATTGCATACGAAATCAACCCGCGTCTGGTGCGCGGACTCGACTACTACAACCGCACCGTGTTCGAGTGGGTAACCGACCAGCTCGGCGCGCAGGGCACGGTGTGCGCGGGCGGGCGCTACGACGGCCTGATCGGGCAGCTGGGTGGCAAACCGGCGCCCGCTGCAGGTTTCGCCATGGGCATCGAGCGTCTGCTGTCTTTGATGGAAGTGGCAGGCACCCCGCTGGAGACAGCCGTGCCGGATGCGTATATCGTTCACGCCGGCGAGGCTGCGCAAGCCTTCGCGTGGCAGGTGGCGAGCGCGCTGCGTGCCGCGAATCTGTCGACGATCCTGCACTGCGGCGGCGGCAGCTTCAAGTCGCAAATGAAAAAGGCCGATGCCAGCCGCGCACGCTATGCGGTGATCATCGGCGACGACGAGGCGGCGGCACAGCAGGTGACGCTGAAACCCCTGCGCGGAACGGCCGAGCAGACCCGCGTCGAGGTGGCGCTGGCAATTGAATATCTGAAAAAGGCATAAATGACATGGCAACCTACGATCTCGACGAACAGGAACGGCTGGACGAACTGAAGGCCTGGTGGAAACGCTGGGGCAACCTGCTGATGATCGGGCTGGCCGTGCTGATCGCGGCGGCGGCGGGCTGGCGCTACTGGCAGAACCACACGGTGACGCAAAGCCTGGAAGCCGCCACCGTGTACGAAAAACTCACCCAGTCGCTGGCCGCCAACGACGCCAAGGGTGCACGCGAGGCGGGGGCGATGCTGATCGACCAGTACAAGGGCACCGCATATGCGCCGCGTGCCGCACTGTTGCTGGCCAAGCTGAACGTTGTCGCCAAGGATGTGAAAAGCGCGCAGGCCCAGCTGGAGTGGGCCGCGGCCAACAGCAAGGAACCCGCGGTCAAGGATCTGGCGCGTCTGCGGCTGGCCGGCGTGCAACTCGACCAGAAACAGCATGACGCTGCGCTGAAAACACTGTCCGCCACCCACAGCGATGCGTTTGCCTTCCGCTTCCACGATCTGAAGGGCGACGTGCTGCTGGCGCAGGGCAAACCGGCCGAGGCGCGCGCCGCGTACCAGGCAGCCTTCGGAAAAATGGCGGAAGACAACCCCTACCGCAACATTGTCGAACTGAAGCTCGACGCGCTGGGAGGAGAAGCCAAATGAAGATGCGCTTGATTGTCGCCAGCCTGGCGCTGGCTGTATCGGGATGCAGCACGGTGGGCTCGATGACGAGCACGGTAGGCGGCTGGTTCGGCTCTGGGCCCGCCAAGGCCAAGCCCGCCGAACTCGTCGAATTCAAGCCGACCGCCAGCCTTGCCGAAGCTTGGAAAGGTGACACCGGAGAGGCGGGCGGTTATCTGTTCCGCCCCCAGGCCGAAGGCGACGACGTGCTCGCCGCCGGCGGCAGCCGCGTGGTGCGCATCGCGGTGGCAACCGGTAATACGGTCTGGCGCAACGACACCGGCGTGAAGCTGTCGGCCGGGGCCGGCGCGGGCCAGGGGCTGGTGTTGGCGGGCGGAGGCAAGGGCGAATTGCTGGCGCTGGATCGATCCAGCGGGCAGCTGCGCTGGAAAGTGACGCTGTCGAGCGAAGTGACCGGTCAGTTGCTGGCGCTCGCCGACACGGTGATTGCACGCACTGGAGATGGCCGCGTGCATGGCCTTGCCGCGGCTGACGGCAGCCAAAAATGGCTGTACAGCCGCAATCTGCCGGCCCTGAGCCTGCGCGGCTCGGGCGGCATGGTGGTGCGTGACGACGTGCTGTACGCCGGGTTTCCCGGCGGCAAGCTGGTCGCGCTGAACGCCGCCAATGGCGCCCAGCTGTGGGAGGCCACGGTGGCGCTGCCGCGCGGAGCGACCGAACTCGAACGGGTGGCCGACGTGATGGGCAATCCGGTGGTGGACGAGCGACAGGTGTGTGCCGTCGCCTACCAGGGACGCGTGGCCTGCTTCGACCGTCGCAACGGCTCACCGCTGTGGACGCGCGACACCTCCAGCAACAGTGGCCTGGCGATGGACGAGCGCAATGTGTACGTCACCGACGACAAGGACGCCGTAACGGCCTACGATAAAACCAGTGGCCGCGCCGGCTGGCGGCAGGACAAGCTGGCGCGCCGCCAGGTCACCGCGCCGCTGGCGCTGGGTGCCTGGGTGGTGGTGGCCGACGGCGAAGGCTATGTGCATGTGTTGTCGGCCGAGGACGGCAGCTTCGTTGCGCGTGCCAAAGTCGATAGTAGCGTGCGTACGGCGCCGGTCGACATCGGGCCGGGCTTCGCCGTGCAGACGGCCAAAGGCAGCGTCGTCGCTTTCAGACTTAAATAAAGACGTGCGGGTTTGGCCCGCGCATCAGCAAGGATAGCCATGCTTCCCACTCTGGTTCTTGTCGGACGTCCCAACGTCGGCAAGTCCACCCTATTCAACCGCCTCACCGGCACGCGTGATGCGCTGGTGCACGACCTGCCGGGGATGACGCGCGACCGCCATTACGGGCGCGGGCGCATCGGTGGCAAGCCCTATCTGGTGGTGGATACCGGCGGTCTCGAACCGGTGGCCAAGGAGGGCATCATGGCCGAAATGGCGCGTCAGACGCTGCAGGCCATCGACGAGGCCGATGCCATCATCTTCATGGTCGATGCGCGCAGTGGCCTCACCCCGCAGGATAAAGTGATCGCCGATCGGTTGCGCCGCGCTTCCTGCCCGGTGCTGCTCGCGGTCAACAAGGCCGAAGGGATGAACCGCGCGGTGATCACCGCAGAATTCCACGAGCTCGGACTGGGCGAACCGCTGGCGATTTCCGGCGCGCATGGCGACGGCATCGCCGATCTGGTGGACGAGGCGCTGGCGCCGTTTTCCGAAGAGGAAGAAAAGACCGACGAATTCGGCATCCCCAAGATTGCGCTGGTGGGGCGCCCCAATGTGGGCAAATCGACCCTGGTCAATGCGCTGGTGGGGGAGGAGCGCGTCATCGCGTTCGACCAGCCGGGCACCACGCGCGACTCGATCTATGTCGAGTTCGAACGCGACGGCAAGCCCTACATCCTGATCGACACCGCCGGCGTGCGCCGCCGCGGCAAGGTGTTCGAGACGGTGGAAAAATTCTCCGTCATCAAGACTCTCCAGGCGATCGAGGATGCCAACGTGGTGGTGCTGGTGCTCGACGCACGCGAGAGTATTTCCGAGCAGGACGCGCACCTGGCCGGCTTCGTGCTGGAAACCGGGCGCGCGCTGGTGGTGGCGGTCAACAAGTGGGACGGTCTCTCGGCCGAGCAGCGCGACGACATCAAGCGCGACATCGGCCGCAAGCTCGCGTTTCTCGACTTTGCCCGCTTCAACTACATTTCGGCGCTGAAGGCCAAGGGCCTGGACACCCTGCTGAAGGATGTGGAAGCCGCGCACGCCGCCGCCTTCCTCAAGATGTCGACGCCCAAGCTCACGCGGGTACTGGAGATGGCGGTGGAACAGCACGCGCCGCCGAAGAGCGGACTGTTCCGCCCGAAGCCGCGTTACGCCCACCAGGGCGGCAAGAATCCGCCGGTCATCATCCTGCACGGCAACGCGCTGGAAGGCTTGCGGGACGACTACAAGCGCTATCTGGAAAGCAGTTTCCGCAAGGCATTCAATCTGCAGGGCACACCGTTGCGCATTCAGATCAAGGAAGATGGCAGCAAGAATCCGTTCGAGGGGAAAGCGCGTGCGCCGTTGACCGAGAGCGAGGCCACGCGGATGCGGCGCAAGAAGCGGGTACGGCGCAAGGTCCATGGCGCTGACTGAGCGCCAGCGCTGCGCTCCACCCGCAAGGGGTGGACGCGTTTATCCCTAAAAGGGGGAGGCAATGTCTGTAAGCCGCTAAAGCAGCTACAGCCATGCACTAGAGCCGCTGAAGCGGCAACAACCACGCTCAGTCGAGCCAGCGCACCAGATAAAACAGCTTGAATCCTTCCGACGAGCGCGACGGGCCACTGGCGATCGCCGCGTGGCGGCACTTGTCCGGGTCCGCGTGCGCCAGCGCCTCGTCCTCGCTGGCATAAACCTCGACCACGCCCTCGGGAAAGCGCGTGCGTTTTTTGCCCGACGGCGAATAAATCACCACCGCTGTCGTGCCGACGACTTTCGATTCGACATCGGTGAACAGGCTGGTGGCTTGCGGCATCTCAGTGGGTTTTCTTCGGAATGCTGCTGATCTTGACGGCGTGGCTGGTCGGCGTCTCGTCGGTAAAGCGCGGACGCTCATCTAGGGTGCGGCCGGTGAGTTTGGCGAGTTCGGTTTCGCGGCTGGAAATCACCACCAGGCAATCTTTGATGCCGAGTATGGTGGCTTCGGTCAGCGGACTGGGGTTACCGTCGCGCGGCGCGGTGTCGCGCACGATGGAGGTGAGGGTCTTGCGCATCATGCGCATCAGACGCTGCTCGTCGTGCAGGGCTTTTTCGTCCATGGGAATACTCCGGAATCCAGCAAAGAACAGGCATTGTCGGCGCCCGCCGGGGCCACGTCAACGCAAGCCCTTGTCCAGAGCGGGGATAAAAAGCCTGAGTGCGGGCATAAGCAGAATGAACTAGCGTTGCCTTGCGGCTGTTTTATGCTTGCCGGCGGAGGAGACACCCATGCCAGACATTCAAGCCGACTTGAGCGAAGTCCGCGAAATCCGCATCAACCCCATTGTTCCGAGCGAATCGGTGCTGGTGGCCACCGCGCGCAGCATGCGTCCTAAAAAGGCCGAGGAACTGGCTCCGCGCGACACCCGCAAGCATGTCGAAACCTGCCCGTTCTGCCGCGGCAACGAGCACAAGACCCCGCCGGTGATCCTGAGTTGGCCGCCGGACGGCGACTGGCAGATCCGCATGGTGGAAAACCTCTACCCGGTGCTGGGCGACGACCGCGAACAGGCCGGCTTCAACTTCGGCCTGCAGCAGACCATCGACGGCTACGGCCGGCATGAAGTCATCATCGACCACCATGAACACGGCATCGCCGTGCACGACATGGCCGAATCGCACCTCGCGGCACTGTTCGGCGTCTACCAGACGCGCATGCGGCAGCTGTTCGAATCGGATGAGCGGCTGAAATACGTGCTGGTGTTCAAGAACTTCGGCCCGGCGGCCGGCGCCTCGATCCCGCACACTCACAGCCAGGTGATCGCGATGCCGGTGGTGCCGGAAAACGTCGACGCCGAGGTGAGGAACAGCGCCGCGCACTACGCCAAGCACCATCACTGCATCTTCTGCGCGCTGATCGACGAGGCGCTGACTTTCGAGGCGACGATCTACGACCGCACCTCGGGCGCGGTGCGCCGCAAGATCAATGTCGGCCAGTACGTGGTCGAGCGCGGCGAGAAGTTCATCGCGATCAAGCCCTTCGCCAGTCGATACGAATGGGAGGTGCACATCCTGCCCCTGGCGCACCTGGCCGATTTTCTCGACGTGCGCGGTGAGGATATGGCCGACCTGGCGCGGGTGATGAAGCGCACCATGGCACGGCTCGATGCGGTCATCGGCGGCGCACAGTACAACTTCTTCCTGCACTCCGTGCCTCACGATGCCCAGCGCGCCGCGAACGCACCGAGCTACCACTGGCATCTGGAAATCTGTCCGCGCACCTCGATCCCCACCGGGTTCGAGCTGGGGTCCGGGCTGTTCGTCAATACCATCAACCCGGAACAGGCAGCCGAGCGTTTGCGCGCGGTGGAATTGTAAAACGCGCCTTGAGACTACAATGGCGGCCTGAAATCGAATTCAAACGGTGGCCATGCTGTCTGTCAACGAATCGGATCCCCGCGTGTCACTGACCAGCCAGAGCGACACGCACGTCGATCGCCTCAACGCTTTGTGGAAGCTGTCCGTGCGGCGCGGGCTCTCGGATGCCGAACGTATCCGCGCCATGCTGGCGATGGCGGCAGAGGTGTTGGACATGGATCTGGCGGTGCTGGGCGAACTCGGCGAATACTGCACAGCGCGCTATGTCAGCGACCGTCTGGGGGTGTTTCCGGAAGGTAGCCGACAGGCGATTGACGTGTCCTTGTGTCGCGTTGTCTACCATACCTGTGCACCGTCCCACATCGCCGATCTGACCTCGCACCCCATGCATGCCGGCAATCCGATGGTGACCGAGTTCGGCATGCGCACCTTCTCCGGGATTCCGGTAACGGTGGGTGACGAGGCCCGCTGGGTGCTGGCTTTTTTACGCCAGCGCAGCGAATCACCGCCCGACGCGGTCGACATTGCCTACATGGACCTGATTGCCGACTGGCTCGGCAATGCCTTGCATCAGTCCGCGCAAAAAGACCTGCTGCAGCGCATCGCGTTGACCGATCCCCTGACCGGACTGCCCAACCGGCGTGCAGCCGAGGAACGCCTGCAAAAGGAAAGAGCGCGCACCCCGCGCGACGGCCATGGCTTCGCACTGGCCCTGGTCGATCTCGATCATTTCAAGATGGTGAATGATCGTTACGGCCACGCCGTGGGCGACGAGGTGCTGAACGCCGTGGCACGCCGGTTTGAATCCGGGCTGCGCGAAGGCGACTGGGTGGCGCGTTGGGGCGGGGAGGAATTCCTGTTCGTGCTGCATGGCAGTACCGTAGAAGACGCTGCCAGCATCATGGAGCGGCTCGCCGGCGAGGCCCGTTCGACGCCAGTGCAGACCAGCGTTGGCGCCATTTCCGTGAGTTTTTCGGCGGGGGTGGCCGCCTTCGGCACGAACGACAGCGAAACCCTGCCCATGATGGAAAAAATCGACCACGCGCTGTATCGGGCCAAGTCCGATGGCCGTGATCAGGTCAGGATGGCGGCCCACACCCATTTCCCGTGGAACAGTGCGCTGCTGCGGCAGGCGCTGGCAGAACAGCGGGTCAGACAGGCCTCGCAGGTCATCGTCGACTTGCAGAGCGGACAGACGATTGCGGACGAGGCGCTGGCGCGCATCGAGACCGCGACCGGCGAAATCGTCGAAGCCCAGGATTTTGTCGATATGGCCGAAGGCCTGGGCCTGATGGCCGAAATCGATCGCCAGGTGGTCCGCAACGTGATGCAGCGTTGTGTCGTCCGCATGGATCAGGGCGGCGCCCCCGATTTTGCCCACTTCGTGAACGTCTCGCCGCAGTTTCTGGCGCGGCGCGATCTGGTCGAGGAAATGCTCGAGAATGCCATGGGCTACTGTCAGACCTGCAGCGTGATGCTGGGGCCGGTCAAGCCCATCGTGCTGGAACTGACCGAGCGCCAGCGCATCGTCAGCCTGGAGAAACTGCGTGCCGATCTGCAGCCCTTCATCGATTTCGGCTTTCGGCTGGCGCTCGATGATTTCGGTAGCGGGTATTCGTCCTATCTGTATCTGGCGCACCTGCCCGTCAGTTTCCTGAAAATCGAAGGCTGGCTGGTGTCGCACATGCGCCGGGACCGCAAGGTGGCGGGTATCGTCGAAAGCCTGGCTAACTTTGCGCGCAAGGAAGGCGTGCGCACCGTGGCCGAGCATGTCGAGGACGCAGAAACCGCGCGCATCCTGGCCGACATGGGGGTGGACTATGGGCAGGGCTGGCATTTTGGGCGCCCGCAGATGACGTGATACGGGCTAGAATGAAATGCCCCTACCCGCTCGGGCATGGGCGCCGCAAGCATGCCCCGCCTCCCCATGCCCCCATCCTGCCGGAACGCCTGCCTGTGAAACCCTCCCTGTATCGCCTTACCCCGTTAACTCCCGCCGAGGCCCGTCCGCTGAATGCGGCCGGCCCTGACGCAAACCGGGAGCGTCCACTTGCTTGAGCGGCACGCAGGTGGCGAGCGCGTCATCCTGGTAGCACTCGATTTCGGGACGCCGGATTTTGCCGAGAGCGTGGCCGAGCTGCGCCTGCTGGCTGCGGGCGCCGGGCTCGACATTCTCGGCGAGGTGCAGGGCAAGCGCAGCCGCCCGGATGCAGCCTTGTTCGTGGGGAGCGGCAAGGCCGACGAGATCGCAGCGCTGGTCCTTGCCACCGAAGCCGACGTCGTCATCTTCAACCACGAGTTGTCGCCCGCGCAGGAGCGCAACCTGGAGCGCCGCCTGCACTGCCGGGTGATCGACCGTGTCAGCCTGATTCTGGATATCTTTGCCCACCGGGCGAACAGCGCCGAAGGCAAGCTGCAGGTCGAACTGGCCCAACTGCAGCATCTGTCGACCCGTCTGGTACGCGGCTGGACCCACCTCGAACGCCAGCGTGGCGGCGTCGGCATGCGCGGCCCGGGCGAGAAGCAGCTGGAAACCGACCGCCGCCTGATCGGCGTGCGGGTCAAGGCGTTGCGCGAGCGGCTCGCCAAACTGGGCAAGCAGCGGCGCACCCAGCGGCGCGCGCGCGCGCGCCAGCAGGTGATGTCGGTGGCGCTGGTGGGCTACACCAACGCCGGCAAGTCCACCCTGTTCAATGCGCTGACGCGCGCCGGCGCCTACGCGGCCGACCAGCTGTTCGCCACGCTCGACACCACCACGCGCAAGGTCTACCTACCGCAGGTTGGAGAAGTCGTGCTGTCGGACACCGTCGGCTTCATCACCCGCCTGCCGCACGATCTGGTGGCCGCCTTCCGGGCCACCCTGGAGGCCACGGCTGAGGCCGATTTGCTGTTGCACGTGATCGACTCGTCCAGCCCCGGGCGCGAGCGCCAGATCGAGGCGGTCGAGAAGGTGCTGGGGGAAATCGGAGCGGAGGCCGTGCCCCAGCTTCGCGTCTACAACAAGCTTGATCTGACGGGCGTGGCACCGGGAGTGGCGCGCGACGAATATGGTAAACTTCAAAGCGTGTATGTATCCGCGCAAACCGGCGCGGGGCTTGAACTTTTACGCGAGGCCCTGTCAGAAATCCTGCTCGCCAACCGCGCCCAGGTTGAAGCCAGCCAGGATGAAGCCGGCGCAGCAGACGACACCTCTCTCCAACCTACAGTTTTCTCCACATAACGCTATGGCATGGAACGACCCGCAATGGGGCAATAAAGACAACCGCAAGAATAGCGGGCCGCCCGACCTGGACGAGCTCTGGCGCCGCGTCAACCAGCGTCTCAACGGTATGTTCGGTAAAAAGGACTCGGGTGGAGGTGGCGGCGGAGAGGGCTTTTCCCCCGAAGGCTTTCCGGGTGGCGGCAATCTGGTTGGCCTGCTGGTCGGCGTGCTGGCACTGGTGTGGGTGGCGAGCGGCTTCTATATCGTCGATACCGGTCAGCGCGGCATGGTGCTGCGCTTCGGCAAATACGTCGAGACCACCGAGCCCGGCCCGCGCTGGCATCTGCCGTGGCCGATCGAATCGCGCGAGGTCGTCAACGTCGACCAGGTGCGCACGGTCGAAATCGGCTACCGCAACAACGTCAAGAGCAAGGTGCTGAAAGAGTCGCTGATGCTGACCGACGACGAGAACATCATCGACCTGCAGTTTGCCGTGCAGTACATCCTGAAGGATCCGGTCGAGTTCCTGTTCGTCAACCGTTCCCCCGAAGATAGTGCGCTGCAGATCGCCGAAACCGCGATGCGCGAAATCGTCGGCAAGAGCAAGATGGACTTCGTGCTGTACGAGGGGCGCGCCGAAATTGCCGCGCGCGCCAAGCAGTTGATGCAGGACATCCATGACCGCCACAAGACCGGCATCAGCATCAGCCAGGTCACCCTGCAGAACATCCAGCCGCCTGAGCAGGTGCAGGCTGCGTTCGACGATGCGGTGAAAGCGGGGCAGGATCGCGAGCGCCTGAAGAACGAGGCCGAGGCCTACTCCAACGACGTGGTGCCGCGCGCCCGCGGTCTGGCCTCGCGGCTGAAAGAAGAAGCCGAAGGCTACAAGCAGTCGGTGATCGCAAACGCCGAGGGTGAAGCCAGCCGTTTCTCGCAGATTTTTGCCGAATACCAGAAGGCGCCGCAGGTCACGCGCCAGCGTATCTATCTCGACACCATGCAGACCGTGATGAACAACACCAGCAAAATCTTGGTGGACCAGAAAGGCGGCAACAGCCTCTTGTACCTGCCGCTCGACAAGTTGCAGCAGATTGTCAGCCAGCCCTACAGCGGCGCCCCGGATGTCTTGTCTCAAGCGCCGGCCACGACATCGACCGCGCCGATGGATGCGCGTACGCGTGATGCCCTTCGCAATCGTGACCGGGAGGATCGGCCATGAACAAGAGCATCGGATCGTTGTTGATCGGCTTGCTGGTCGTGCTGGTCGTCCTGAGCGCCAGCATGTTTACGGTTGACCAGCGGCAGAACGCCCTGGTGTTCCAGCTGGGCGAAGTGGTGTCGGTGAAGACCAAGCCGGGCCTGTATTTCAAGCTGCCGCTGGTGCAGAACGTGCGCTTTTTCGATACGCGCATCCTGACGCTGGATTCGGCCGACCCCGAGCGCTTCATCACCTCGGAAAAGAAGAACGTGCTGGTCGACTCCTTCATCAAGTGGCGCGTGATCGATGCGCGGCAGTTTTACGTGTCGGTCGGCGGTGACGAAACGCGGGCCCAGATCCGCCTTAATCAGACGGTCAACGACGGCCTGCGCGCCGAATTCGGCAAGCGCACCATCAACGAGGTGGTGTCGGGCCGGCGCGAGGAAATCATGAACATCATCCGCACCAAGGCCGATAGCGATGCGCGCAAGATCGGCGTGCAGGTGGTGGACGTCCGGATCAAGCGGGTCGACCTGCCGGAAACCGTGTCGGAAAACGTCTATCGCCGGATGGAAGCCGAGCGCAAGCAGGTGGCCAACGAACTGCGTTCGACAGGTGCAGCCGAGGCGGAAAAGATCAAGGCCGATGCCGACAAGCAGAAAGACGTGATCGTCGCCGAGGCCTACCGCGATGCCCAGCGCGTCAAGGGTGAGGGCGACGCCAAGGCGTCTGCGGTGTATGCCGGCGCGTACGGCAAGAACGCCGAGTTTTATGCGTTCTACCGTTCGATGCAGGCCTATCGCGAAAGCTTCAAGAGCAAGAGCGATGTGATGGTGCTCGACCCCAGCTCCGACTTCTTCAAGTACATGAAGAATCCGCGTGCCGCCGGCGGTCAATGACCGGTTCTGACTGGCTTGCGGCAATCGGGCTGTTGCTGGTGATTGAAGGTATCCTGCCGTTTGCCGCGCCTGCAATGTGGCGCGAGGGCTTCAGCAGGATGCTGGAGCTCAAGGATGGCCAATTGCGTTTTATCGGCGCTGCCTCGATAGTAGGCGGCGTTTTTTTGTTGCTGATGTTGAACTGACATGACTGCCTGGTTATTGCCCGAAAACGTCGAGGATGTGCTGCCGCCGCAGGCCTGGCGCATGGAGGACATGCGGCGCGCGCTGCTCGACCTGTTCCGCAGCCGCGGCTATCAGCTCGTGATCCCGCCGCTGATGGAATACGTCGATTCGCTGCTGACCGGGGTGGGCGCCGATCTCGATCTCAAGACCTTCAAGCTGGTCGATCAATTGACCGGGCGGCTGATGGGCGTGCGTGCCGACATCACCCCGCAAGTCGCGCGCATCGACGCCCATCTACTGGCCGCCAACGCAGTGAACCGCCTGTGCTACGCGGGCAGCGTGCTGCACACCCAGTCCGACGGCTTCCATCGCTCGCGCGAACCGATCCAGATCGGCGCCGAGTTGTACGGCGAGGCCGGCGCCGAGGCGGATCTCGAAATCCTCACCCTGATGCTGCAGGGCTTGGCTACGTGCGGGGTAAAAACGCTGCAGCTCGACATCGGCCACGTCGGCGTCTATCGTGCGCTAGCGCAGGAAGCCGGACTCAGTGGCGAAATCGAGCATCAGCTGTTCGGCGCGCTGCAGGCCAAGGACAGCAGCGCCGTGGCCGTCCTCACCGCCGGTCTGCCCATTGCCCTGCGCGACGCCTTTGCCGCGCTGCCGCTGCTGTATGGCGACCGTAGCGTGCTGGCCGAGGCGCGCGTGCGACTGCCGCCGCTGGCGGCAGTCGCTGCCGCACTGGATACCCTGGAGGTGCTTGACGAGGGGCTGGTGAACGTCGAGGCGGCCTATGATCTGGCGGAACTGCGCGGCTACGGCTATCACAGTGGCGTCGTGTTCGCTGCCTACACCGGCGGGCGCAGCCATGCGATCGCGCAGGGCGGGCGCTACGACGAGGTGGGACGGGTATTCGGCCGGGCGCGTCCGGCCACCGGTTTCAGTCTGGATTTGCGCGAGCTGGTCATCGCCAGTTCGGATACACAATAAGGGGAGGCTTCACCATGGCAGCAAAAAACGTCGTCGTCATCGGCACCCAGTGGGGTGATGAAGGCAAGGGCAAGATCGTCGACTGGCTGACCGACCGCGCGCAGGGCGTAGTGCGCTTTCAGGGCGGCCACAACGCCGGCCACACGCTGGTGGTGGCAGGCAAGAAGACCGTGCTGCACCTGATCCCGTCGGGCATCCTGCGCGACAATGTCACCTGCTACATCGGCAACGGCGTGGTGCTGTCGCCGAACGCGCTGCTGGAAGAAATGGACATGCTGATGGCCGCCGGTGTCGACGTCGCCAGCCGCCTCAAAATCAGCGAAGCCTGCCCGCTCATCATGCCGCACCATGTGGCGCTCGACCAGGCGCGCGAGATCGCCAAGGGCGCCGGCAAGATCGGCACCACCGGGCGCGGCATCGGCCCCGCCTACGAAGACAAGGTGGCGCGCCGCGCACTGCGCCTACAGGACATGTTCCACCGCGAACGCTTCGCCGCCAAGCTGGGCGAAGTGCTCGACCACCACAACTTCATGCTGAAGAATTACTACAAGGCCGAGGTGGTGAGCTTCAACCAGACGCTTGACAGCATGATGGCGATGGCCGAGCGCATCAAGCCGATGGTGGCCGACGTGCCGCGCAGCCTGTACGAAGTCAACAAGGCGGGCGGCAATCTTCTGTTCGAAGGCGCGCAGGGCACGCTGCTCGACATCGATCACGGCACCTACCCGTTCGTCACCTCGTCCAACTGCACTGCCGGCGGCGCCTCCACCGGCTCCGGCGTCGGTCCGTCCGCGATGCACTACGTGCTCGGCATCACCAAGGCCTACACCACGCGCGTCGGCTCCGGGCCGTTCCCCACCGAATTGTTCGACAACGTTGGCCAGTATCTCGGCGAGAAGGGCCATGAATTCGGCGCCACCACCGGGCGCGCGCGGCGCTGCGGCTGGTTCGACGCAGCCGCCCTCAAGCGCTCGATCCAGATCAACGGCGTGTCGGGCCTGTGCGTGACCAAGCTCGACGTGCTGGACGGGCTGGAAACCGTGCGCGTGTGCGTCGGCTACAAGATCGAAGGCGAGACCTGCGACATCCTGCCGGTGGGCGCCGAGTCGATCACCTACGTCGAGCCGATCTACGAGGATCTGCCGGGCTGGAGCGACACCACGGTGGGTGTGCAGGAATTCGACAAGCTGCCGCAGAAGGCGCAGACCTACCTGAAGCGGATGGAGGCCCTGTGCGAAGTGCCGGTGGATGTGGTGTCGACCGGGCCGGATCGGGTGGAGACGATCGTGCGTCGTCACCCTTACGAGGCTTAATGTCTACAATAAGCCTTACACAAGCAAAAAGCCGACACGAGGTCGGCTTTTTGCTTACAACATTTGGTGCCCAGAAGAGGACTCGAACCTCCACACCTTGCGGCACACGGACCTGAACCGTGCGCGTCTACCAATTCCGCCATCTGGGCAATAAGGCGCGCATTTTAGAGAGCAGAGATTAAATTGTCAACGAACAAATCACGCAGCCGCGCAAGCAAGCACAAAATTCCGGCGATACGCCTGGCCGACCCGTTTTACGAACGTGAAATAGAGCGCTACGAGGCGCCGCTGCCGAGCCGGGAATACATCCTGCAACTGCTGACCGAGGCCGGCTGCCCGGTCGATGCCGACGCCTTTGCCGAACAGTTGGAGATCACCGAGGCCGAGCGCGATCTGTTCCAGCGCCGCCTGGGCGCGATGCAGCGCGACGGCCAGCTGATGCTCAACCGCAAGCGACAGCTCTGTCTTCCGGACAAGCTCGACCTGATCAAGGGCCGCGTCGAAGGGCACCCTGACGGCTTCGGCTTCGTGGTGCCGGAAGAGGGCGGCGACGACCTCTTTCTGTCGCCCAAGGAGATGCACCGCGTGCTGCACGGCGACAAGGTCCTGGTGCGGGTGGCAGGCTTCGACCGACGTGGCCGCCGCGAGGCCAAGATCGTCGAGGTGCTGGAGCACGTCAACAAAACCATCGTCGGCCGCTACTACGTGGAAGGCGGCGTCGGCTTCCTGATCGCGGAAAACCGTCGCATCAACCAGGATGTTCTCGTTCCGACCGAGAATGCAGGCGCTGCGAAGTCCGGTCAGGTGGTGACGGTGGAGATCGTGACCCAGCCCGGCGCGCACAACGAGGCGGTCGGCCGCGTCACCGAGATTCTCGGCAGCTTTACCGGCCCCGGCATGGAAATCGAGATCGCGCTGCGTAAGCACGACCTGCCCTACGTATTCCCGCCCGACGTCGAGGCGCAGGCATCCAAGCTGCCGAGCAAGGTGATGAAAAAGGACATGGCCGGGCGCGAGGACATCCGCCATCTGCCGCTCGTCACCATCGACGGCGAAACCGCGCGCGACTTCGACGATGCGGTGTACTGCGAACCGCTCGGCCGCAGCGGCTTCCGGCTGGTCGTCGCGATCGCCGACGTCAGCCATTACGTGCAACCCAGGGATGCGCTCGACAGCGAAGGCTTCAACCGCGGCAACTCGGTGTACTTCCCGCGCCGCGTCATCCCGATGCTGCCCGAGGCTTTGTCGAACGGCCTGTGCTCGCTCAATCCGGAAGTCGACCGCCTGTCGATGGTGTGCGACATGCAGATCAGCAGCACCGGCAGCATCAAGGAATACCGCTTCTACCCGGCGGTGATCTATTCGCACGCGCGGCTCACCTACAACCAGGTGTGGGACTGGCTCTCCGGCGCCGCCAAGCCGGAGAAGAAGCACGCCGAGCTGATGCCGCACCTGGAAGCGCTCGACAAGCTTTTCCGCGTCATGCTGAAGGCACGCGCCAAGCGCGGCGCCATCGATTTCGGCTCGACCGAGACGCAAATCATTTTCGACGACCAGGGCAAGATCAAGGAAATCGTGCCGGTGATCCGCAACGATGCCCACCGCATCATCGAGGAATGCATGCTGGCGGCCAACGTCTGCGCCTCGGATTACCTGCACGAGAACAAGCAGCCCGCGCTGTTTCGCGTCCACGAAGGTCCGACCCCGGAAAAGCTCGCCGCGCTGCGCGGCTTCCTCGCCGAGTTCGGCCTCGACCTCGGCGGTGGCGACAAGCCGCACGCCAAGGATTACGCCGCGCTGCTGGAGAAGATCAAGGATCGCCCCGACCACGGCCTGCTGCAGACCGTGATGCTGCGCTCGCTCAGGCAGGCGGTCTACAGCCCCGACAACAAGGGCCACTTCGGCCTGGCCTACGAGGCCTACACCCATTTCACCTCGCCGATCCGCCGCTATCCTGACCTCATGGTGCATCGTGGCATCAAGGCGGTGCTGAATGGCGAGAAGCTGCCTGCCAAGGGCCTGGCGGAAATCGGCACCCACTGCTCGATGACCGAGCGCCGTGCCGACGATGCCACGCGCGACGTCGACGCCTGGCTGAAGACCTACTTCATGCAGGACCGCATCGGCGACGAATACAACGGCACCGTGAGCGCGGTGACCAGCTTCGGCATGTTCGTCGCGATCGACGACATCTTCATCGAGGGCCTGGTCCACGTGTCCGAACTCGGCCAGGACTACTTCCACTACGACCAGGCCAAGCACATGATGCTCGGCGAGCGGACAGGGAAAAGATATCGCCTGGGCGACCGCGTGCGCATCAAGGTGCTGCGTGCCGACATCGAAACCAGCAAGATCGATTTCAGCCTGGTCGAGCAGGACAGCTCAGCGCTCGACATGCAGCGCGCGTTCGAGCAATCGGCGCCGAAAAAGTCAGCGTCCAAACCCCGGTCGGCGAAACCTAAAGGGGGTAGCAAGAAGCAATGAGCGAGAAGTCCGCCGACAAGCACGCCGCAGAAAAACTCATCTACGGCTTTCACCCCGTCCTCGCCCGCCTGCGCCAGGACCCCGCGGGCATCTTCGAAATCTACCTGGACCTGACCCGGCGCGACGCGCGCGCGCGCGACCTGGTGCATCAGGCCAAGGACAACGGGGTCAAGCTCGCGCAGGTCGAGGCGGATCGTTTGACCCGCCTCGTCGGCAAGGCCGCCAAGCATCAGGGCGTGGTCGCCCGTGTGAAGCCGGTTGCGCTCACGCATTCGCTCGACGAGGTGCTGGAAAACATCCAGGGCCCGCCGCTCCTGGTCATCCTCGACGGCGTCACCGACCCGCACAACCTCGGCGCCATCATGCGCTCGGCCGACGCCTTCGGCGTCCACGCCGTCATCGCGCCGAAGGACAACGCCGTCGGCATCAACGCCACCGTGGAAAAGGTCGCCTCGGGCGCCGCGGAGACCGTGCCCTACATCATGGTCACCAACCTCGCGCGCACCATCGAAGACCTCAAGGAACACAACATCTGGGTCATCGCAGCCGACATGGACGGCGACAAGCCCCTGTCCGGCATCGACGCCAAGACCGGCATCGCCTGGGTGCTCGGTGCCGAAGGCGCGGGCATCCGCCGTCTGGTCAAGCAAAGCTGTGACCAGGTCGCGCGCATCCCGATCGGCGGCACGGTGGAAAGCCTCAACGTCTCGGTGTCGGCGGCGCTGTGCTTGTATGAGACGGTGCGGCAGCGGGGAGCCTGAACCATGTTTGGACATAAAATCACTGTAATTTTTTAACTATGCTGCAGCGCTAGCGGTTTGGGTAATAACGCCGTTGGAACATCGTGCGTCGCAACACAAGTATTCGAATCACCCAGTTATTACTGACTTGGTTTTGCTTTTCTCCCCTTACAGCCCCGCCGAAAATCGAGCCTGCCGGACTACAACGCCCAGCCCGTCGACAAGCTAAGAACGAACGATGCGTGGGCCAGTGACTCCCGATCCCTCGCCGCAAAGCAAAAATGAACTATGTTGAATAGCTTGCTTGATTTCGCATTGGGATAAACCACGGATCAAGCCATTGCCCACTGGGCGATTCAACTTAAAGGAGAAGGATGATGCGTACTCCATGGATGATTGCAGCGATGATGGCGGCGGCACTGAGCGCACCGCTGGCTTTTGCACAAACGCCCGCCAAAACTGACAAAGCCACGACACCAGCGGCGAGCGATGCCGATATGGACAAGTACTACGCGGCGATGCAGGAGCGCTACAAGAGGATGCAGGACCAGATGGCGCGCTTGAGCAAAACCACCGACCCGAAAGAGCGCCAGAAAATTCTCGAGGAACACTGGAAGACCATGCATGAAGGCATGGATACGATGATGGGCCGTGGCGGCATGGGGCGCGGCATGATGATGGGTGGAATGGGCATGATGGGCCCCGGCGGAATGGGCGCGGGTCCTGGCCCTGGCATGGGGCCGATGTCGCCAGAAATGATGGAGCAACGTCAGCGCCGCATGGAACAGCGGATGGATATGATGCAGATGATGTTGGACCAGATGATGCAGCGTCAGGGTATGAGCGGGTCGATGCCCGGCGCCAAATAAGTCCTGCTGAACCCCGTTACTCACGCCCCGGCAGACCGGGGCGTTTTCATTTGCGCTACAAAATCACGTGATTCACTCCAGCTCCTGCAAGCGCAACAGACGCGCCGCTTCTTCGTCGCGCGCATCGTCGATTTCCCTCATCACACCCTCCAGATCGACCGGCGGCTTCTCGCATTCGAACCGGCCCGTGAGTTCGACCTCGGGATTCAGCTTGCCGTGCTCGTACAGCGCCCAGATTTCCTCGGCGTATTGCGTCGCCAATAGCGCCGGCGCGAACTGGCCGAAATAGGTTCTCAGGTTGTTCACGTCGCGCGCCAGCATCGCCTGGGCGTGGTTGTTGCCGGCGGCGTCGACGGCTTGCGGCAGGTCGATGATGACCGGGCCGTCGGCGCTGACGAGAATGTTGAACTCGGACAGGTCGCCGTGGACGACGCCGGCGCACAGCATGCGAACGACTTCCCCGATCAGGGTGCGGTGGTGGGCGAAGGCTTCGTCTTCGGTAAATGACACGTCGTTGAGACGGGGCGCGGCATTGCCGTCGGCGTCGGCCACCAGTTCCATCAGCAGCACGCCTTCATGGAAGTTGTACGGCGTGGGCACGCGCACGCCGGCGGCGGCCAGCCGGTACAGCGCATCGACTTCGGCGCTTTGCCAGGCGGCTTCCTGCATTTCGCGGCCGTACTTGCTGCCCTTGGCCATGGCGCGCGCCTGGCGGCTGTTCTTGGTCTTGCGGTTTTCCGTGTAGTCGACGGCCTGGCGGAAGCTGCGCTTGTTGGCTTCCTTGTAGACCTTGGCGCAGCGGATGTCGTCGCCGCAGCGGACGACGAAGACCATGGCTTCCTTGCCGCTCATGAGCTGGCGCACGACGCCGTCGATCAGGCCGTCTTCGAGCAGGGGTTCGAGGCGTTTGGGGATTTTCATCGGGACGTGATCTAGCCGCGCACCTTGCGGTACGCCTCCAGCAGGCGCTGGTGGATCGCGCTGCCCTCGAAGTCGCTGCCGAGTTTCGTCAGTCCGAAGAAGCGCTCGTCCTGGTTGAACAGCGCGAACGCCTGCTCCAGCGTCTCGCGGCCGTACATCAGGGCGAGCGCGGACTCGAAGGGACTGGGGTCGTCGAGCTGGACGAGGTCGGCGATGCAGCGGTAGACCTTGAGGCGCGCGTCGCTGCGCTGGCCGTACTGGGCGATCCAGGTGCAGCCTTCCAGAATCGCGTCGTCGTCGCCGAGCGCGAGCGCGAGCAGCAGCTTGATTTCGCCGACGCGGATGTCGGTCCACGGCGAATCGGCATCGGGGGCGAGGCCGATCAGCACCGTGACCAGGCGGTCGTCGGCCAGTTCGAGTTCGACGATCAGATCCAAGAGCTCGGCGCATTCGTCGTCGGTCAGTTCGGGCAGGCGCGCGAGCGCGGGACGGATCAGGTTGCCGACGCTGTTGTTCTCGAATTCGAGTTCCTCGAACGGGTAGATCTCGGACACGCCGGGCACCAGGATGCGGCAGGCATAGACGCCGAGGTGGGTGAAGTCGGCGATGTAGAGCTCATGCCCTTCGGCGTGCAGCGCGTCGACCGACCAGTGGTAATCCTCGTCGGTGGTGGTGCCGAAGTTCCAGTCGACGAAGTCGTAGTCGGGTGTGTCGCGCAGGAACTGCCAGGAAATCACGCCGCTGGAATCGACGAAGTGGATTTCCAGGTTCTGCGGGTCGGCGATTTCGGCCTGGTCGAAGCCGGGGGCCGGGAAGCCGGCCAGCGAATCCAGCGCGCGACCCTGCAGCAGCTCGGTCAGCGCGCGCTCCAGCGCCACCTCGAAGCGCGGGTGCGCGCCGAAACTGGCGAAGCAGCCCTGGTCCTGCGGGTGCAGCAGGGTCACGTTCATCACCGGATACTGGCCGCCGAGCGAGGCGTCTTTCACCAGAATGCCGAAGCCCGCCTCGCGCAGGCCGCGGATGCCGGCGGCGATGTGCGGATAGCGGTTGATCACGTCCTCGGGCACGTCGGGCAGGCACAGGCCCTCTTCGATGATGCGGAACTTGATGTGGCGCTCGAAGATTTCGGCCAGCGCCTGGGCGCGCGCTTCCTTCAGCGTGTTGCCGGCCGACATGCCGTTGCTGACGTAGAGGTTGCCGATGAGGTTGACCGGGAAGTACACGGTCTGGCCGTCGGAGAGGCGCTGGTAGGGGATGGCGCAGATGCCGCGTTCGGCGTTGCCGGAGTTGAGGTCGATCAGTTGTTCGGCGCGCACGCCGTCGTCGGGGTTGTACAGGGCATGCAGTTCTGGCGTCAGCAGACCTTGCGGCCAGGCGTCGTCGCCGTCGAGTGCGAACCAGCGCTCGTCGGGGTGGTGGACGTAGCTGCGCTGGGCGATCGTCTCGCCCAGATAGAAGTGGGTCCAGAAATAATTGGTCGACAGCCGCTCGAAATATTCGCCCAGCGCGCTCGCCCGCGCAGCCAGTTCCGATGCGCCCTTGCCGTTGGTGAACAGCAGCGGGCAGTCGCGGTCGCGGATGTGCACCGACCACACGCCTTCCACCGGGTTGAGCCAGGAGCGTTCCTCGATGTGGAAGCCGATCGCGTCCAGCTTGGACTGCAGGGTGGCGATCGACGCTTCGAGCGAGGCGTCTTTGCCGGGGATGAAATGTTCGGGGGTGGACATGGGGGTGGTGCGTGAAAGGAGACCGGACAGGATAAGCCATGCGTCAAGTGCGGCGTAAAATAAAGGGCGCCGATCCGCGCTTTGCCAGACCCGCCCGCCCATGTTCAGCCGAATTGCCCTGTGTGTCCTATTGCCCTGCCTGGTATGTTCAAGCCAGGCCGTCGCTGCCGCGCAGACGTTCGGCCTGGGCGACGGCCAGGCTGCGCTGGCAGCACGTCCGCACGCCGAATGGGTACGCCAGGCGCAGACGCTGGAAAGGCGCGGCGACTGGACGGGCCTGCTGGCGTGGGGGCAGGACTGGGCGAGGGTGGATGCGCAGAATCCGCTGGCCTGGTTCGTCCAGGGGCGCGCGTTGGGCGAGTTGGGGCGGCTGACCGAAGCGATTGCCGCGTATAAGCAGAATGTCCGGATCGCGCCCGGCGATGTGTGGGCGCGCAACAACCTGGGCAATGCCTACCGCGACAGCGGGCGCCCGCGCGAGGCGATGCAGGCGTATCGCGCAGCGGTGGAGTTCGACCCCGACTACATCCCGGCCTGGCACAACCTGGGGCTGACGTTTTATTTGACCCGGGGGGAGGCGGGCGTGACCGCGGCCCTGCAGAAGCTGCAGGCCACCGATCCGAAACTGGCCGAGGTGTGGCGCACGCTGGCGCTGGAGTATTCGATCACGCGCGATGAGCGGGTCGCGCGCAAAGCGGTGGGGGTGTTGCGCGGGCTGAGTCCGGCCGAACGCGCGCGCATGTTCGGCATCCTGTTCGGCGAGAGCTGATTCGCGTCAGCCGGGCCTAGCCCGTGCCTTGCTCGAACTCCGCCACCACCTGCCGCAGCCGGCTGGCTTCCTGTTCCGGCCGCATCAGGCCGCGGCGCACGCGGGCGTGGCTGAGCAGTCCGGCATAGTATCCCGCGTCGTTTTCGGCCTTCCACATCAGCTCGGCCAGCCGCCGTTCGTCGCCCACCGGAAAATAGCCGGGATAGTCCTCGCCCAGCATGCCGATGTTGCCCGGCATGTGCGAGGCCAGCACCGGCACCTCGGCCGCCAGCGCTTCGCAGATCACGTTGGCGCCGCCTTCCATCACCGAACTGATGACGAGCAGATGCGCGCGCGACAGGCGCTTGAGCACCGTCTTGTGCGGCACATCGCCCGCCCAGGTCCAGCGCGGCAACTTGCGCTGCGCCATCTCCGCGGTCTCGGCCATGTCCTCGGAGAGGGCGCCGCCCAGATGCGTGACCTGCGTTTCCGAATTCTCGGGCAGGTAGGCGGTTGCCAGCGCCGCCCGGAAGGGGTCCTTCTCGACGCGCAGGTGGCCGATCACCAGCACCTCGAAGGCGTTCGGGCGTTCGGGGGTGCGGGCGATGTCAGGTGACGATTGATAGACCACCCGCGTCTTGGCGGCCAGCTGGGGTCCCAGCTCGTCGGGGCCGCGCTCCTGGAGCACGATGATCCGGTGCGCGAGTTCGAGCGCCTGCTGGGCGTCGCTGTCTTCGTGGATGTCGCGGTAGAGGTCGGTGCCGGTCAGCGTGACGAGCAGCGGACGGGTGGGGAAGCGCTCGGCGAAGGCGCGGATCGAGGCAAAGCTGCGCCGCGCATGCAGCGCCAGCATCAGGTCGGCGCCGCGGCCGTCCCATTCCACCTGCGTCCGTACCGTGTGCCCCGCCTCGCGCAGAAAGCGCGCCCAGCGCGCGGCGGTGTGCCAGTTGCCGTTGCGGTGTTCGCGGCCGTAGGGGGTGATGAGGGCGATGCGCATGATGTGAGTGTAGCCCGCGACGGCGAATCGCGGATAATCCGGGCATGACCGAAACGCCCATTACCTCGCATGACAACCCGATTTTCAAGCGGCTGAAAAAGCTCGCCGAATCGGCGCGCGCGCGGCGCGAGGCCCACATGAGCCTGCTCGACGGCGAGCACCTGCTGGCCGCCTATCTCGAGGCAGGCGGCCAGCCGCATACGCTGGTGCGTGCGGCCTCGGTCGGCGCCGAGCGGCTGGCCCCGTTTGCCGCGCGCTGCCCGCAGACCAAGGCCATCGTGCTTCCCGATGCGCTGTTTGCCGAACTCGTGCCTGTCGCCACCCCCACCGGCGTGCTGGCGGAGGCGGCCTGGCTCACCCCGCCAGCCATCGATGCCATTCCGCTGGTCATCGCACTGGAGGACATCCAGGACCCCGGCAACCTCGGCGCGATGCTGCGTACGGGCGCGGCGGCGGGCGCCACGCTCGCCGTGCTGTCGAAGGGCTGCCACGATCCGTGGTCGCCCAAGGCACTGCGCGGCGGGCAGGGCGCGCAGTTCGTGCTGCCCCTCATGAGCGGTGTGGATATCGTGGAATGGGTCAGGCAGTTTGAAGGGGAAAGCCTCGCGCTCGCGCTGACTGAAGACAATAGCCTGTATGCGCGCAAGCTCACCGGGCCGCTCGCACTCATCGTCGGTAATGAAGGCGCCGGGCTGTCGCAAGCGGTGTGCACGGCCGCGAGCGCGACGATCCACATTCCAATGCCGGGAAAGGTCGAATCCCTGAATGCCGCCGCAGCATTGGCCGTCGCCGTATTTGAGGCTGCCCGGCAACGGGCGGTCTAGAGCGTATGAACACGCCCTGGATTCGGCACGCCGCCGTCAGGATTCGCTTAACAAAGCGCGCACCCCAGTGCGCCGATCTATTTGGATTCGCAGCTGGTTCGCCTTAGCAAATCCCATGACATAGTCATACGCAGCGGGATCGGCGGTTTCCAGCCAGCGCGCGACGACCAGGCACTGTTCGCCGTCCAGCATGCAGGGCTGAACACCCGCTGAATAGCGCAAGCGGTTGTCGATGTGAAAACTGGCCAGCGTCGACGACAGCCGTTCAATCCAGTCCGACGGGCGGAATTTTTTTCCGTTTTCCTGGACGCCGGTAATCACCAGATAACCCTCGGACATGACATTTCCTATTGCGAGGTATTCGCCCCTGCTGAGTCGGCCCAAACCGGCGTTTCTTTAGCGGAGGACGGCAGCGCAGCGGGGTAGGCTAGACTGCGCTGCCCCGGCGTGCTTCTCGGATGTGGCCGAATTCCTGCAGCCAGTCGTGTCCCAGCAGCGCGAGAATCTGCTCGGCCGGAACCGGTCGGCTGACGAAATAGCCCTGCACGATCCGGCAGCCGAGCATGCGCAGCGATTCGAGCTGCGCCCGGGTCTCCACCCCTTCGGCGACGGCGCCGAGATTCAATCCCCGGCACAGGGCGAGAATCGAGCTGATGAGGGCCTCGCTGGCCGGGGCGTTTGGCAGGTCCTTGACAAAAAAGCGGTCGATTTTCAAAACGTCGAGCGGGAAGCGCTTGAGATGGGCCAATGACGAATAGCCCGTGCCGAAGTCGTCGATGGCCACGGCCACGCCCAGGGCCTTCAAGGCCAGGATCCTGACCACGGCCGCATCGACATCTTCCATGAAGATGCCTTCGGTCAGTTCGAGCTGCAGGGATTGCGGCGGCAGGCCGGATTGCGCCAGCGCATCGCGAACGTTGTCGATCAGGGTTTCGTGCCAGAACTCCTTGCTGGAGACATTGACGGCCACGTCCAGATCGGTGAAGCCGGCGGCGTGCCAGTCTGCGGTTTGATGGCAGGCCGCCAGCAGGAGCGACCGTCCGACGCTGACGATCCCGCCGGTTTCTTCCAGCATGCTGAGGAAAAGTGCCGGGCTGAGCAGGCCCTTGTCGGGCTTGTTCCAGCGGAGCAGCGCTTCGACCCCCTCGATGCGCCCGGTTTCCAGGTTGAGCTGGGGCTGGTAGTGAAATACAAATTCGTTCCGTTCCAGCGCGTAGTGCAGTTCGGTTTCCAGCTGCAGCCTTTCCTCCGCCATGGCGTTCATTGCCGCGTCATAGAGCTGGAAGCGGTTTCTGCCGCTGCCCTTGGCGGTGTACATCGCCGTGTCCGCATTCTTCAGCAGGCTGCCGGCGTCGGTGCCGTCGTTCGGGTAGACGCTGACGCCGATGCTGCAGCTGGAGAAAATTTCGCGCCCGGCAATCCGGTACGGTTCGCTCACCATAGCGAGGGTTTTTTCCACGACCTGAAGAATCTGGTTGATCTTGGCGGCATCGATGACCACCACGAATTCGTCGCCGCCCAGCCGCGCCACGATGTCTTCGGCGCGCGTCACCGCCTGCAGGCGCTTGGCCACCTCGCAAATGAGCTGGTCGCCGCAGGCGTGTCCGAGCGTGTCGTTGACGCGTTTGAATCGATCCAGGTCGATGAACATCACGCCGACCAGGGTTTCACGTCGCTGGGCACGGATCAGCGATTGCTCCAGTCGATCCATGAACAGCATGCGGTTGGGCAGGCCGGTCAGGGTGTCGTGCGTGGCGAGGTGCTCGCGTTCCCGGCTCACACGGTTGGTGTAATACATGACAACCCCGGCGACGAACACGCCAAGCAGCAGGGCGATCCCGGATAACAGGTACATCCAGAAACGCGCCACCTCGTGCGCCCCGTGTGCCTTGCGGCTGGCTGCGAGCGCGATTTTCTGGGTTTCGGCGTCGAGTTCCACGAGCACGGCCAGCACACTGTTCTGTGCCGGGATGGCATTGGCGAGAACCTCTTCTTCGGCCTCCCGGTTGAAGTCGTTGCGCAGCATCTCGACGATCTGTGTCTGAATCGGCATGGCAATGCCGGTCAGCTGTCCCTGCAGGACAATCAGTTCCCGTTCGCGCTCGCTCAGGGGCATGTTCAGCAGGGCCACCCGTGCCTGGGCAAATTGCGATCCGCTCGAATTGAACTGCATGAACATCTCGTCGCGCTCGAACGGGTCCTCGCTTCGCGCCAGCCGGAACATGCTGATGGTGCGCTCGCGGGCGGCAATCATCATGGTTTTGGTGAGGCCCAGCTTTTTCATGTGGACATCCACAACCGTGCTGAGGTTGTCGGCGGTCATCCGGAGCTGCTGCAGGCCAATGGCCGTGACGAACAGGATCAGCAGTAACTGGATGACAAAACCGGCGAGCAGCGTGCGTCGCCAGGCTGTGGGGCTGGCTGGACGCCTCACCGCCTGGGCTGGAGTGGCGTCAGGGTCGACATGCATGGTGACGGCTCAAACTAGAACTTTCCTGACTGAGTGGTGCGGCCACTGGATCGCCCGCACAGGCGATGCGGAAAACCTGCCGGGCCGGCCGGTGGCATGGCGGGAAGTCCAATGGGGCACCACGGGGACATCGCAGCGCATGAGCTGGTGCGTGGTAAGGGACTAGACATCTGAAACTCCTGGTACTTGAACGCGGGGTGGGATTCGGACCACAGCCAAATCGACGCCTAGATGTCTGTCTAATCGGGCGGAAAGCGGAAAACTTGAGGGCAGGCAGGCTGCATGGCGCAGGTTCAGGGATGCCGCAGATGCGCCGCGATTTCCTCCACTGACATGCGGGTGGTGTCGAGAACGGGAAGGGCATGGCGTGCGAACAGCCGCTCGGCGGCGGCGAGTTCGTCACGGCACTGCTGCAGGCTGGCGTAGCGGCTGTCGGGATAACGCACCTGACGGATGGCGGCGAGTCGCTCGGGCGACAGCGTCAGGGCGCGCAGGCGAGGCAGATGGGCGAGCAGGACGCCGGGCAGGCTGTCCTGCGCCAGATCGTCCGGGGTCAGGGGATAGTTGGCGGCGCGCAGGCCGTATTGCAGGGCGAGGTAGAGCGCGGTAGGCGTTTTGCCGACGCGCGAGACGCCGACCAGGATGAGGTCGGCTTGGTCGAGGCGCTCGGGATTGAGGCCGTCGTCCAGGTTGAGTGCAAAATTGACCGCGTCCATGCGCGATTCGTAGTCGTTGCTCATGCCGTGGGTGTGTCCGCCGCTGGGGATGGCGGGCTGACCCAGCGCAGTTTCGACGGCGGGGGCGACGAGGTCGAAGACGTCGAACAGGCTGGCGTGGCTGTCGCGCAGGATGCTGCGCAGGGCCGGGTCGGACAGGGTGGAGAACACCAGGGCGCTCGGTGTGGCGGCAATCTGCGCGGCAGCAGCCTGCGTCTTCTCCGGGCTGTCGATGAAAGGCAGCGCAATCAGGCTAAACTCAAGTGCAGGAAACTGCGCCAGCACGCTTTTCGCCACCGCCTCGACGGTGACGCCGGTGTGGTCGGATACGCAGAATGCGATGCTTTTTTTCATGAGGTGGATTATGCCGGTCTCGGACGACTATATCGTTTCGCTGGATACCCTGTCGATGGACGATGTGCCGCGCGTGGGCGGCAAGAACGCCTCGCTCGGCGAAATGATCGGAAACCTGTCGCACATGGGGGTCAAGGTGCCGGGCGGCTTCGCCACCACGGCGCAGGCGTTCTGGGACTTTCTCGATCACAACGACCTGCGTGCACGCATCAATGCGCGGCTGGCGACGCTCGACGTGGCGGACGTGACGGCGCTGGCTGCGGCGGGCGCGGAAATCCGCGCCTGGGTCGAGGCGGCTGCGCTGCCGCCCGCGCTGGAAGCCGGCCTGCGCTCGGCCTATGCCGGGCTCGGCAATGAAGTGTCGGTGGCGGTGCGCTCGTCGGCCACCGCCGAGGACCTGCCCGACGCCTCGTTTGCCGGCCAGCAGGAAACCTATCTGCACGTGCGTGGCGAGGACGACCTGCTGCGGTACGTGAGGAAGGTGTTCGCCTCGCTCTACAACGACCGCGCTATTGCTTACAGGGTGCATCACGGCTTCGCCCATGCCGACGTCGCGCTGTCGGCCGGCGTGCAGCGCATGGTGCGCTCCGACATCGCGTGTTCCGGCGTGCTGTTCACGCTCGATACCGAATCCGGATTCCGCGACGTGGTGTTCATCACCGCGGCCTATGGCCTCGGCGAAACCGTGGTGCAGGGTTCGGTCAATCCGGACGAGTTCTACGTGCACAAGCCGAAGCTGGCCGAGGGCTTTCCCGCTGTGGTGCGGCGCGAACTGGGCAGCAAGGCCACCCGCATGGTGTGGCGCGACGGCGCGACCGTGATCGAGGACACCCCGGCCGAACTGCGGCGACAGTATTCGCTGAGCGATGCCGAAGTACTGGAACTGGCGAAGCAGGCGGTCACGATCGAACAGCACTATGGCCGTCCGATGGACGTGGAGTGGGCGAAGGACGGCGAAACCGGTGAGCTCTTCATCGTGCAGGCGCGGCCGGAGACGGTGAAGGCGCGTGCCAACGGCAACGGCGAGCGCTATGTGCTGGATGCTCGTGGCGAGGTGCGCATCACCGGCCGCGCCATCGGCCAGAAGATCGGCGCCGGCGAAGTGCGGCTGATCGCCAGCCCAGCCGAAATGAACCGGGTTCAGCCGGGCGACATCCTGGTCACCGACATGACCGACCCCGACTGGGAGCCGGTGATGAAGCGCGCGGCGGCGATCGTGACCAACCGCGGCGGACGCACCTGCCACGCCGCCATTGTGGCGCGCGAACTGGGCATCCCCGCGGTGGTGGGCACCGGCGAAGCGACCACGGTGTTGAAGGATGGGGAGTCTGTGACCGTGTCGTGCGCCGAGGGCGACACCGGCATGGTGTATGCGGGCAAGCTGCCATTTACGGTGGAGACGCTGGCGAGCGAAACCCTGGCCGCGCCGCCGGTGAAGCTGATGATGAACGTCGGCAATCCCGAACGCGCCTTCGAGTTCGCGCAGATTCCCAACCACGGCGTCGGGCTTGCACGACTGGAGTTCATCATCGCCCGCATGATCGGCGTGCACCCGCTGGCGCTGCTCGACTATGCCGGCCAGACGCCGGCGCTGCGCGACGAGATCGATGCGCGCACCGCGGGCTATGCCGACCCGGTGTCGTTTTACGTGGACAAGCTGGCCGAGGGCATCGCCACCCTGGCGGCCGCGTTCTGGCCGCAGCCGGTGATCGTGCGTCTGTCGGATTTCAAATCCAACGAATACGCCAACCTGGTGGGCGGCGACCGTTACGAGCCGAAGGAGGAAAACCCCATGCTGGGGCTGCGCGGCGCGGCGCGTTACGTGTCGACGACGTTCCGTCCGGCGTTCGAACTGGAATGCCGGGCGCTGAAACAGGTGCGCGAGACGCTGGGATTTTCCAACGTCGAGGTGATGATTCCCTTCGTACGCACGGTGGAGGAGTGCGCAGCGGTAGTGAAACTGCTGGCGGAAAACGGCCTTGCGCGCGGCGAGAACGGCCTGCGGCTGATCATGATGTGCGAGATCCCGTCCAACGTGCTGCTGGCGGACGACTTTTTGCAGCATGTCGACGGCTTTTCCATCGGCAGCAACGACCTGACGCAGCTGACTTTGGGCATCGATCGCGATTCCGGCCTGGTGGCCGAAGGCTTCGACGAGCGCAATCCGGCGGTGAAAAAGCTGCTGGCGGAGGCCATCGCCGCCTGCAACCGCCTCGGCAAGTACATCGGCATCTGCGGCCAGGGGCCGAGCGACCACCCCGATCTGGCCGACTGGCTGGTAGCACAGGGAATCGGCTCGATTTCGCTCAACCCCGATACGGTGGTGGCTACCTGGCGCCGCCTGGCTAAGACTTGATTGCAGACAAGGGGTAAAGCGATGCAAACACCGACGGCGACACCGCGCAGAGGCTGGCTGAAATGGTTGATCGGGGCGGCGTTACTGCCGCTGCTGGTGTTGGCCGCCTATCTCGCTTTCGTGCTGAACTGGTCGTATTCCGACGGCGAGCGCGCCGGATACCTGCAAAAATTTTCGCGCAAGGGCTGGCTCTGCAAGACCTGGGAAGGCGAGCTCGCGATGACCACGGTGCCGGGCGTGGCGCCCGTGCTGTGGAACTTTACCGTGCGCGACGAGGCGGTGGCCGACCGCCTGAATGCCCTGTTGGGCAGGCGCATCGTGTTGCATTACGAGGAGCACCGCGGCATTCCGACCACCTGTTACGGCGAAACCAGCCACTTTGTGACCCGCGTGCAGGAGATCGAAGACCCCGCCTCGCGGTGGTTCGACCCCGGCAGTGCCGCAGGCGTTGCGCGTCCCTGATCCGCAGCGGGCGGCCTGTGGCGCAAGGGTGGACGGTCGTTGTCCGTCATTGAGCCGTCACCGGGGATCGGGTAGAATCCGTCATCACCCGCCCCCGCTCATAACATGACGAAGTATGTGTTTGTCACTGGTGGGGTGGTTTCTTCCCTCGGGAAAGGGATCGCCTCCGCTTCACTCGCTGCGCTGCTCGAATCGCGCGGCATCCGTGTCACCCTGTTAAAGCTCGATCCGTACATCAACGTCGATCCCGGCACCATGAGCCCGTTCCAGCACGGCGAAGTGTTCGTCACCGACGATGGCGCCGAGACCGACCTCGATCTCGGCCATTACGAGCGCTTCTCCCGCGCCCGCATGAGCAAGCGCAACAACTTCACCACCGGCCAGATCTACAAGTCGGTGATCGACAAGGAGCGGCGCGGCGATTACCTCGGCGGCACCGTGCAGGTCATTCCGCACATCACCGACGAGATCAAGCGCCATATCCGCGACGGCGCGGGCGACGCCGACGTGGCGCTGGTGGAGATCGGGGGCACCGTGGGCGACATCGAATCGCTGCCCTTCCTCGAGGCGATCCGCCAGATGGGCTTCGAGGATGGCCCCACGAACACCTGCTTCATCCACCTGACGCTGCTGCCCTACATCGCCACCGCCGGCGAGCTGAAGACCAAACCGACCCAGCACTCGGTGAAGGAGCTGCGCGAAATCGGCATCCAGCCCGACATCCTGCTGTGCCGCGCCGACCGCGAGATCCCGATGGACGAGCGGCGCAAGATCGCGCTGTTCACCAACGTCCGCCCCGAAGCGGTGATCGAGATGCTGGACGCCGATTCGATCTACAAGATCCCGGCGATGCTGCACGACCAGATGCTCGACGAGATCGTCTGCCACAAGCTCAACATCCTGGCGCGCGCCGCCGATCTGTCCGTGTGGAAGAACCTGGTGCATGCGCTGGAGCACCCGCAGCACACCGTCAACATCGCCTTCGTTGGCAAGTACGTCGACCTCACCGAGTCCTACAAGTCGCTGTCGGAAGCGATGATCCACGCTGGCATGCACACCAAGAGCCGGGTGAAGATCCATTATCTCGATTCCGAGCAGATCGAGAAAAGCGGCGCCGACTGCCTGAAAGGCATGGACGCGGTGCTGGTGCCTGGCGGATTCGGCAAGCGCGGCGTCGAGGGCAAGATTGCCGCCATTCGCTATGCGCGTGAAAACAAGGTGCCGTATCTGGGCATCTGCCTCGGCATGCAGCTCGCCGTGGTCGAATACGCACGCGATGTCGCGGGCATGGCGGACGCCCACTCGACCGAATTCGAGTCGGCCACGACCCATCCGGTCATCGGTCTCATCACCGAATGGCTGGACCGCGGCGGTCAGGTCGAAAAGCGCAGCGAACTGTCCGATCTCGGCGGCACCATGCGCCTCGGTGGCCAGCCGTGCGAACTCAAGGACGGCACCCTGGCACGTGAAGTGTATGGCGCGGCCAGCATTACCGAACGCCACCGCCACCGCTACGAAGTCAACAACACCCTGTTGGCCGAACTCGAGGCCAAAGGTCTGGTGGTGGCCGGACGTGCACCGGGCACCGACCTGTGCGAAATCGTCGAGCTGCCGACCTCGGTGCATCCCTGGTTCATCGCCTGCCAGTTCCACCCTGAATTCACCAGCAATCCGCGCAATGGCCATCCGCTTTTCATCGCGTTCGTGAAGGCCGCGCTGGCGTATCAACAGGAGCACGCCAAATGAAACTGTGCCACTTTGAAGCAGGCCTCGACCAGCCGCTGTTCCTGATTTCCGGCCCCTGCGTGATCGAATCCGAACAGCTGGCGATGGACACCGCCGGCCAGCTGAAGGAGATGTGTGCGGCGCTGAACATTCCCTTCATCTACAAGTCCTCGTTCGACAAGGCCAATCGCTCGTCGACCCAGTCCTTCCGGGGGCTCGGCCTGGAAGAGGGCTTGCGCATCCTGTCCGAAGTGAAGGCGAAGATCGGCGTGCCGGTGCTGACCGACGTGCACGAAGACACCCCCTTGAACGAAGTGGCGGCAGTGGTGGACGTGCTGCAGACGCCGGCCTTCCTGTGCCGGCAAACCAACTTCATCCAGAACGTCGCGCGCACCGGGCGTCCGGTCAACATCAAGAAGGGCCAGTTCCTCGCGCCGTGGGACATGCAGAACGTGGTCGACAAGGCGCGCGAGGTCGGCAACGAGCAGATCATGGTGTGCGAGCGCGGCGTCAGCTTCGGCTACAACACGCTGGTGTCCGACATGCGCGGCCTGGCGATCATGCGCAGCACGAAGTGCCCGGTCGTCTTTGACGCCACCCACTCCGTGCAGCAGCCGGGCGGGCAGGGTGCGACCAGCGGCGGCCAGCGCGAGTTCGTGCCGGTGCTGGCGCGCGCCGCAGTGGCCTCTGGCGTGGCGGGCGTGTTCGCCGAGACGCATCCGGACCCGGCATGCGCGCTGTCCGACGGGCCCAACGCGTGGCCGCTCGGCATGATGAAGGAACTGCTGGAAACGCTGAAGGAAATCGACGCGCTGGTGAAACAGCGTGGGTTTATTGAACACAAAGTAATGAAAACCTGATCCGCGAAGCGGACAAAACTGAACAAGGAAAAGTAATTGAGCGCCATTATCGATGTCATCGCCCGGGAAATCCTCGACTCCCGCGGCAATCCCACTGTTGAAGCCGACGTGCTGCTGGAATCCGGCGTGCTGGGTCGCGCCGCCGTACCGTCGGGCGCCTCCACCGGCAGCCGCGAGGCGATCGAGCTGCGTGACGGCGACAAGTCGCGTTATCTCGGCAAGGGCGTGCTGAAAGCCGTCGAACACATCAACACCGAAATCTGCGAAGCCATCATCGGTCTGGATGTCGAAGACCAGGCCTTTATCGATCAGACCATGATCGAACTCGACGGTACCGAGAACAAATCGCGGCTGGGGGCCAATGCGCTGCTGGCGGTGTCGATGGCGTGCGCGCGTGCCGCTGCCGAGCAGGCCGGGCTGCCGCTGTACCGCTATCTCGGGGGCGCCGCGCCGATGCAGCTGCCGGTGCCGATGATGAACATCATCAACGGCGGCGCACACGCCAACAACAACATCGACATGCAGGAATTCATGATCATTCCTGTGGGCGCGCCGAGCTTCCGCGAGGCGCTGCGCTACGGCGCCGAGGTGTTCCACGCGCTGAAGAAGCTGCTCGACGACGCCGGCATGGCGACGACCGTCGGCGACGAAGGCGGCTTTGCGCCCAACCTGGAGTCGCACGAGGCTGCACTCAAGCTGATTGTGCAGGCCATCGAAAAAGCCGGTCTGCAGCCTGGAATCGACGTCGCCATCGGCGTCGATTGCGCCGCCTCCGAGTTCTACAAGGACGGTCGCTACCACCTCGAATCGGAAGGCCTGAGGTTGAGCTCTGCCGAGTTCACCGATTACCTGGCGGCGTGGTGCGACAAGTACCCCATCATCAGCATCGAGGACGGCATGGCCGAAGGCGACTGGGACGGCTGGAAGACCCACACCGACAAGCTCGGCCGCCGCGTGCAGCTGGTGGGCGACGACCTTTTCGTCACCAACGCCAAGATTCTCAAGGAGGGCATCGAAAAGGGCGTCGCCAATTCGATCCTGATCAAGGTCAACCAGATCGGCACCCTGTCGGAAACCTTCCAGGCGATCGAGATGGCCAAACAGGCCGGTTACACCTCGGTGATTTCGCACCGTTCGGGCGAAACCGAGGACACCACGATTGCCGATCTGGCGGTGGCCACCAACGCGCGCCAGATCAAGACCGGTTCGCTGTCGCGGTCCGACCGCATGGCCAAATACAACCAGCTGCTGCGCATCGAGGAAGAACTCGGCGACACGGCAAGCTACCCCGGACGCGATGCTTTCCGCCAGCGCGGCTGAATGGATCGCACGCATTCGCAGCCAGGGATTGACCTGGACGCTGGCTGCTGCAGTCGTGCTGCTGCAATATCCCCTGTGGCTGGGCGACGGCGGATGGTTGAAAGTGCGTGAGCGTGCGCACAAAATCGACACCCAGCAGGCGTTGAACGAGCGCCTGCAAACCCGTAATGCCGGCTTGCTCGCCGAGCTTAACGACCTCAAGCAGGGGCGCGACGCCATCGAAGAGCGGGCGCGCAATGACCTGGGCATGATCGCGCCTGACGAATGGTTCGTCCGCGTGGTGTCTGCCCATGGTGTTCAGTCGGGAAAAACGAATGAGTGACTTGCAAATCGGCTTGTTGGTGATCGGTGCAGCCATCGTGCTGGCAGTTCTCGTGTTCAACTGGATCCAGGAGCGCCGCTTCCGGAGGCAGGCGGATGCAGCGTTTCAGGCGCCACTCGGAGATGCCTTGATGCACCCGGGCGCGGTGCCGCGCGACACGCATGACCGGGTCGAGCCCGCGTTGCGGGAGCCGGTTCTGGATGCGGGCCGGTTCAGCGAAAAGGCCGAAGTCAATGAACCCCATTTGCATGGTGCGACGGATCATCCCGATGCGGTGCCGGCGCGCCCGAATCCCGTAGCGCCCCCTGCGCATCCTGCGCCGACAAGTTCCGCACCCCCCGCTCCGCCTCGCCCGGCCAGTTCGCCGGTGGCCGCGCCCCCGGCACCCTATGACGAGCTGATCGAATACCGCATTCGCATCGGCAGCGAGGGCATGCCGGCAAATGTGTTTGCCGACGCCCTCAATCACGCGCGCACCCTGGGCAAGGCGGTGCGCTGGTTTGGGCTGCCGGTCGGCGCCGCGGAATGGGAGGAGGTCCAGCCCTGGCGCGACGTGCATTACCAGCAAGTGGTGGTCACCCTGCAACTGGCCGATCGCAACGGCGCGGTGGAGGAAGAACAACTCGCGGCCCTGTGTGAGCTGCTGCAAGCCATGGCGCAGACGCATGGCCTGCGACTCGCCTGCGACGATGTCGTCGATGCGCTGGAGCGAGCCCAGGCAATCGACCGTTTCTGTGTCGATGTCGATGTCCTCATCGGCCTCAACGTGGTGGCACGCGGCGAAGGCGCGGTGAACCTGACCCGCATCGTGCGCGAGGCCGAGAGCAGTGGCATGGTGTTGGGCGGGGACGGTGTGTACCAGTTGCTCGACAGCCGCAGCGAGCCGCTCTATGCCCTGTGCAACCATGACGCCGAACCGTTCAGTGCCGAGGTGGTCGACGGGCAGACCTCGCAGGGCGTCACCTTGCAGTTCGACGTGCCGCGCGTGCCGGATGGGCTCAAGGTGTTCGACGGCATGGTGGCGTTTGGCCGCAAGCTTGCCAATGAAATCGGCGGTATCCTGGTAGATGACAACCTGCGTCCGCTGACCGACACCGGCATCGAAAAAATCCGCACCCAGCTCATGCAAATCTACGAACGCATGGAAGCGCGCGGCGTGCCATCCGGATCCCGGCGGGCGCTGCGTCTGTTTTCCTGATGCCGTCGCCCGACGTGCTGGCGCGCGCGACTGCGCTGCGCCAGGAAATCGAACGTCACAACCACGCCTACTACGTTCTCGATCAGCCGACCATCCCGGATGCGGAATACGACCGGCTGTTCCATGAACTGCAGGGGCTCGAAGCCGAACATCCCGAACTCATTACGCCCGATTCGCCCACCCGGCGCGTGGGCGGCAGACCACTCGATGCGTTCCCCAAGGTACGCCACGCGGTTCCCATGTTGTCGATCCGCACCGAGACCGACACCGAGGCCAGCGGTGCGCAGGCTTTCGATGCGCGGGTGCGCAAGGAACTGGGACTGGGCGACGCCGACCCGCCGGTCGAATATTCCGCCGAGCTGAAGTTCGACGGCCTCGCGATCAACCTGCGCTACGAACATGGCGTGCTGGTGCAGGCCGCCACGCGGGGCGACGGCGAAACCGGCGAGGAGGTCACGCAGAACATCCGCACCGTCCATGTCATTCCGCTACGGCTGAATGTCGAACCGCCGCCTGCCGTGCTGGAGGTGCGCGGCGAAGTGTTCATGCGGCGCGACGACTTCGAGCGCTATAACGCGAGGCAGCGCGACGCCGGCAAGCCCACGCTGGTCAATCCGCGCAACGGCGCGGCGGGCAGCATCCGCCAGCTCGACCCCAAGCTGGCCGCGCAGCGCCCACTGTCGTTCTTTGCCTACGGCCTCGGCGAGGTGCAGGCCTGGAAAGATGCGCCGGTCACCCACAGTGGAACGCTCGACGCGCTGGAAAAAATGGGGATGCCGGTGTGCGGCGAGCGCATGACCGGGCCGGGCGCCGCAGCGCTGATCGCCTTTCACGACGACATCGCCGCGCGACGTGACCAGCTGCCGTTCGACATCGACGGCGTGGTGTACAAGGTCAACCGCTTCGACCTGCAGCGCGAACTGGGTTTCGTCACGCGCGAGCCGCGCTGGGCCGTGGCGCACAAGTATCCGGCACAGGAGCAACTCACCACGGTGCTAGGCATCGAAGTGCAGGTCGGCCGCACCGGTGCGCTGACTCCGGTGGCGCGCCTCGCCCCGGTGTTCGTCGGCGGCGTCACCGTGACCAACGCCACCCTGCACAATCAGGACGAGATCGACCGCAAGGACGTGCGCGTGGGCGACACGGTCATCGTGCGGCGCGCCGGCGATGTCATCCCCGAGGTCGTCGCTGTCGTGCTGGAGCGGCGTCCGCATCCCGCGCCGCCGTCCTTCAATATTCTTCAAAGTTACCCAGTTTGCCCCGAGTGCGGCTCGCACGTGGTGCGGCTGGACGATGAGGCGGCGGCGCGCTGCACCGGCGGCCTGTATTGCCCGGCGCAGCGCAAGCAGGCCTTGCTGCATTTTGCGGGCCGCCGCGCGATGGACATCGAGGGGCTGGGCGACAAGCTGGTCGACCAGCTGGTTGATCGCGGGCTGGTGCGCACGCCCGCCGATGTGTACGGTTTGGGCCTGGAGACGCTTTCCGGGCTGGAGCGCATGGCCGAGAAATCGGCAGCCAATCTGCTGGCGGCCATCGAGACCAGCAAGGCCACCACGCTGGCGCGCTTCATCTTTGCGCTGGGCATCCGCAATGTCGGGGAGACCACCGCGAAGGACCTGGCGCGGCATTTCGGTTCGCTGGACAAGCTGATTGCCGCAACCGAGGTCGATTTGCTGGCGGTGCGCGATGTCGGGCCGATTGTGGCGCAGTCGATCATCCAGTTTTTTGCCGAGACGCATAATCTGGACGTGGTCAATAAATTGCGTGGCGCCGGGGTGCACTGGACCGAGTCCTCCGGCCTGCAACAATCGGCAGGTATCCTTGCGGGCAAGACGCTGGTGCTGACCGGCACGCTGCCGACGTTGACGCGCGATGCCGCAAAGGAAAAAATCGAGGCCGCGGGCGGAAAGGTGGCCGGCTCGGTGTCGAAAAAAACCGACTACGTGGTGGCCGGCGCGGAAGCGGGCAGCAAACTGGCGAAGGCGCAGGAGCTCGGCGTGGCCATCCTCGACGAAGCCGGACTGCTCGCCTTGCTGGAATCGAACAACAAAAACGGGCAGCAGCCTTTAGATTTCTGAACCAAAGGACTTACAGGGAAGAGACATGCAAAAAGTAAAAAAAGCCGTATTTCCGGTTGCCGGCCTCGGCACCCGCTTTCTGCCGGCCACCAAGGCCAGCCCCAAGGAAATGCTCCCCATTGTCGACAAGCCGCTGATTCAATATGCCGTTGAAGAGGCGATGGACGCCGGCATCACAGACATCATCTTCATCAGCAGCCGCACCAAGCGCACCGTCGAAGACCACTTCGACAAGGCCTACGAACTGGAAACCGAACTCGCCGCGCGCGGCAAGAATCGCGACCTGGAACTCGTGCAGTCGATCCGCCCGGCCGGCGTCAACTTCATCTACATCCGCCAAGCCGAAGCCCTTGGGCTCGGCCATGCCGTGCTGTGCGCGCAGCCGGTGGTCGGTAACGAACCTTTTGCCGTCATCCTCGCCGACGACCTGATCGACGGCAGCCCGGCAGTGATGAAACAGATGGTCGACCAATACGACTATTACCAGTGCTCCGTGCTCGGCGTGCAGCAGGTCGCGCCTGAGGACACCGCATCCTATGGCATTGTCGATGCCACTTCCATGGCCGATCGCGTGTCGCGGGTCAACGCCATCGTCGAAAAACCCAAGCCCGAAGACGCACCGTCCAACCTCGGCGTGGTCGGGCGCTACATCCTGACCCCGCGCATCTTCCACCACATCCAGCACCTCAAACCCGGCGCCGGCGGCGAGTTGCAACTCACCGACGCCATCGCCGCCTTGCTGAAAGAGCAGCAGGTGCTCGCCTACGCCTTTGACGGCATCCGCTATGACTGCGGCAGCAAACTCGGCTATCTGCAGGCGACGGTGGAATATGCGCTGAAACACAGCGAAGTCAGCGAAGATTTCGCGGCGTACCTGAAGAATCACATTTGCTGAATTTCCTGTCCCGGACAGGATGCCTTGTGGCGGGTTATGCCGGGGTGCGGTTCGGGTGTGATGTGTCGCCGCGCACTCAACACACGTCAAGCGCGCCCACCCTGGACCACGCCGACTCCTGCAGCCATGCCCCGAGCTTGTCCGCCGGCATCGGTCTGCCCATGAAGTAGCCCTGCGAGCAATCGCAGCCGAGTATCTCCAGCGTGTCCCAGGCCGCCTGGGTTTCCACCCCTTCGGCGGTGACTTTGAGTCCGAGGTTGTGCGCGAGGTCGATCGTGGAACGCACGATCACGGCATCGTTGTCGTTTTCTTCCATGTCGGTCACAAAGGATTTGTCGATTTTCAGTTCGTCTACCGGCAGGCGCTTGAGATAGGCAAGCGACGAATAGCCGGTGCCGAAATCGTCGATGGCGAGCGTCACGCCCATGCGGTCGAGTTCGGTGAGGATGGTCAGGCCGTCGCTGGGGTTGGCCATCACCGCACTCTCGGTGATTTCGAGGATGAGGTTTTTCGGGGCCACGCCACTCTCGGCAAGCAGGGCGAGAATGCTGGCGGGCAGTTCCATGTCGTGCAGGTTGCGCGCGGAGAGGTTGACTGCCATGGTCAGGGCGTGGCCTTGCCGATGCAGTGCCTTCAGTTGCTTCAGTGCCGTCCTGAGCACCCAGTGGGTCAGCGGACCGATCAGCCCCGCATCTTCCGCCAGGGGGATGAACTGGTCGGGTGCGAGGAAGCCACGCTGCGGATGGTTCCAGCGCACCAGCGCCTCGACGCCGATCACGCACCGACTGCGGTGGTCGATTTGTGGCTGATAGTGCAGGCTCAACTGATCGGACTGGATGGCCTCGCGCAACTCGCTTTTTAGCGAGAGATCGCTGCGGCTGGTGTGCGCCTGCTCCGGGGCATACACGGCATATCCCTTGCCTGAGCGCTTCGCCACATACATCGCGATGTCGGCACAGCGAAGCAGCCCACTGGCATCGCTGCACTGGGAGGGATACAGCGATACGCCCAGGCTCGCGCCGATGTCGATGCTCTGGTTCTGCCAGTGGAAGGGCTTGTCGAGGGCGGCGAGCAGTTTGTTCGAGATGGCCGGGACGCCGTCCGGGGTCAAGCCATGCACCAATACGACATATTCGTCGCCACCCAGCCGCGCCACGGTGTCTTGGGCACGGACCGTCTCTTTCAAACGGCGCCCGACTTCCCGCAACAGTTCGTCGCCCACGTCATGGCCCAGGGTGTCGTTGACTTCCTTGAAGCGGTCCAGATCCATCAGGACCACGCCGAACGAGGTGCGCGCACGCCTGGACCGTTCGATCTCGTGCTCGAGCCGGTCATGCAGCAGCGAGCGGTTGGCCAAGCCGGTCAGCGGATCGTACATGGCCTGGGCAGCGAGTTGCCTGGCCTGGCGGGTTGCCCGGCGGCTGACAAACCCGCCAATCGTCATCCCCACCAGCAGCGCAGCCGTGCCCAGCCCCAGCATCAGATTGCGCACGCGGGCATACGAGATTTCCGCATTGCGCACCGCAGCCGCCGTCTGCTCGCGTTGCAGGTCGAGCAGGGCGCTGACCTGATCTGAAATGGCGCGCTGCCTGGGCATGGCCACGCTGCGTATGCGGTCGAAGGTTTCGGTCTGGTTGTCGGTGAAAACGGCCATTTCCACGACGGCCTGAACCATGGGATTGGCCTCCACGGTCAGTTTGCGAATGCGGGCCAGGGTCTGGTTTTCCTTCGGGTTGAGCGGCAAGCGCTCGAAACGATCCCGTGCCTGGATATAAATGGCGCCCTGGGCGTTGAAGCGCTGAATCTCGAGATCCTTCTCGAACGGGTCGGTGAGAATGGGCAGGGTATGCATGGAGAGGGCGCGCTCGCGCAGCGCGCTGTGCATCACCGTGGCAAGCTCGGTCTTCACGTTGTTGTTCTGGGCGATGTCCTTCAGGCGATGGTTGGCTTCGGCCACATAGCGCAAACCGATCGCACTGAGCGTGACCATCAGGGCGAGCACGACTACAAAGCCAATTCCGATCCGGACACCCACCCCGAGGTGTTGTGTGCGCTGCTTCATCATTTCAGCCGTTTGTTTTTGTTTATCCAGGAATTGAAGGCTATAAGCCTTGTTTATCGGCCTGGAGTGGGCGTACTTTAATCGACCGGGCGTAGATGAACCGCATGGATCAACCGCAACAACGGGGGTGGTTTTGCCCTGGCAAGCCCGCTGCCTCCTGACGGCGCCGTCGCGGCAAGGTGGCGGCTAGGGTTCCGAAGGGGGATGGCCATGCAGCCAGACTGCGGCTTCCAGCGCGTCGGCCGCTGCCATCCCCTGTCCCAGCAGGGCGGCCACCATGCCGGTGAGGCGGTCGCCCGAACCGGCCTGCGCCAGCCAGGGGCCGCCGCTGGTGTTGATGGCGTAGCGGCCGTCGGGATGGGCAATGACGGTGCCTGCGCCCTTGAGCGCGACGTGCGCGCGAAAGTGCGTGCTCAAGCGCAGCGCGGTCTCGATGCGATATGCCTGGATGTCGGCGTTGCTTGTGCCGAGCAGGCGCGCGGCTTCGCCAGGATGGGGGGTGAGCAGGACAGGGTGGCTGCGGCGAGCCGCCTGGCTGGCGAGGTCGGGATCGCCGGCCAACAGATTCAGCGCGTCGGCATCCAGCACCAGCGGGCAGGGTGCGACGAGGGCGGCTGCCAGCAGGGCATGAGCGCGCGCGCTTTGTCCCAGCCCGGGGCCGATCGCCAGCACGCTCAACTGCGCGCCCAGCAAGTTTTCCGGGGCGGCAAACATCAGCCGCGGTTCGCCGTAATCGACCACGATGCGCTCATCCAGCGTGCCCAGGGTGACGCTGCCCGCGCCCTGCTGCAGCGCAGCGCGCCCGGCGATCAGGCAGGCGCCCACCATGCCTTGGCTGCCGCCGATGATGCCGACATGGCCGAACTGACCTTTGTGGCTGTTACGGGCGCGCACAGGCAGGCGATGGCGGCTTTCCCGTTGCGTCAGCGCAATGCCGGGTGTTGCCGGCAGATCGGCCGGCGCGATGCCGAGCGTGTCGAGATGCAGTTCGCCGACGCAATCCGGGCCGTCGGCCGTGAGGAGGCCGGGCTTGAGCCCGAGAAACGTCAGCGTATGGTCGGCGCGCAGGGCGCACCCGCACACCCGACCGCTGTCGGCGTCGAGTCCGCTCGGCACGTCAAGCGCCAGTTTCGGGCAGTTCAGGGCATTGACCTGCGCGATCCAGCGTGCGTCTTCGCCGCCGATGTCGCGTTGCAGCCCGACGCCGTACAGGCCGTCGATGACGAGGCTGTAGCCGGGCGACGGCGGGATGTCCGCCAGGATCGTGCCGCCCTTTTCACGCCAGGCGGCCCAGGCACGCGCGGCATCCGGTGGCAGGCGGGCGGGATCGGCGCGGCTGACGACATCCACCCGGAATCCCTGTGTTACGAGTTGGTGCGCCACGACCAAGGCATCGCCGCCGTTGTTGCCGGGGCCGGCCAGGATCAGCACGGCTTCGCCCGATTCGCTGGCCAGCGTGCCTGCCAGTTCGGCTGCGGCCGTGCCCGCCCTCTCCATCAGCGAGGTGGCGGGGTGGGCGGCGGCCCAGTGGCGCTCGATCGCCCGGATGTCGGCCGCCAGGAACAGCGGCGGGGAGGTGAGGGCGCGCAGTGCGATCGGCATGGGGGCGTAGGGATCGGGGCGAGTCGGGCGTTCAGGGTCTGCCATGCAAGGGGGCGCTCTGGGCGGCGCGGTATGTGACGCTGACAGTTTAATCCCAAGGCTGATACGGCGCGATTGAGCGTGCGCGGGGCGGAGGCCGCTCTTGGAAATTTCAGCCTCAGCGGGTATTCAGCCCCCCCATTCTTCTGCCGTTAAGGTAGGGCTGAATTCACGGTAATCAACATAGGAAGGTGATATGCGTAGACGGAGCTTTCTGGCGGGACTGACCATTCTTCCCGCGCTGCCGCTGGTGGCCCATGCCGGCGCGGGCGATTTGAGCATCGGGATTTACCCGGGTACCGGCAAGGCCGATATCGTGATGGGGGATTTTCGGGCCCATGCGTTGCCTTTCGCGCAGGCGCTGGGCAGCGCCATCGATGCGAAACCCAAACTCACGCTGTTCCGCAGCATCCGGAGCGTGATGGGGTCTCTGAAAGGCGGCCGGCTGGATCTCTATTTCGTGCCGCCCTCGGTCGCGGTCGGCGTGCTCGACCACGATTATTCTCCTATCGCACGCGTGCGCGATCAGGCCACGGGGGTGCTGGTTCGCCGTAAGGGCGCGACCGTGAACGCCGTCGCCCTGACCGAGAAGGAATCCTGGCTGGACGTGATGGCGCGCCACACGCTCAAGCGCAACAAGGTCGACTCGGTGAAGATTCTCAATTTCAAGACACAGGAGGATGTGTCCCTCGCCATGCAGCGCGATTATGCGCAGGCCGGCAGCCTGCGCAGCAAGCTCGCTGACGAATTGATTGCCAAGGGCGAGTACGAACTCTGGCATCCCCTGCCGACCACGCCGGATTTCACGCTGATGGCAAGCAACCGCTTGAGCGCTGCTGAGCAGAACAGGCTGGGCGCGGCTGCGGTTGAGCTCAGCCCCGCCGCCATTCAATCCCTGCAAAAAACCATCCACAGCAAGGTCACCGGGTTTGTGATCGACAAGGAAGCGGATTACAAGACCATCAAGCAGGCAATGAGCGAAGCCGGCTACTGAACCCATGCCGCAATCCGGATAGCGGCTTGCGGGATAGTCCAGGTGACCTAGACTGCGGGGTATCCATGGGTTTGAGGAATGCGGTATGGATACCCAGCATCGCACCCCGGCGGGCGCGCTGCTTGCGCAGTGCTCGGACGAAGACAGCTGCACCGTGGTCAGCTGTGAGGTGTGTCTGAAGGAAGTCCCGGCCGACGCGGTCAACGTGACGGATGCGCAGGACTATGTCCATCATTTCTGCGGCCTTGATTGCCTGGAAGCCTGGCAAAAGCAGGCCGGCATTCACCAACAAGCCGGCCCGGAGAAGCGTCGCGATCGGCTAAAATAGCGCCTTTGCCCGTTCGCAAAGACGCACATGTCTGCCATCGTTTCTCTTCCCGGCGCCGCCGCGCTGTCTCCGTTCCGTCTCGACAAGATCCGCCGCGAGGCCGCGCAGCGGGGCCTGAGCTTGGGCACGCTGGCAGCGCGCCACTGGCATTTCCTGGAAGTGGACGGTGAACTCGATGCCGCGCAAATGCGGCTGATCGAACAGGCGCTCGATTACGGCACGCCGACCGATGCGCCGACCGCAGCTGATCCGCTGATCCTCGTCACCCCGCGTCCCGGCACCATTTCGCCGTGGTCGTCGAAGGCCACCGACATCCTGAAGAACTGCGGTCTCGCCGGCTTCCTGCGGATCGAGCGCGGGGTCGCCTTCCATGTGCTGGACGCCGCCGGACAAGCGCTGTCGGGCGAGGCGAAGACGCGCCTGCTGCCGCTGCTGCACGACCGCATGACCGAGGCGGTGATGACGCTGGCCGACGTCGAGCAGCTGTTCCGCCACGTGCCGCCGCGCGAACTGACCGCGGTCGACTTGCTGGGCGGCGGACGCGTGGCACTGGAAGCGGCCAACAAGAGTCTGGGGCTGGCGCTGTCGGACGACGAACTCGATTACCTGGTGGAGAACTTCGTTCGCATGGGGCGCAACCCCACCGATGTTGAACTGATGATGTTCGCGCAAGCCAACTCCGAGCACTGCCGCCACAAGATCTTCAACGCCAGCTGGGTGATCGACGGCGCGGCGCAGGCGAAATCGCTGTTCGGCATGATCCGCGATACCCACGCCGCGCATCCCGAAGGCACGGTGGTGGCGTATTCGGATAACTCTTCCGTCATCGAAGGCGCGCAGATCGATCGTTTTTACCCGCGCGCCGACGGCAGCTATGCCTACAGCAGCGAGCTGACCCACGTGCTGATGAAGGTGGAGACGCACAACCACCCGACCGCGATTTCGCCTTTCCCGGGCGCGGCCACCGGCAGCGGCGGCGAAATCCGCGACGAGGGCGCGACCGGCATCGGTTCCAAGCCCAAGGCCGGCCTGTGCGGGTTTTCGGTATCCAACCTCAACATTCCCGGCTGCGAGCAGCCGTGGGAGACGGGCGCCTACGGCAAGCCCGAGCGCATCGTCACGCCGCTCGCCATCATGCTCGAAGGCCCGATCGGTGCAGCAGCCTTCAACAACGAATTCGGCCGCCCCAATCTGGCGGGCTATTTCCGCAGCTTCGAGGAAACCGTGGCCGGGCAGCGGCGCGGCTACCACAAGCCCATCATGCTGGCGGGCGGCGTCGGCAGCATCCGTGCCGACCATGTGGAGAAGAAAATGCTGCCGGTCGGCACGCTGCTGATCCAGCTGGGCGGCCCCGGCATGCTGAGCGGCCTCGGCGGCGGCGCGGCGGCCTCTATGGACACCGGCGCCAATGCCGCCGACCTCGACTTTGACT
>JAIBFA010000091.1 GCA_019459325.1 Thiobacillus sp.
GGGCGGCGGTGTGGAGTGCGAGGGCCTCCCCCTGGAGCATGCCGGGGGCGGGGGGCTGAGCCAGAGGGTTGCCGCGATGTCCGGACTCGCGACGCCCCTGGAACTCGCCCAGGGCCGCCGCCGTGCGCACCCAGTAAAAGCGCCGCTTGGCCCACGACAGGCAAAACACGCTATGGAAACCGTATTCGGCCAGCTTCCGCCACATATAGATCGGCACCGATCCGCCGCCGTAGATGCGTGCAGTCGAGCGGGTGCGCTGGTAGCTCTTTCTCAGCAGGTAGCCAAGCTGGAGGCGTTCGGTGTCGACGTAGTGGTGTTGAACGATATCCGGCGCGTACTGGCAGCGTTCGCCACGCGCCAGGGCGCGCAGTACGTATTCGCTGTCCTCGCCGCCCCCCAGATCGTGGCCGCGCGGGCCAAGCTCGGTGGAAAACTGTCCGGCCAGTTCGAACACGCGCTGGCGCACGACCAGATTGCCGCCGCCGGGAATGGGCCCCGTCTCGGCGGTGATGACTTTGGGGACGTCACCCTGGTCATAGCGCGGAACCGGAAGCGGGTAAATGCGGTAAGGGCCGTCGTCATGCACCCACGAAGGTTCGTTGCCATCCCAATCGGGCAGGATCCTGCCGCAATACAGTCCCGCATCCGGCCAACGGGCGACTGCGCGTTCGATCGCCGTCAAATAGTTTTCGTCCACCCGGTGGTCGTCGTCGACGAACGCGGTGAATTCCGTGTCGATTTGCGGGATGGCCTCGTTCAGCGCGTGGGATTTGCCCGGCGTGGCGACCTCGATTACCCGCAGGGGGAGCCAGTTTTCGTCAGACTGCTGTGCCTGATACGCCGCCATGCGTGCAAGCGTATCGTCGGTGCAGGCATTGGCTGCCACCAGAATCCGCACCGGCATGGCAGTCCGCGCCGCACTGTTTAGCGAGGCCAGTGCTTTTTGCAGCAGATCCGCACGGTTGTGCGTGCAGATGAGAACGGTGAGCGTCATCGCTTGAACCGGGGATCCTTCGGATGGGGGTTCAAGCGAGCCATCACGCGTTGGTGTATTTCATTGATGGAGCGATCGAGCAGATTGAGCGGGCGCATCGGGTAGGCAAGTTCATAACCACAGGTCCGAAGCGTATCGCCCGCGATCGATTCAAAGGTTCGAATCTGCCGAGGCGTCATGCTGCTGCGCCATTTCTCGCGGTTGCTTTCCTGCAGGCCCTGTTTGAGCAAGGGCGTCTTGGTTTTTGGGTCCCGCGATTTCTGAAAATCGATCACTTTTTCGCTGAACTCTTCGCCGAGAAACGCACAAAGTCCTCGCACAGAAGCGCCCGGCTCGCGCAGGATGTCTTCATAGCGCAGTTCAAAATACTGATGAGGCGCGAGCTGCTTGCCCGCGCCCTGCCCGGATTCGACATAGCGTTTCCACAGCCGGGCACAGGCATCGGTATTGAACACACGGATGTCGGCTGCACGCTCGAGCATGGACAGCGCCGCATCCCGACCGTCGCGGATGATGTGCACCACCTGAGCGTCGGGATAGGCCGCCAGCAGGGTTGGAATGTGGTGGATGTAGTATGGGGTCTTGTCCAGCCAGCGTGTCTTGCCCTCACCCTCGGCATTGATGCGGAAGAGTGCGTCGAGTATATCCGACATGCGGGTTGCACCGCGCGCATGGATAGCCCTCGCCATTGCATCGACCTCGAATCTGACGCCGTGGAAGTCGGTGTCGAGAAATTCCGCCCACAGCCCGTGCATCTGCTCGAGCAGCAAGCGGACATTTTCGACGCGGGAAAGATCGCCATATCGGGCCTCGTCCCGCAGCAATGGAATGAAGAAATGCGACTCGCCGGTTGGCGACGAGATTCGGGGATGCGAGCGCAGCATCCGCTGCAACAGGGTGGTGCCAGAGCGCGGCGCGCCTACTACGAAAATCGGTCCGTTATGAGTCATCTTGTTCATCGTTATGTAGCCCGGGGGGCAAACCCGCTCGAAGCACTGGATAAGACACTATTTCTGTGTTGCGCAACGAATTATTGACTTGGCAAGTTTCAGTTTAGCGAAGTCAGGCAGTGTCCAGGCGTGGAATGTCTACAACGGCAATACGCTTTTTGACTGCATCACTTCGGGCCATGAATCCATGAAGTTTTTCCGCATCCACGGGCTCCGGCCGAATCCCTCGCCGAACGAGCCAGCCGCGACCGTAATATCGCCCATACCACTGGAACCAGCTCATAAGCTGAAGGATGTTTGCATCAATCGCAGCTTCGCGATTGTGGCCGAACAACAGACCAAGATTAAGCGTGAAGAGCCGGAGTGCTTTGCGGGTCTTGCCCCGCACCTCCCACCACATTGTGCGCAGATTGAAGGACGGCTTCTTCACTTCGTATAGTGCCGGGTATTTCATACACATCAGATTCCAGCCGATGCCCATGCGGAAGCGCTGGTGGAGCAGCGCACGCAGGGAGGGTTCACCCGGTTCCCACATCAGGGCCGTGCGGTTGAATACCAGCGTGTAGTCCGTGAGCAGGAACATGCGATAGCAGATTTCAACATCCGCGGCCTTGACGAAGCTTTCCTCAAAGCCGCCGATCTCGTCGAACACGCACTTGCGGAAGGACGAGTTGGCGCCGTCGGCGAAGGGCATGAAGGGCAGATGGGTGCGATTGAGGGCCAGCAACGGCGACATGTAGTTGCTGCGTTCCTGAAAGTCGATCGCCACACCATCCGTCGTACGCAGGAGCTTGATTTCCCCCGCCACACAACCCGCTTCCGGGTGGGCGGTAAACGTCTCGACCACGGCGCGGATCCAATAGGGTTCGGCGCGACACGATAGGTCGGAGGTGAGAATGAACTCACCACGGGCGGCTGCGACGCCCGTGTTCAGCGCTCGCGCACGGCCTTTTTCCTTGCGTTGCAAAGCGATCATGCCGGCCGCACGGGCGCGCTCGAACGTGTCGTCGGAAGAGCCGTTATCTACCACGATGATCTCGAAGCGGTCGGCCGGATAATCCTGCTTTCGCATGGCTTCGGCAAAACCTTGCACGTCTTCTGCGCAATTCAGTGCGGGAACGACGACGCTGACGAAGGGCAGGGTGGAGGAAACAGGTATTTCGATCATGGAAGCTCTAGTTTAAAGAAATAAATAGCCAATGACGTTGTCGAATGTCACGTGGTTAACGCAGAACTTGAGTCTGTAACGGCCGGCTGGCGCTACGTCTGCTATAGATATTCACGTGCCGCAACAGGCGACCATTTTTATATTACCCATCCGCTGGGCCGCCTGCTGCCTTTATTTCAGGTGATGTTTTTTGGACTGCGCGGAGCGGATTAGACGGTAGCAATACCCGCCAATCCCGAACATGGCCGAATTCGATATAGCGATAGGAGAGCCAGCTGAAGACAAGAAGAACCCCCAGATAGACAAGGACTTCTAAAGGGCGAGTTATCGTCGGGCGCAACCCGGCGAGCAGTGGAACATGCCAAAGGTAGATGGAGTAGCACATCATTCCAATAAGTTCCAACACCCATGACGAGCGCCAGACGAATGAGTTCACCCGGCTTCCCCATGCCAGCAAGCCCATAAGCAACAGGGCTGTGCCTAGTTGAAAGATCAGCGGGTACGCAGCATAAATCCATGGGGAAGAGGGGAATATGTCGATATCGAACAGTAAAGCAGCACTGGTCATGATAAAAAAACCAGCCACCGCTGAGCCGAAGGCGAAGGAAGCCGACCAGTTGGTCCATGTTGAGGTCTTGGCCCAGCTAAGGGCAATCCACATGCCGAGGGAAAATGTCCCGAGATGACCGAGAATACTGTTCGTTATCATGCGACTGTCAAGGCTATCGCCTGCCACCCGGGTGAGATAGGCAATAACGGACACCCAGAAAAACACGACCTTTGGCTTTGGTTTTAGAAACAGCAGCGCAAGTGCGGGGAAAAGAATGCAGTACCAAACCTCAATGCCAAGCGACCACAGGGGAGTATTCCCTGGTGGAGCGAAGTATTTCGGGAAGAAGTTGAACGTCAGCGTTGCCATGGCAAAGGCACGCTCTAAATTGTAGTGAGGCCAGAAATTTCCTAGGATGAAGAGCGCGACGAAGGTGGAAATATAGTAAAGCGGCAAGAGTCGTCGTGCGCGGTGGCGATAGAATTTTAAGGTGTCGCCCATCACCAGAAATTGACGCCTGCCCTGTGCATAGGGCAGAAAGAGAACGAAGCCAGATAGAACGAAAAACAGACTAACCCCAAGCCAGCCATGTGTCAGCCAAGTGCCAAGGAAATACGCGTAACCGTATTCTAGCCACCATCCTTCCGGGTAAACACGGCCCCCGATCAAGTGGTGAAAAACGACAGCTAAAACGGCGACACCCCTCAGGATATCGAGAGCTCGATTTCTCTCCGCCATGGCGCCGTTTCCTCAGTCGTCCGGTTGACTCATCGCACTACAGCATATAAGTGAAGCAATTTCAGCCATGGAAGTGGGTGGCGATACGTCTGAAATAATAGTTGGCCAGGTCGGCGAGGGTGGCGCGGTTGGCGCCAAATTGCAGCTTGCGGCGGAAGCTTGCGAGGGTGTCGCTGCCATAAACATCAATGCGGCGCAGTGCGAAGAGGTCGGTTTGATGCCGGTTAAAGCCTGGCTCGGTTCCGCAGGCCGCAATGAAACCGGCCTTCTCCACGGCCTGACGCTCGCGCCCGCTCTGGGCGCCGTGTGGATAGGCGAACAGGGTAACGTCCGTTTCCAAGGCTTCGCTGAGAATACGGCGCGCATTGACGGTTTCGTCCGCCAGCGCTTCATCGCTGAGCTGGGTCATGGGTTTATGGTTCAGGGCATGGCAGCCTACCGTAACACCCGCGGCTTGAATTTCACGCAACTCATGGGCGTTCATGAGCTTGCGTTCAGGCCAGCCCTTGGCCTGCATCCAGGTATTGGTGCCGCCAAGCATGCCGGATACTGCGAATACGGTGGCGGGGATATGAAATTCGGTGAGGACCGGCAACGCATTGCGCTGGAAGCACTCGAAGCCATCATCGAACGTCACCGCCACCGCATTGTCCGGTAGCTGGCCGCCTTGCTTTAAGGCCTGAACCATCGTGGCGAGGGGCATTGCAACGCTGCCCGAAGCGGCCAGATGTGCCATGTGCTCGCGAAAAACAGCAGGCGTAACACAGTAGCGGGACTCGGCTTCGTTAAGCGGCGTGTCCACCGAGTGATACATCAGAATCAGGGCGCGGCTCATGCGACCAGATCCCCTACATCCACTGCATACATCTGGCGGCTACCCTCGTGTACCGAATCGATGCATATCTTATTGCCGTCACGGCTCCAGCGCGGATGCAGATCGCAGCGGATTTCCCCCCACCATTTCGACTTGGGCGAATGCAAGCGTGCGATATCGATGCGTTCACCCTCTGGCCACTTCACTAGCATCAGCGTGCGCTTGTCAAACCGGTCCGGATACGTGTCGTTAAGCACCCACTGCCTGTTGGGCGAGAAAGTGCAGTGGCCATCCTCCGTGAGCGTATCCTCGCCGAAAATTCCGATTCCACCATCGAGGCCCAGGTGCAGGAAATGGGGTTTTCCGGTTGCGGGGTCTGCGGCCCAGACCAGAATGGCATCGTCACCCAGCCAGTCGTAGTGGGAAATTTGTCCGGTGTCGAGCAGGCATCTTAGTTGCGATCCGTCGGGCCTGCAGAGGTAAAGGCGCACCTCCCAACCCTTGCTGCCGGTTGTCCAGATATGAAAGAAGGCGATCCATAACCCCCCCCGGCTAGGCTGGATATGATTGATGTAATGAAACCCGCCCTGCATGGAAGGCTTCGGGTTCAGCGCGGCCAAGCGGTCCAATGAGACGATCAGCTGGCTTTCGCCCGAGTTTAGGCCAATAGCCCAGATACCGTCTTGTGCGGGATTGGGGTCGTTTTCGAATGGATCTCGCAAACCTGCGTACCCATAGCCAGGCCGATGCACCGCAAGCCGAGAAAAGTTAATCGAGAAGGCCGTTTTTCCATCCGGCAGCACGGCGTATAGGGGGCGGTCATAAACAGCGATTTCAGCGCCGCTGGTGTCGCGCACGATGCCTACATGCTGATCGTTTCGCCTGTCATTATGAATCAGGAGTTTTTCCGGATCGGCCGGGTGCCACTGTAGCAAGGCGCCCTGCTGCCAGTTCCACGCGGCCGTTTCTGCCAGGGGCTGGAACAGATTGTTATCGTGCGTATGAACGACGCCTACGGTGACCCGGTCATCAGCTTTGGGTGCGCGGTCGTTGAAGCCGGCTTCCTGTGCGAGGACCAAGGACTGCGAGGAATTCCATGGCGTCTTGTCGTAGTAGCCGAAAAAATGATGCCGGGGCCCGCCGGTCAGAGGCAGGACGCGGTCACGAATGTTTCCCAAATGGAGGAATCTGTACAGGCCTGGAAAATGATCGTTGGCTTTCTTTTCTGTCCACGTTTCCAGGGCATTCCGCACGCGCCATGGCAATTGGGAGCTTGCCAGGAATGATTTGTAGAGCGTCATTGGAAACGGCGCCTATCCAATATCCCAATCAATCGCACGAAGGCGGCTTGGGGCAGGAAAAAGGCCGGGATCAGGTATTTCAGGTCGCCTCCCTTCCAACCACCCACCAGCAGTGATTTGCGAAAAATGTGCCAGGCAGTAGTCAGGTCGCGCTGCCAGTAGGCGTTATAGCCTCTACGCAGCAACCCGCCGTCGATGAGCTGTTTGAGTTTGTCCTGGCTTAGGTGACTGACCAATTCGGGATTGGCCTTGACGAATTTCTTTTTGACGAGCCTCGAGTTCTCGGCCTGGATCCATTGCTTGGAGGTGATTTGCCCGACTCCATGATGGCGGTAGAACGCCATCACTTCAGGTACCAGCACAATGGGATGGGCGACTCCGATGCGAAGCCAGAGATCATAGTCCATGCAACTGGGCCAATGGGTGTCGAAACCACCGATCGTGGTGACAACTTCTCGCCGCACGAGCGCAGCATGAATCGGCCAGGGCGCGGCGGCACGCAAAAACGTTTCAGCCTTGTCGCCAGCCTCGTAGTCGGGCGGCACATAAGGGTTGCCCCGTCCACCTTGTACGCCGATATTTTGCCAGCCGCAGTAGGACAGCACAGCATTGGACTGTTCCAGGGCCGTGTGGAGTTTCTCGAGGCAGTCGCTGTCCCACCAGTCATCCGCATCCAGGAAGGCAATGAACTTGCCGTCAGCATGCGTCAATCCGAAGTTTCGCGCTGGATAAGGGCCTTCGCGTTGCTGGAAAAGCAGCTTGATCCGACCTGGATGGGTTTTGGCCATCCGTTCCAGGATTTCCACGCTGTTATCGCTCGATCCGTCATCAATGACGATTAATTCCACGTTCGGATAGCTCTGGTTCATGACCGAGCTGAGCGCTTCCTCCAGAAAGGGGGCGGCGTTGTAGCAGGGCATGATGACTGAGATCAACGATTGATCTCGATTGTCTAAAGAAATCTCGCTACTCATGAACCCAGTTCCTCTTCTTTGTGTGCTCGGCGTTAGGGATGTTGCCTGGACAGTTTGAGCTGGATTTTCCAGCGGTTCACTTCGCTGGCAAGTGCTGGAATGGGCAGAAACAGAAAACATGCGGCATATACCAGAGCGCCCACTGCCGCCATGCTGGCTACATAAAGTGCATCGATTGATTTGATATGCGACGGTATCAGCATTTCGGCGAGCATCAATGCTGTCAGCAAAAGGGCATTGAGCACCATGGCAGGCAGGAAGGCGAGTGCCAGATCAAGCCAATCAGCCCTGAGTGACCGCTTCGCGAGCCAGAACATATGTATGCTCATGTACAACTTCGACACCACAATTCCAGCTGCAACGCCTTCCAAACCGTAGGGCAGCCCGATCAGAATCGCAACAATTGCGACGCCTATCATTATGACTTGAGCCAGCAATTCCTTGTTTAGCCAGCTACGTGCAGCCAGGACGGCACCGGACAGGTTCTCGATCATCATCAGCGGTGCGGCCAAACTGAGAATCACCAGCGGTGCAGCCGAATCGGCCCAGCGGTGACCAAAAAGCAAGACCACCAGGGGTTCGGCCAGCCACAAGAAACCGATATAAAATGGCAGGCCATAAACCGCTACTAGCGTCAGGCTGCGAAAAAACAGATAGCGGGATTTGTCCAGATTGTCTTGTTCCTTGGCCAGTGCGCGGAATAGCACTTCATACACGGAACCTGTGATGAAGCTATGAGGCCGCCCCGCCAGGCTCTCGGCCTTGTTGAATAGGCCCACTCCGTCAGGCCCCACGCTGCGTGACAGAATAAAAGTAGGCAATTGGCCGCGTATGTATCGGATGATGTTGTTGCTGGAAGCCAGCAAGCCGTAGCGCATCAACTCGCCTGCGCGTGCGAAATCAAGACAGATACCCGGACGCCAGCGCGCGTACCAGGCAAATTGCAGCGCACCGGCCACGCCGCTAAACAGCCCGGCCAGAATCAGGCTCCATGGACCATAACCCAGCCAAGCCATGCTCAATGCAATGCTGTTGTACACCACCAGGTTGCTCAGCTGGACGGCCGTCTTTGCCTTGAAGCGCATGTCACGGTGCAGCATGTTGCTGGGCACGTTGAAAAACGGCCGAACGAGAAAAGACAGCGCGGCGACCCGCAGCAGGTCGGCATAGAAGGGGTTGTCGTACCAGCGGCCGAACCAGGGTGCGATGGCGAAGAAAAAGCCGACGATCACCAGTCCGATCAGAAATTGCAGCGTGAACAGCAAATCGAAATCACGTTTGCTGGCTTCCTTGGCGCGTACGATGGCCTGGCCCATGCCACCGCCGGCGACGAAGCCGGCCAGGTTGGTGAAGACGAGTATGGTCGCCACCATGCCGAATTCGGCCGGCATCAGGAGGCGTGCAAGAATCAGCCCCAGGGCAAAGTTGATGACCTGGCTGCCGGTGTTGCCGATGAATACCCACTTGGCACCGTGGCGGATGGTGTTTCCGAGACTCATTTCTCAGGGCTATTGGACATGAAACGATTAACGGGAAAATCAGGAGCAAATTTCATGCCATTGAGGGATCGGTTTGTTTGCGCATGATCGGCTGGCCGGCGTGCCGTGAAAGTTGCACGCCCTGCGTCAAATACAACGGACGACGCTTGGTCTCGTTGAACATGCGTCCGAGGTATTCGCCGATGATGCCGAGGCTGGCCAGCTGGATGCCGCCGAGCATCAGGATCGCCACCATCAGCGACGGGTAGCCCTGCACGCTTTCGCCGAACATCAGCGTTTTGTAAATGATGACCGCAGCGTATCCGAATGCGAATAGGGAAATGAGCAAACCCATGTACGAAGCGATTTTCAGCGGAACCGTGGTAAAGGATGTGATGCCTTCAATCGCAAAATTCCACAGCTTCCAGTAATTCCACTTGGTGTCGCCCGCAAAGCGCGCATCACGCCGGTACGGCAGGGCGACCTGCGGGAACCCGACCCAGGCAAAAAGCCCTTTCATGAAGCGATGATGCTCGCGCAGCTGCAGCAGCGCATCGACTGCGCGCCGGCTCATCAGCCTGAAATCCCCGGTGTCCTGCGGTATGCGTACGCGGCTCAGACGCTGGATTACCCGATAGAAGGCGCTGGCAGTGGCACGTTTCATCCAGCTTTCGCCCTCGCGTACGGTGCGCTGCGCATAGACAATGTCATGGCCGGCGCGCCACATCCGGATCATTTCTGGAATGAGCTCGGGAGGATCCTGGAGGTCGGTGTCGATGACCACTACGGCGTCGCCGCAGGCATGGTCGAAGCCGGCGGTCATGGCGATTTCCTTGCCGAAATTGCGCGAAAGATCCACCAGCGTGATGCGGGCATCCTGCGCGCGCAGCGTATTCAGCACGGCGAAGGTCTGGTCTGTACTGCCATCGTTGACATAGACCACTTCCAGCTCGCAATCCAGCCCCTCGAACACTGCGCACAAACGCTTGTGAAATTCGGGCAGCACGGCCTCCTCGTTATAGGCCGGGGCGACAACAGAGATCACCACGGGGTCAGCGTCCGTTGCCGGGTTCAGGTCCGCGGTTTGCATGAAATCCCCTTTTCAAATGTCCAGTGGCGATTGCCAAGATAATTCCAGAGCAGCACACACGCTGTGGCGATGAGTTGCGAGATCAGATAATGCAGGCGAAGCGGCTCCACCAGCAGCCACATCAGCGCGGTATTCAGCGCCAGCCCGACAGCGGCAATTGCCAGAAAACGCGGCAGCGCTTCGCGATGCCGCCGGGCACTGCGAAAGGTGAATCGATAATTCAGGATGTAATTGATGAGGGCGCCGAGCAGGGCGCCGGCGACCGACGCTGCGACCGGATGGACAGTCAGCTGGCTGACCAGAAAAAACAGCAGGGCGTAGTGCGCAATGGTCCCTACCGCGCCTACCAGGCTGAACAGCGAAAACTGTTTGACAAAGACGATCATGGCAGGCGGACAACGAGCGCGGAAGGGGTTCTAAGCAGGGGAGTGTAGCCACTATTCAACTGCTGCAAGATGTCGTACTGCCAGGTGTCGTTTGGCCTGCTCCTGAGCATCTCGTTGCTGATGATGATCGCCAATACCAAGGCGCGGCCTCTTAAATGCGGCCGCATCCCCGCGAGCACAGCCAGGTTTCCCGGAGTGGGATCAAAGCGGCGGATGTGGCGCCCGCTTTGCAGACTCAACAGCGGACCATGATTCGAGACGATATGGGCGTCGTCGGGCAAGGTTTTGAGCAAATCGAGCAAAACGCGATCCCGGCTGGTGTTCTGCTTGATGCGATTGGTGAGGACGGCGCCCGGGAATTGCGCGGCGGCCGCAGCATACCCATGGCTATCGACCACAGCTCGAATGGCCGCCTCGCGCTGAAGATCGTCCCGGATGCCCTGGAACCTGCCCGCTGCCAGCAGGAGTCCGACAAGCAGAAGCACGCCGGTTCGGCTAAGCGGGGCTCGATCTTCGCGCATTGTAGGGGGGTGCAGTGCCCAGGTGACGGCAACGAGTGCCGCCCATGAATAAGGCATCAGCTGCCGTGTCAGCGTCACCTCGACCCAGTCGAAACGGCTGCGCCCCCATACGATCATGGCGAACCCCAGGCTCATGTAGAGCAGCAACAGCAGCAGGGCGGCGCGTATCGATCGCGGACTCTGTCGCCAGCGTCTCCAGCCCGCCCACAGCAGCAGTCCGGCGGGCAACACCAGCAATACCATGGCCATGACGCTCCAGGCCAAGTCGGCCACCGTGCGCCAGGCACTGATGTCGAGCAGAAAACTCCACAGACTGAGCCGGAAGGCTTTCACCACGCCGAAATCCGTCCCGCCATGTGCGGAAAAATAGGGCTGGATGCTGCCGAAGGTGTGAAGGTTGTAGAAAAACAGGGGGAACGCCAGCAGGGCAAAGCCTGCACCCCATAACAGCCCGCTTCTGAATGCGTCTCGCCAAGCAAGCTGCTTCGTCAGCAGCGACACGCCGAGAAAAGCGATGACCGCCAGTGGCAGCACGGCGGCGGCATTGCGCAGGGCGTAGGCACAGCCGGCCAGCAGGCCCGAGAGCATGATTGCGCGCCCGTTTCCACGCCAGCTGCAATCCTGGCGCATAAAAATGCCGAGCGACAATACTGAAAACAGCGTCATCCCGGCATCGCTCAAAGCCAGATACCCCCACTCGACAAAGCCGGGCGAGCTTGCCGCCAGAACCGCAATGGCCATGGCTGGCCAGCGACCGACCAGCGGGCGTGCGGCGTAGCTGATGGCAGGCAAAAGCAGCAGCCAGGCAAGCCAGGCAGCGGCGAGTGCGGCATGAGGCAGGCTGAGGCCCAGCCTTGAAATTCCGGCGATTGTCAGCGCGAAACCCGGCGGAAACAGCGGAAACGCGGCATAGTCCTGCGTGGTGTCAGACCAGCCCGTTCCGCGCAGCAAACCGTTTCCGTGCAACCAGTTCCGGGCTTCCTGAACATAACCCGTGGTGTCGTTTGCAAACGGATAGTTCAAGGGCAGCATCAGACTGATGAGCGCACCCAGCAGCCCCCCACCCAACAGCGTCAGGATGAGGTGGTCGCGCCACTCTGTAGGCGCAATCGGGTACGAGTGTGACGCATTCATGTCGGCTTCCTGTCAGTTCTTTCGGCAATCGCTTGACGTTTGCAGGCTCGACGCTCCAGGTAGCAGCCTGGTCTGGCCAGGCGTCGGGCCGGCCACGGGAGGCGTGGCGGATGTGCCCTCCCAGACCCGGACTCGGGTGCCGTTGTGGTGAAGAGGGATTGAACCAAAACAGGGAGCAAGCTCTATGCCTCTCGTTGGGCTGCGCGCTTCCGAATTGCAACTTGATCGCTACCCCGTTTTGACCCGAGGCGTAATGCAGCGAATAGCGCGACAGGAACGACCAGAAGTTTGTGGCTGGCTAGCTTGAGTCGCCAGGAAGACAGCGGTTTCTTCGAGAAAACATGCAGCCGCCCCAGTGGGTAGTAATGCATGTCCAGCCTGTGGGCCAGGCGTGTCAATCCTTGGCGCGAGAAAAAAGCGATGTGCTGCCCTGTGTCCAGCGAGTAATACCCCCATTGGGTGGGGCCGGGCGGATGATTGTCGGGAAATGTTTCGGTGGTGAATATGAGAATCCCCGCACGATAGGTAGCCAGGTTGTGCTGGATGAATTCGAACGGATTGAGGGTGTGCTCGAGGACCTCTATTGCGCTGATTGCCAGGCAGGCGCCATGTCGGGGATCGTAGTCGAATCCTTTGGCGAACAGGTTTTTTGCATACCGATCGGACCAGTAGTAATCGAATCCCAAGTCGCGCATCAGTCGGGCAAGCAGGCCGTAGCCGCCCGCCACGTCGACATACTTGGCTTGTCCGCGGTCGCCAAGGGCCAGGTAGTTGATGGCAGCCAGTCGTAGCGCAGTCAGGATGTTGCGTACGGCGACGTCCGTATCCTGATGCAGGATGGCATCTGAATAGGCCTCGTCGAGCCATGTGGGATGGTCAACGAATACGTGGTCGCATCCTGCGCAGTAGTGGTAGGGCGCCTCGTATTTTTTGAGGAGCGTCGCGGTAAAGATCGTTTGCGTTTCTGCACCACAAATATGGCAATTCATGGAGATCTCCGGTTATGGATTCCGGCCGTGCGACATCCGCACTGCAACCGGCCGTGGGTTATGCAATCGATGAGGGCCTGTCGTCTGTTTACGTCAGGCTCACGTTCTTCCGAGCAGTTTTTTGGCGATGGGACGCAGGTAATTGAGCCTGAGCGTGTGTTCGGCCTTAAACATCCACAGTTTTCGCTTGATGAGGTCGGCCAGATCCTGTCGCCCCATTTCCTCGAGCGGAGAAACCAACTCGATAAAATATTCCAATTCGACATGTGATCTGATGTGCGTGGATTTCAGCATGGCGGTCGTCACTTCATTCAGGGGAAATGCCTTCGTGTGCTGAAGTTGCTTGCAAACCATAAATTCCAGCATGGTCCGAACACATTTTGGACAGCGGCCGCAATTCAGGTGTCCCGGAGGGATCGCGTCTGTATCCCAGCATACCCTGAGTGAATTCAATGTCTCGGGCCATTGCGAGAGGATGTGAATTTTTTCCAGGCGGCTGAATTGTTCCATGTCGCCGGTCGTGACCTCGAGAAAATCGGCGCCAAAATAACTGTTAAGCCAGGGGTGTGAGCCATGAGGGTGCTGGATATATTCCAGAACATTGTCTGGACTGACGATACAGCGATGTATACGGGAACTTGCAGCATGGGCGATGGCTGCAAGCAAGGAGCCAAATTGCCATTTGGAATAGAAGCGCCAGTTCTTGGCCAGGTTTCTCAGGTTGACTTTAACGGTAACAAGCTCGACGCCCTGGCCCTGGCACAGGGCGGATAGTTTCTGGATCCCAAGCTCCCATACATCAGGTCGATCCTGTTTGTTGGGGTCGCCCACATCAAGGCCGTGAACGAAGAAGGCGACCCCGACTCTTCGGGGGTCGCCATCGCGATATTGACTGGCATTCCAGTACAGGGCGGCCAGTGAATCCACGCCGCCGGACAAAAAAAGCGCGGTGGTTGAACTGGAGAGCTCCGGCATCGGATGCGCAGCCGCGGGTGCCTGAATTTTTACCGGACGATGCGGGCTTTTGTGCCAATGGGCCATCAACCGCATGGCCATGGTGAGCCTGGAACTGAGTTGCGGGTCTACGCTGCCTTCGATTTCCATACGGGTTTCCCCATTCCACATGGCTGCCATGGCGGTTCCCACCATGAAGGCGTTGGGCTCGGGGCGGATCCATTCAGCCTGTTCGGCTGGTACGGAAAAAAAGAGGGTTTCCCGCACCTGCCGAGTTTCAAGTTCCACGTCGGCCTGGACGTGGTATTGCCCGTCTTCGTATCTTTCCTGGATGTTCCGTATAAACATCGTCTCCCCCTGTGCTCGATGGCGGTGGTGTTATTCGTATTGCATTGTTCTTGTGTGGTCTTGCACGGACATGTCAGGGGTGGGCCAGATCGAGATTGCGCAAAGCCAGTGCCTTCACTGTCGGTAGGCTGGTGCGTATGCGTTCGCGATTGTCCTGTCTTTGTTCGTAGGCGAGTTTGATGCTGGCCAGGAACTCCTCGCTCAGGCATTGCTGGGGAGAAATGGTGTGTTCGAGCGACAGTCCGAAGTGTTGATACAGCCCCTCGAATTTGTCCTGATAGGTGATCGACAGGATGGGCGTTCCGCTCCCCAGCGCTGCAATGGCCAAATGCATGCGGCCGGTGATGATGAGATCGAGCAGGCCCGCAATCCGCTTGATTTTGTCGGGTTGGTCGACCTGGGTATAGCGGACGTGGGCGAAGCCGTTCTGTTGCAGGGTCTTCCCGAGCTCTTGCAGGATGGCCACATCGCCGGATTGCGGTTTGAGATCGTGAGGAAGCAGCATGAAGGCCAGCGATTTCTGTTCGCCTGCACGCTGGAGTTGAGTCGCGATGTGCTTGATGAGTGCACCCATGCCTGCCTGGGCGATCGCCGGTGCCAGCGCGTGGGCATTCAGGTTGACGCCAATGGGGGTGCGACCTGATTGGCGCATGCTGGCAATCCAGGCTTCGGCCTCCGACTCGGATTCGGTGGCAGCGAGCATCAGAAAAGCGCTATCTGCGCATAGCCGGGCGGGGATGCCGACGATACGGGTAAAGCGGTCGAGCGAGGGCTGGTCGCGTACATTCACCGTCACCATAGGATGCAATCTTGCCAGCGCATGAATCGTCGGGCGTCGCGGCTGACGGTTGAAACTAAAACCCAGGGTGGTAGCGGGAATGCCGAGCCGGACGCTGTGATTGCAGTAATCCACGATGCGCTGCACCAATGCTGCGCCGTATTTGCCGTCGAGAATGTCAGCACCCATCACGAACAGCGCATGATGTTGGCGAACCATCTTGTCGAAGGCGATGGTACCGGCCCGGCCAAGCCAAGCGGCCACTACGGGTACCTCGCCGATTCCCGGCACGGTGATGCTGTGGTTTCGCATGCCGATGATGGTGAAAGTGGATGCAGCGTTGCGCGCGCGCAGCGATTGCATCAATGCCGTAAACATGGCCATGTCGCCCAATGAACCGGATGGATTGCTGGCGTCGCCGGGAATAATCAGAAAATGGGTGGGTGTTGCCGGTTCAGGTGCAGGTGGCCTTGGGTTCGATGCGTGCAGCTGACGCAGGGGCTGGGTTACCTGCAAAAAATTGCGGACAATGATCGCCTGATCGACAAAAAACTGTTTGAGGGTCATTGGGGGCAATCAGTCATGGGATGCACACAATTGTGCGACCCGATCTGTGAACAGGGCATTTGAATAGTACTTTGCAATTTGAGCATGCCCGTTTTCCGCCGCGCCGCGCCGCGTGCCGATATCACCCAACCAGCCTGCACATAGCTGGGCAAAATGCGCATCGTCCTGTGCCACGCCCAGGCTTCGGGCCAGATCTGGCTCGAATGCGCTGGCGCAGTGGGACGTGGTCAGACAGGCGCGCCCATACGCCAGCGATTCCAGGATCTTGATGTTGGTGCCGCCGCCGGAATAGATCGGCGCGATGGTGAAGGCAGCACTGCGATAGGCTTCACCCAAGTCGTCCACGAATCCGGGGGCGGACACGTCCGGGTGTTGCTCCCATGCCTGCCGTACCGCGGGGGGCGCGGCACCGACGAGCAACAGCCGGGCTTGTGGCTGGGAGGCCTTGATTGCAGGCCAGCAGCGGGCGAGAAAACGGTCGATTCCCTCGCGGTTGGGCGCGTACCAGAGCGAGCCGACGAACAGCAGGGTGGCGCTGTCCGCCTGCGGGAAGGGCTGAGTGGGCGGGTTGTATGGGATATTGGGCAGTAGCGCCGACTGCAGTTCGGGACGGCCTGCCTGGTCGCGCTGGCTGACGAAAAAAAAGGCGTCGAAGCGTTGGAGCTGTCGCTGGGCAAGCCATGCGGCGTAACTCGATTTGAGTCGTGCGGCCAGCGCCAGCGTGCCGGGCGCGTAGTGATAGCCCCAGTCGTCGAGATCGACCACGGTACGCACCCCGGGCGGGATGACCAGCTTGGTAATGGGATTGAGATAACGGCTGACGATCAGCCGATACTTGCCCGGGTCGACGCCGTTTGCGTGCAAGGTCCGATTCAGGGTGTGATCGGGCTGAAATTTGCCTATGCCCAAGGGGCGCTGATGCCAGAGCCCGTGCGCAAGAATGCCTGCTCGAGGCGCGGCCAGAGAGCTGGCACCCGCAGTCGGTTCGAGCAGCAATACGTCCACCTCTCCCGCCTGTTGCAGGGCCATGTGCAGCAAAGCCGTGCGCTGCTGTGCGCCCGACTGGGGCGCAAACGGCGAGGCCGGGGAAACCAGCAGAATGCGGTCACGCATAGTCAAGGCGTCGCAGTGAGAGGATGGGGGCGAGAGATTTCGACACAACAGGCGAAATCATAACGTTCATTTAGCACTTGTCGGTGATGCCACGCGTTGGTGGACGCGGCCGTGACCTTTGATCGACAGATTGTAATCTGTGGCTGTGTCAGCTTGTGTGTCTAATGCGGGGGCACAATTGAAAAGCTGGCCCCGTGGAGTCTGACCAGATGTGGCTTGCGATTCTGGTCATGAATTTGCTTCAGATGTTATTCGATGAATGTCAAACCCCATGTCTCTCTGGTGATGTGCACGCGAAACCGGGCTGCATCCCTTCCCCAATGCTTGCAGGCGCTAGGCCGACTGAGAGCGGATATTCCCTTTGAGCTGGTGCTGGTTGACAATGGTTCTTCAGACGGCACCGCAAAAATCCTTGGCGAATTTGCGAATCAACAAAAAACGCAGGTCGTGTTCGTGTCTGAACCCCGTGCGGGTGTCTCACGGGCGCGCAATGCGGAATCGATGCCGCTACGGGCGATTTAATCGCTTTCACGGATGATGATTGCTATCCTGCAGAAGATTTTATTGAAGCCGTCACTCAGTGTTTTCAGGATGCGGGCGTGGGTTTCGTGGGAGGGCGAATATTGCTGTTTGATCCGGCTGACCTTCCCATCACGATTCAACCCTTGAATCAGGCTGTCGCGTTATCTGCGGGGACTTACATGCAGCCGGGCCTGATACATGGTGCCAATTTTGCATTCCGCCGCGAAGTGCTGGATCGCATCGGGGGCTTTGATCCGCAGCTCGGTGCTGGCACGCGCCTCATGGGTGCGGAAGATGCCGATATCCTGCAACGCGCCTTGTCTGCGGGATTCCGTGGCCTGTACAGCCCGGCCCCTTTGGTTCTCCATCATCACAGGCGACAAATTGCAGAAGATGAGCGGCGCATTCTTCGCGCCTATTCGATTTCCAGGGGTGCCTATTTTCTGAAAGGACTGATGTGCCGTGAGACCAGGCGTCTGTATTACTGGCCGGTTTTCAGGCGATTTTCTGGGCACATTGCTCATTGCCGGCTCAGGACACTTTTGCATGAATGCATAGGCGCCGCAGCGTACTGGCGTTTACGTCGACAAGCACAGCTTGGTCATGAAAATTCGGTTATTTGACCGTGTTGTTGTGACAGGCAGCAGGACGAAGTGAGAGGAAAGCCATGGGCATTGCCGCCCACCAGCGATTTCACCCTGTGAGAGGGTCGCCCACCCTTTCGCTGGCGTCCCCGGCACATTGCTGCGATTGTAGGTGGCTGTGACACTGCCTATTTTGGATGTGTCGGCCGAGTATTTGAACACGAGTATTTGAACATAGGCATTCAAATCTAAGATTGGTTATCCGGGTTACTGGCCTCACATAACTAGTAAGTTGATGGCAGGGCAGGCTGGGATGCGAGGCGGCTTTGGTTACAATCTGCCCATAAGTCCATTCCCACGGTTATCCCATGCAAACCCTCACCGTCGATCTCGGCGATCGTTCCTACCCCATCCACATCGGGGCCGGCCTTTTGGGTCAGGCCGATCTAATCCTGCCGCATCTGGCACAGAAGCGCGTGATGGTGGTGACCAATACCACGGTGGCGCCGCTGTATCTGGCGCAGCTGACGACGACGCTGGAAGCGGCCGGGGTGACGGTGGCGCAGGTGGTGCTGCCGGACGGCGAGGCCTACAAGACCTGGGAAACGCTGAACCTCATTTTCGACGCGCTCTTGACCGACCGCGCCGAGCGCAAGACCACCCTCATTGCACTCGGTGGCGGCGTGATCGGCGACATGACCGGGTTTGCGGCGGCGAGTTACCAGCGCGGGGTGCCCTTCATCCAGATCCCCACCACGCTGCTGTCGCAGGTTGATTCGTCGGTGGGCGGCAAGACCGGGATCAACCATCCGCTCGGCAAGAACATGATAGGCGCGTTCTATCAGCCGAAGGTGGTGCTGGCCGATACCGACACGCTGAAGACGCTGCCGGCGCGCGAGCTGTCGGCGGGGCTGGCCGAGGTGATCAAGTACGGGCTGATCTGGGACGCAGACTTTCTTGCTTGGCTGGAAGCCAACATGGACAGGCTGCGCGCGCTCGACCCGGCGGCGATCACGCATGCGATCTACCGCTCGTGCGAAATCAAGGCGCAGGTGGTGGGGCAGGACGAGCGCGAAGGCGGCATCCGCGCCATCCTCAATCTGGGCCACACCTTCGGCCATGCGATCGAAACCGGCATGGGCTACGGCACCTGGCTGCACGGCGAGGCGGTGGCGGCCGGCATGGTGATGGCGGTGCAGACGTCGCAGCGCATGGGCTGGCTCACTGAGGCGGACGTGGCGCGCACCCGCGCGCTGATCCGTGCCGCCGGGCTGCCGGACGTGGCGCCCGACCTGGGTGTGGACCGTTATCTGGAATACATGGGCCACGACAAGAAGGTCGAGGGCGGAAAAATGCGCTTCGTGCTGCTGAAAAAGCTGGGCGAGGCGGTGATCACCGGCGACGTGCCGACCGATGTGCTGACCGGCGTGCTCACCGCGCCGCACTGAAGGAGACTTGATGGAACCGTCGTTCGCATCCTACGCAGCGCATTCCAGTCAAACCCGTGGGCGGCGGCATGCCGAACCTTCCGCCGCGCCGCGCTCCGAATTCCAGCGCGACCGCGACCGCATCATCCATTCCACCGCGTTCCGGCGGCTGGAATACAAGACGCAGGTGTTCGTCAACCACGAAGGCGACCTGTTCCGCACCCGCCTCACCCACAGCCTGGAAGTGGCGCAGATCGGCCGCACCATTGCGCGCTTATTGGGCCTGAACGAGGATCTGGTGGAAGCGGTGGCGCTGGCGCACGACCTCGGTCACACCCCGTTCGGCCACGCCGGGCAGGATGCACTCAACGCCTGCATGCGCGAGCACGGCGGCTTCGAGCACAACCTGCAGTCGCTGCGCGTGGTGGACCTGCTGGAAGAGCGCTACGCCGAATTCGACGGGCTCAACCTCACTTTCGAGGCGCGCGAGGGCATCCTCAAGCACTGCTCGCTCGGCAATGCCGAAAAGCTCGGCGACATCGGCGCGCGCTTCCTCAACAAGCAGCAGCCTTCGCTTGAGGCGCAGATCGCCAACCTGGCGGACGAGATTGCCTACAACAATCACGATGTCGACGACGGCCTGCGTTCCGGCCTGATCACGCTGGAGCAGCTGATGGAAGTGCAGCTGTTCGCGCGCCACCAGGGCGAGGTGCGCAGCCTGTATCCTGCATTGAGCGGCCGTCGCGTGGTGACCGAGACCGTGCGCCGCATGATCAATACGCTGATCCTCGACCTGGTCAACACGACGCGGATCAACGTTGAAAACAGTGGCGTGCAGACCCTGGACGAAGTTCGCGCCGCCCCGCCATTGGCGGCTTTCAGCCCCGCGCTGCTGGACGAGCACCGCGAGTTGAAGCGTTTTCTGCACCGCCACCTGTATCGCCATTACAAGGTGGCGCGCATGAGCGCCAAGGCCAGCCGCATCATCACCGATCTCTATACCGCGTTCACCGGGGATGCCCGCCTGTTGCCGCCCGAGCACCAGGCGCGCGAATCGCTGGAAGGCGCGCGCGCGGTGGCCGACTACATCGCCGGCATGACCGACCGCTACGCCATGCGCGAGCACCGGCGGATTTTTGCGGTGGAAGAGATCTACGGCTAAGGCGTTCACCGCCGGCCCGGGGCGCAGCCCTACATTCTGTAAGCATTTTGTGGACGATCCGTTGCAGGCGCAGCGGGGGTGAATTTGCGCACCCCACGCCAGGCCTTGCTATTGGGCGTTTTCGATCGCTGGCACGCTTGCTGCAAAAGCAGGCTCATCTGCATTCCAGCCCAGGAGAAATGGATGAGCGTACTGATCGAACCCGCCGAGCTTCAAACCGCGATGGCAAGCGAGCCCATGGTCGTGATCGATACCCGCGACCCCAGCGTGTATGCCAAGGGCCACCTGCCCGGCGCGGTGAACCTGCGCGAGATCTTCACCTATCTTGCGACCTCCGATCCGGACGGGCTGGAAGGCCTGAAGGAAAAATTCGCCGAGGCGTTCGGCGCGGCCGGCCTGTCGGGCAAGGAAACCGCAGTGCTCTACGAGGACGCCATGAATACCGGATTCGGCCAGTCGTGCCGCGGCTACTTCATACTCAGCTATCTCGGCTACCCGAAGATCAAGGTGCTGCATGGCGGCTTTCAGGCCTGGCGGGCGGCGGGCCTGCCGACCAGCACCGAAACGGTGGCGCCGGTGCCGGCGACCTTCCCGACGCACACCGCGGCCAACGTGATGGTGGACAAGGACACGATGCTCGCGGTGGTGAAGTCCGGCAGCGCGACGCTGCTCGACGTGCGCGACGTCGACGAATGGATCGGTGTGAGCTCGTCGCCCTACGGTCCGGATTTCTGCCCGCGCAAAGGCCGCATTCCCAGCGCGCGCTGGATCGAGTGGTACCGCCTGATGAAGCCGGGCGCCGACGGCCCGGTGTTCAAGGCGAAGGACGAGGTGCTGGCCGAGTGCCTGACGGCCGGCATCACGCCGGAGACGCCGGTGATTGTCTACTGCTTCAAGGGCGCGCGCGCCTCCAACACCTTCCTTATCCTCAAGGAAGCCGGCATCAAGAACGTGAGGATCTACTTCGGTTCGTGGAACGAGTGGTCACGCGATCCGGCGCTGCCGATCGAGGAGGGCTTCCCGCAGAGGGTCGGGGCGGCGTACGCCGAGGCCGCCTGATGGATCTGCTCGCAGCCGGTCTGCTCGCCCTGCACCTGCTTGCCGCAGTGGCTTGGGTGGGCGGCATCTTCTTTGCCTATATGGCGCTGCGGCCGGCGAGCATGCTGCTCGAGGCGCCGCTGCGCCTGAATCTTTGGGCGGCGGCGTTCGGCCGCTTCTTTCCTTGGGTGTGGGGCTTCATCGCCGTGCTGCTCGTCAGCGGACATATGCTGATGAGCCAGGCGCCGCCACGCGCCAGCCTGCTGGCCATGGCCGCGATCGGCTGGGCGATGAGTCTGTTGTTCGCCTATCTGTACTTTGCCTTGTTCGCGTCGCTCAAGCGTGCGGTGACGGCATCCGACACGCCCGCCGCGGCGCAGGCGATGACGCGCATCCGCCCGGTGATGGCGACCAATCTCGCATTCGGGCTCGCGGCGTCGGCGCTCGGCGCGCTGCACCCGATCCTCGGCTGATTTAGCCGCCCGGCGGCAGCGTGCGCGCCACCACCCAGCAGCTTACCTCGCGTGCGCCGGCCTGCTTCAGCGTCGCGGCCAGTTCGTCCAGGCTGGTGCCGGTCGTCATCACGTCGTCGATGAGCGCGATGCGCTGCCCCTGAACGTCGCCTGAACAATCGAATGCGCCACGCACATTGCGGCGCCGTGCGTCGTGCTTCAATCCCATTTGCGGCGGGGTATCGCGGATGCGCCGTGCGTTGTGGATATCGAGCGGGAGTACCAGCCGTTTTGCCACGGTGCGTGCGATTTCGGTGGCGTGGTTGAAGCCCCGTTCGCGGATGCGGGCCGCATGCAGGGGCATGGCCATCAGGCGGTCGGGACGGGGGGCGGAGGCCACGGCCTCGGCCAGGCATTCGCCCAGCGCCGGCGCGATGGCGAGCTGGCCGTGATACTTCAGGCGCGGGATCATCCGGTCGAGCGGAAACGCGTAAGCCAGTGCGGCATGGGTGCGGTCGAATGCCGGCGGGTGCTTGACGCAGGCACCGCACACCTGGCCATCGGGGGTGGGGGTGGCGCACCGCGGGCAGTGCGGCTGGCGGTGCCAAGGGAGGTCGGCCAGGCAACCGCGGCACAGCGAACGGGTCGAGCGGGCGCTGCACAGCAGGCAGGCGGGCGGAAAAAACCGATTAAAGATTGAGCGGATGTTCAACTTGAGGGCCGCCTGAATTTGACAGCAAGCTCGTCGCCCCCGAAAATCCGGGCCATGAAAGCCAAACGCGTCATTTCCGCCTCCTCCTCCCGCTTTGCCGCCCAACTGTTCAACATCCTGACCGTGGTGGCGTTGATGCTATCGCTGACCGCGCTGCTGCTCGGCAAGCTGCTGGCCAGCCAGAAGGTCGGGTTTCTGCCCTTCGTGCTGTCCTTGCCGCCGGTGATGATCTGGCTGGGCGCCTCGATTTTCGTCTATGCCAGCATCGCCCACCATCCCAATACGCGCGCCGCGCATTACAACAAGTGGGCAGGCTACCGCTTTTACGGCGTGATGGGCAGCCTGATGGTGATCGGCCCGGCGATCTACGGCCTGCTTGACGGCTGGCAGGGGCTGATGCTGGTGCTGGGGACGGCGGTATTGATCATCGTGCCGTGGGCGATTTATGACATTTACAAGGCCGCGCGTGAGCCGTGGCAGGACATGACCATCGAGGTAGCGATCAATGAATGACATGACTCAACCTGTTACGCGCCGCTCGGTGGCCGAGATCGACGCGCTGTTCGCGCTGCCCTTCGCGGATCTGATGTTCCAGGCGCAGACCGTGCATCGCGCGCACTTCGACCCCAACAAGGTGCAGCTCTCGACCCTGTTGTCGATCAAGACAGGCGGCTGCTCGGAAGACTGCGGCTATTGCCCGCAATCGGCGCGCTACGACGCCGGCGTCGAGAACCAGGGACTTCTTGATCTGGATGACGTGCTGAAGGCCGCCAAGGCCGCCAAGGCCGCCGGCGCCTCGCGCTTCTGCATGGGCGCGGCTTGGCGCGGGCCCAAACAGCGCGACCTCGAGCCGGTGCTCGACATGGTGCGCGAGGTCAAGGCTCTGGGGCTGGAGACCTGCGCGACGCTCGGCATGCTGAAGGACGGCCAGGCAGAGCAGCTGAAGGAAGCAGGCCTCGACTACTACAACCACAACCTCGACACCGCGCCCGAGTTCTACGGCGACATCATCACCACCCGCGAGTACCAGGACCGCCTCGACACCCTCGAGCGCGTCCGCCACGCCGACCTCCACGTATGCTGCGGCGGCATCGTCGGCATGGGCGAATCGCGCACCCAGCGCGCCGGCCTGATCGCGCAGCTGGCTTCGCTCGACCCGCAGCCGGAATCGGTGCCGATCAACCTGCTGGTGCAGGTCGAGGGCACGCCGCTCGCCGGCACCGAGGCGCTCGAGCCGCTGGAATTCGTGCGCACCATCGCGGTCGCGCGCATCTGCATGCCGCAGAGTTTCGTGCGTCTGTCGGCCGGACGCCAGCAGATGAGCGACGCGGTACAGGCGCTGTGTTTCCTCGCCGGCGCCAACTCGATCTTCTACGGCGAAAAGCTGCTCACCACCGGCAACCCGGAATGGGAGCGCGATCAGCGCCTGTTCGATTCGCTGGGCCTGATGCCGTTGTGACGCACGCCGCGCTGACCCGCCTGCAGGACGGGCTGGCGGCGCTGAAGGCCGATCATCTCGAACGCCGGCGCCGGCTGCTCGACGGTGCGCAGGGCGCCCACGTCACGATCGACGGCCAGCGCGTCATTTCCTTCTGCAGCAACGACTATCTTGGGCTTGCCGCCGATCCGGCGCTGGTCGCTGCGGCGCATGCTGCGCTCGATGCGTGCGGCGTCGGCGCCGGTGCGGCGCATCTCATCACCGGCCATCACCGTTTCCACGATGACTTCGAAGCCGCCTTCGCGCGCTTCATCGGCAAGCCGGCGGCGCTGCTGTTCTCCACCGGCTATCTGGCGAATCTTGGCGTGCTGACGGCACTGCTTGCCAAAAAAGGCGAAGTGTTCGCCGACAAGCTCAACCATGCTTCGCTGGTCGATGCCGCGCAGCTGTCCGGGGCGAGCTTCACCCGCTACCGCCACAACGATCTGGCGCAGCTCGAAGGCCAGCTGGCCGCCAGCACGGCGCCGGACAAGCTGATCGTGTCGGATCTGGTGTTCAGCATGGATGGCGACGTCGCGCCGGTCGATGCGCTGCTCGATCTGGCCGAACACTACGACGCTTGGCTCTACCTCGACGACGCGCATGGTTTCGGCGTGCTGGAAGACGGCCGCGGCGGCATGTCCGAGCGCGCCCGCGCGAGCGACCGCGTGATCTATCTGGCCACGCTCGGCAAGGCAGCCGGTGTGGCGGGCGCCGCAGTGGCCGCGCATGCCAGCGTGATCGACTGGCTGATCCAGAAGGCGCGCCCCTACATCTACACCACTGCCTCGCCGCCGCTCTTGGCCGCGTGCCTGCTGGAAAGCCTGCGCCTAATCGAGGCGGGCGCAGACCGGCGCGAGCGGCTGAAGCGCCACATCGCGCAACTGCGCGTAGGCCTGGCTGATCTCAAGCTGGGTGCGTTGATGCCGTCCGACACGCCGATCCAGCCGTTGGTGATTGGCGCGAATGCCGATGCGGTGAGGCTGTCGCAGGCCTTGTTGCAGCGCGGCCTGCTGGTGCCCGCGATCCGCACGCCGACGGTGCCCGCCGGCACGGCGCGGCTTCGCATCACCCTGTCGTCGGCGCACAGCCCGGATGATGTCGCGCAACTCGTCGAGGCCCTCCATGCCGTCGCCTAAACCCGTACTGGCACTGGTGCACGGCTGGGGCATGAATGCCCGTGTGTTCGACGGGCTGACCGAACTTCTGGCCGCCGATTTCGAGGTGCGCGCCCTCGACCTGCCTGGCCACGGCGGGCGCGATGCGCAGACGGACCACACCCTGCAAGGCTGGGCGGACGATCTGGTACACCAGCTTCCGGATGGCGTCACCCTTCTCGGCTGGTCGCTCGGCGGCCAGGTGGCGATGCGCGCCGCGCTCGACCATCCGCACAAGATCGGGCGCCTGGTGTTGCTGGCGTCGACCCCTAAATTCGTTGCGACAGCAGACTGGAAACCTGGCATGGCAGCTTCCGACCTGCAGGATTTCGGCGCGGCGCTGCTGGCCGACCCGCAGGCGACCTTGCTACGTTTTCTCAGCCTGCAGACGCGCGGCATGGAGGGGCAGAAAACCCTGCTGCAGCAATTGCGGCAGACGCTGCTGGCGGCGCCCGCTGCACGCAGCGAGGCGCTAGCGGGCGGACTGGCGATCCTGCGCGACACAGATCTGCGCGCGGAATTGCCTAGGCTTACGCAGCCGACCCTGGTGCTGCACGGCACGTTCGATACCCTGACACCGCCGGCAGCGGGCGCCTGGGTGGCGGACACGTTGCCCGCCGCTCAGCACGTCGAATTTGCGCGTGCCGCGCATGCGCCTCACCTGTCGCATGGAAAAGACGTGGCTGCCGCGATCAGGCGCTTTGCCCATGACTGAATCCGAACTCGATTTCGCCGAAGTGCGACGCGCCTTCGACCACGCCGCCACCCGTTACGACGCGCACGCGGTGTTGCAGCGCGAGGTGTGCGACCGCCTGCTCGAACGTCTCGAGTTCACGACCCTGCAGCCGAGCCGCGTGCTCGATGTCGGTAGCGGCACCGGCTACGGCCTGGTCCAGCTGCGTTCGCGCTACGCCGAGGCCGAATGCTGCGCGCTTGATATCGCGCCGGCCATGCTGGCGGCGGCGCGTGCCCGCCTGCCGCAACCGACCTGGGCGCAGCGTGCCCTGCAACGTCTGACACCTTCCGTCTCGCATCACGCCCACCTGGTGTGCGCCGACATGGAGCGGCTGCCGCTTGCGCCCAATAGCATGAACCTAGTCTGGTCCAGTCTGGCCCTGCAGTGGGCGCACGATCTGGAGGCCACCCTCAAGGGTTTTCATCAGGTGCTGGCGCCGGGCGGTCTGCTGATGTTCGCTACCTTCGGTCCCGACACGCTGAAGGAATTGCGTGCGGCCTTCGCGTCCATCGACGATGCGCCGCACGTGAACCGCTTCGTCGACCTGCACGACATCGGCGACATGCTGATCCACGCCGGTTTCGCCAGCCCGGTGATGGAAATGGAAATGTTGACGCTGACCTATGCCGACCTCAAAACCCTGATGCGCGATCTAAAAGGCATGGGTGCGCACAACGCTGCAACAATGCGCAGGCGCGGCCTGCTCGGCAAGGCGGCATGGCTGCGGCTGGAACAGGCGTATGAAACGAATCGACTGGAGGGCCGCCTGCCGGCCACCTTTGAGGTGATCTACGGCCACGCTTGGGCCGGCGACAAGACGCGACGCGAAGACGGGCGCCAGGTGATCGAGTTCAATATCGGCGAGCGCCGCCGCAAATTGGGGCTGGCATGAGCGCGCGCGGGCTGTTCGTCACCGGCACCGATACCGGCGTCGGCAAGACCCGGGTGGCGGTGGCGCTGATTCATGCGCTGCGCGCGCAAGGTCTGCGCGTGGCAGCGATGAAGCCGGTGTCGGCGGGCAGTGCGCCGGGCGGGCTGAATGAAGATGTGGAGGTGCTGTTGCAGGCGGCGAATGTGGCCGCCGACATCCGCGACGTGAATCCTTATGCATTCGCCCCCGCGATTGCGCCGCATATCGCTGCGCAGCAGGCTGGAAGGCGGATCGAACTGGATGTCATCGCCGCAGCCTATTCCCGTCTCGCTGCTGCGGCCGATGTGGTCGTGGTCGAAGGGGCGGGCGGCTGGCGCGTGCCGCTCAACGACCGCGAGGATATGGCCGACCTCGCCCAGCGTCTGGATCTGCCCGTCGTGCTGGTGGTGGGGCTGCGTCTCGGCTGTCTCAACCATGCGCTGTTGACGGCGGAATCGATTGCAAACCGGCACGTGCCGTGGGCCGGCTGGGTGGCCAACCACGTCGATCCGGGGATGGACTGCCAAGCCGAAAATATTGCTGCGCTGCGCGCGCGGCTGCCGAGCCCGTGTCTGGGTGTGCAGGACTTTCTTCGTGAAGGCCTTGCTTCAGGCGCGTCGCTGCAATGGCTGACGCTGCCTGAAGGGTTAGCATATTCGAATAGTCTTTAATAACGATATTTAATAATTAAATCAATAAGTTAATACGATCGTACCGCTTGTTCATGGCGGTGGCGTCGTGTTACTGTCCGCGACATATTGCCGCATGCGGTCCTCAATTCCAGATATGGAACAGGTGAAAACGGAGGTCTGTGCGGGGGAGTCGGCAGGCGCGTTTGTCTTCCAGTCCCGCCCCAACCTTTCGTTGACTCGCCCGCAGGAACGGCTCGTGTTCTGGAGCCTGGCGGCACTGTGTTTTGCAACGGCGATCGGTTTTGCGTGGCTGGGTTACTGGCTGATCCTGCCATTTGCCGGACTGGAGATCGGCTTGCTGGCTTGGGCATTCAAAGCCTTGCGTAGCCGCGAGGGCGATTACGAGTCCCTCGTGATCGAAGGCGACGTGGTGGTGCTGGAATGGCATCGCGGCAAGCACGGAGCGCGTCGGGAACTGAATCGCCAGTGGGCACGTGTGGAATGCAACTGCAGGACGCCGGGCAGGAATTGCCGTCTCAGCCTGTGTTCGCATGGCCACGCAACGGAAGTCGGGCAGTACCTGAATGACGAGGCGCGCCTGCAACTGGCCGCCGTGTTACGCAGCAGGTTGCAAGGATAACGAAGCGCAGCAGGTTGCAGGAGCAAGCGCAACACACGCCGCAACGACACCAATAATGGGGACGAGAGGACGGGGGACGCGATGAAAGGCAAGTGGCAACGTGTAGGAATGACGGGAGCAGCGCTGGCGTTCAGCCAATCGACGCTGGCAGAGTACGCATACAACCTGCAGACACCGGCAAGCCAGGTGGCGCAGGATGTGTTCGATCTGCACAACCTGATCATGCTGGTGTGTCTGGGTATTTTCATTGTGGTCTTCGGCGCGATGTTCTATTCGCTGCTGAAGCACCGTAAATCGGCGGGCCACCAGGCCGCACATTTCCATGAAAACACCACGGTCGAAGTGATCTGGACGGTGATCCCCTTCGTGATCCTGATGGGCATGGCCTACCCGGCGGCCAAGGTGGTGATCGACATGAAGGACACGACCAACCCTGACATGACGATCAAGATCACCGGCTATCAGTGGAAGTGGGGGTACGACTACCTCAACGACGACATCAGCTTCTACAGTAACCTAGCCACGCCGCGCGAACAGATCGTAGGGTCGGCCGCCAAGGGCGATAACTACCTGCTGGAAGTCGACGAGCCGATGGTGGTGCCGGTCGGCAAGCGCGTGCGCCTGTTGATCACCGCCAACGACGTGCTGCATGCCTGGTGGGTACCCGCTCTGGGCGCCAAGCAGGATGCGATTCCCGGCTTCATCCGTGACAGCTGGTTCAAGGCCGACAAGATCGGGACCTACCGTGGCCAGTGCGTCGAACTCTGCGGCAAGGACCATGGCTTCATGCCGATAGTGGTCGAAGTGGTGTCAGAGGCGGATTACGCTGCCTGGGTGGCGAAGAAGAAGGGCGCAGCGCAAACCGCCGCAGCCGACAATGCCAAATCCTTTGAACTTGCCGAACTGATGGGGCGTGGCGAGAAGGTCTACGAGGCCAATTGCGCAGCCTGTCACCAGGCCAGCGGCATGGGGCTGCCGGGGGCCTTTCCGGCGATCAACGGCTCCAAGATCGCCACCGGGCCGATTGCCGATCACATCAATATCGTACTGAATGGCAAACCGGGCACGGCGATGGCCGCATTCGGCGGTCAGCTGTCCGATGCCGACATCGCTGCCGTCGTGACCTACCAGCGCAACGCCTGGGACAACAAGACGGGCGACCTGGCGCAGCCCGCCCAGATCGCTGCCGCACGGGGTGGCGCTGCCAGCGAAGCCGCCGCACCCGCAGCGCAGTAAACATATCAAGAGGAGAGCACACGATGTCTGATGCTGCACACGCCCACGACGATCACGGTCACGGCCACCCCAGCGGGGTCATGCGCTGGCTGACCACCACCAACCACAAGGATATCGGCACGCTATACCTGTTTTTTGCGCTCATCATGCTGTTCGTGGCGGGCTCGATGGCACTGCTGATTCGCGCCGAACTGTTCCAGCCCGGTCTGCAACTGACCAACCCGGATTTCTTCAACCAGCTCACCACGATGCACGGGCTGATCATGATTTTCGGGGTCATCATGCCGGCCTTCTCCGGTTTCGCGAACTGGCAGGTGCCGCTGATGCTGGGCGCCCCCGACATGGCGTTCCCGCGCATGAACAACTGGGCATTCTGGGTTCTGCCGGTGGCGGGTCTGCTGCTGATGGGTTCGTTCTGGCTGCCGGGCGGCGCAGTCGCAGGCGGCTGGACGATGTATCCGCCGCTGTTCATCCAGGGCGGGATTTCCTACGACCTGACGATTCTGGCCGTCCACATCATGGGCCTGTCCTCGATCATGGGCTCGATCAACATCGTCACCACCATCCTCAATATGCGCGCGCCTGGACTCACGCTGATGAAGATGCCGCTGTTCTGCTGGACCTGGCTGATCACGGCCTATCTGCTGATCGCTACCATGCCGGTGCTGGCGGGCGCGGTCACCATGCTGCTGACTGACCGCAACTTCGGCACCCACTTCTTCAACGCGGCCGGCGGCGGCGACCCGGTGATGTTCCAGCACATCTTCTGGTTCTTCGCCCACCCCGAGGTCTACATCCTGATCCTGCCCGCGTTCGGCATCGTCTCGCAGGTCATTCCGACCTTTGCGCGCAAGCCGCTGTTCGGCTATGCCTCGATGGTGTATGCGACGGCGTCGATCGCGATCCTGTCGTTCATCGTCTGGGCCCACCATATGTTCACGGTGGGGATGCCCGCCGCTGCGCAGCTTTTCTTCATGTTCTCGACCATGCTGATCGCGGTGCCGACCGGAGTGAAGGTGTTCAACTGGGTGGCCACGATGTGGAAGGGCTCGATGACCTTCGAAACGCCCATGCTGTTCGCCATCGCCTTCGTTTGCCTGTTCACCATCGGCGGGTTCTCCGGCCTGGTGCTGGCCATCGCGCCGGTCGACATCCAGCTGCATGACACCTATTACGTGGTGGCGCACTTCCACTACGTGCTGGTCTCCGGCGCGCTGTTTTCCATTTTCGCCGGCATCTACTACTGGCTGCCGAAATGGACCGGTCACATGTATGACGAGACGCTGGGCAAGTGGCACTTCTGGCTGTCGGTGATCGGCATGAATATCGTGTTCTTCCCGATGCACTTCCTGGGTCTGGCCGGCATGCCGCGCCGCATACCCGACTATGCGCTGCAGTTCACCGAGTTCAACCAGATTGCCACGGTAGGTGCCTTCATTTTCGGCTTCAGCCAGCTGATATTCCTTATCGTGGTTCTGAAGACGATCAAGGGCGGTGCCAAGGCGACCGACCGGGTGTGGGAAGGGGCCGAGGGACTGGAGTGGACGCTGCCGTCGCCCGCGCCGTATCACACCTTTGAAACCGCCCCGGTGGTGAAATGAGCGAAGGATGGGTGGATATGACGGGTAAACGCAACGGCAAATACCGCACGGCAATCATTCTGGCGGCGTTTGCCCTGGGTCTGTTTCTGTTCACCCTGTATACCGGGCTGAAATAAATCATGGCCGTGGGTAACGCCAAGACGCTGGCCAAGCTTGTTGTAGTGACGCTGGGCATGTTCGGTTTTGGCTTTGCCCTGGTGCCGTTTTATTACAAGATTTGCGAAGTGACGGGAATCAACTCCGGCGCCGAGCAAAGTCTGGTGAAAAACACGCAGATCGACAGCAGCCGCTGGGTCACGCTGGAATTCGACGCCAATACCAACGAGGCGCTGCCGTGGCGCTTCAAGCCCCTGCAACGCAGCCTCAAGGTGCATCCGGGCCAGTTGATCCAGGTGGAGTACGAGGTCAGCAACATCAGCGATCAGCCCATCGTGGGGCAGGCCGTCCCGAGCTACGGTCCTGCGCGCGCAGCGGAATTTTTCAGGAAGATCGAATGCTTCTGCTTCACGCCGCAAACCCTCGCTGCGGGCGAGACCCGTCGCATGCCGGTGCTGTTCGTGCTGGACCCGGAAATGGACAAGGAGGTCCATACCGTGACCCTGTCTTACACCTTCTTCGACATCGGGACGAAGGTGCAAACGGGTTCGGGACGGAGTCTGCCCCATGGCTAAGAGCGGCAATTTGAAGGCCGCCCTCGCGGTGTTCTGGAGCTTTTTTGGTGTGCGCAAGCGGCGTGACTATGATGCCGACGCGCAAAATTTGACGCCGGCGCAGGTCATCATCGCCGGCTTGATTGGCGGTGCGGTTTTCGTGTTGACGATGTTGTTGCTGGTGTATCTGGCGATGCAGTTCGTGAAATGAACGATCTACCAAAAGAAAGAGGGGATGAGATGAGCCTGGCACAAACCGATAAATATTACCTGCCGCAACCGTCGCTCTGGCCGATCATCGGGGCGGTGGCGCTGCTGCTGATGGCGGTGGGTGGCACCCTGACCATGCGCGAGATCGACAACGGCGGCTGGGTGCTGCTGGCCGGCGTGGCGATCCTGTTATATATGATGTTCGGCTGGTTCGGCGAAGTGATTCGCGACAGCGAGGCGGGCCGCTACAACAAGCAGGTCGACTCCTCATTCCGCTGGTCGATGAGCTGGTTCATCTTTTCCGAAGTGATGTTTTTTGCCGCCTTCTTCGGTGCGCTGTTCTATACCCGGGTGCTGTCGGTGCCGTGGCTGGGTGAGGGCGACACCATGCAGCAGTTGTGGCCGACATTCCAGGCCACCTGGCCGACCGCGGGACCGGGCCTGACGAAGGACGGCTTTGACTTCACGCCGATGGGGGCCTGGGGCATTCCGGCCATCAACACCCTGCTGCTGCTGTCTTCGGGCGTCACCATCACTTGGGCGCACTGGGGGCTCAAAAAGAGCAACCGCACGCAGCTGATTCTCGGCCTGGCCATGACGGTGGCACTGGGCGCGGTCTTCCTCGGTTTGCAGGTGTACGAATACATCCACGCCTATGCGGAAATGGGCCTGACGCTGGGCGCGGGCGTTTACGGCGCCACCTTCTTCATGCTGACCGGTTTCCACGGTTTCCACGTGCTGGTCGGAACGACGATGCTGATTGTGATGCTGTTGCGCTCGATTGCAGGCCATTTCACGGCCGAGCATCACTTCGCCTTCGAGGCCGTGTCGTGGTACTGGCACTTTGTCGACGTGGTGTGGGTGCTGTTGTTTATTGTGGTTTACTGGCTGATCTAGCCGTTTTGAGAAACCCGGCACCCGTTGAAATGCGGTGCCGGTTAAAAAGAAAAGCCGCGTATAGCGCGGCTTTTTGTTGCTGACGATCAGCGCAGTCCGTTTTGCGGGATGAAGCCGAAGTAATATCCGCCCATCAGCAGAAGGAACAAAATGAGGGAGAGGGCGACGCGCACGGTAAGCATTTTGACGACACGGTCGGATTGTCCCTTGTCCTTGATCAGATAGTAGAGCGCGCTGGCGAGGCTGGCCAGGATGAAGACGATGAACAGCAAGGCAAGGATGCGCATGAACAGGGCCTCTCTGCAAAATTCCAGTCTAACCGGATTGCGCGGCCCATGCACTTGATGAAGCTGCGCGTCGGTCCGTGGCTGTTTGCGCCGACCGTGTGGCCGACGCTGGCGGCGCTGTTTTTCTTCGTGCTGACGCTGGCACTCGGCAACTGGCAAAGCGGACGCGCAGAAACCAAACGCGCCCTTCAGGCGCGTTACGATGCGGCGGTGCGTGAGGCGCCCATTCATGTCGGAAGTTCGCTGCTGGATCGCGACAGCGTGCTTTTCCGCAAGCTTGAGGTCGAAGGCGTGTTCGACGACGCGCACACGATCCTGCTCGACAACCGGGTGTTGAACGGCGTGGCGGGATATCACGTGTTGACGCCGTTGCGGATTAACGGAAGCAAGCATGCCATTCTGGTCAATCGCGGCTGGGTGGCGACAGGGCGTTCGCGTGAGCAGGTGCCGGCGATACCGACGCCGGCTGGCCGAGTGAGGCTGGAGGGCATGGCGGTCGATCCACACACGCGCTATGTCGAACTGGCAGCGACCACGCCACAGGGGCGTGTCTGGCAGAACCTCGATTTTGCGCGCTATGCGGCGACCAGCGGACTCAGTTTGCAACCGGTACTGCTGCTGCAGACCAGCAGTCTCCCCGACGGTTTGCAACGCAGCTGGCCACGACCCGATACCGGGGTCGATACGCATGTCAGCTATGCCTTCCAGTGGTACAGTTTGGCGGCGACACTGACGGTGTTGTGGCTGATAATGAACGTCAAGCGTTGCCAGGACGGCAACGTGAAATCGAAGCCTTGAATAATTAGATCTGACCCATGCAATTGACCCCCCGCAGTAAATTCCTGTTGTTGATCGCTGTGTTCGTGGTGCCGGTGGTGGCGGCGTATCTGGCTTATTTCGGCTGGCGCCCGGCAGGGCATACCAATTATGGCGACCTGCTCAAGGTGACCCCCCTGCAGCAGACGGCTGGCGCGACGCACGAGGGGGCGGCGTTTGACCTGAAGGCGCTACAGGGCAAGTGGGTGATGGTGCATGTCGGGTCGGCACGCTGCGATGCCGCCTGCGCGCAGCAGTTGTACCTGATGCGCCAAACACGGATCGCGCAGGGCAAGGAGCAGTCGCGCATCGAACGGTTGTGGGTGCTGACCGACAGCGGATCGGTCGAGCCGGCGTTGTTGCATGAGCATCCCGGCTTGCACGTGTGGCGGCCGGCGGATAGCGGTTTTGCCGAGCAGTTTCCTGCCGGGGATGACCGTGCCGGGCATATCTATCTGGTCGATCCGCTGGGCAATCTGATGCTGCGTTTCCCCGCCGAGCCTGACGCCAAACGCATGATGAAAGACCTCAAGCTGCTGCTCAAAGCTTCTCAAATCGGTTAACCCCCGCTTGCCATGACGTTCTATCGAAATCTGATTCTGATTGCCCTGTTCCTGACGCTGGGGGTGGTAAGCCTGGGGGCGTATGTGCGTCTGTCCGACGCCGGCCTTGGCTGCCCCGACTGGCCCGGCTGCTACGGCAAGCTGACGCCCCACCATGCGGCCGACGCCATCAACGCCGAACTGGCCGAGCGCCCGGATGGCCCGGTGTCGCACGCGAAAGCGTGGAAGGAAATGGTGCATCGCTATGCTGCCGGCACCCTGGGTGTGCTGGTGCTGGGCATTGCGGTGCTGGGCTGGCGCGGCCGCCGCGATGCGGCAGGTGGCCCGGGTCTGCCGTTGTTGCTGCTGGGGCTGGTCGTGTTTCAGGCGCTGCTGGGAATGTGGACGGTTACCAAGCTGCTGAAGCCCCTGGTCGTCACCGCGCATTTGCTGGGGGGCATGGCGACGCTGTCGCTGCTGCTGTGGCTGTGGTTGCGCGAGCGCGGCCAGTTCAGTCATGCCTATTTCGCGCGCGCCGACCATCTGCGCGGCAGCGCGGTGCTTGGATTGATTCTGGTCATCACGCAAATCGCGCTGGGCGGATGGGTGAGCACCAACTATGCAGCGCTGGCATGCACCGACTTCCCATTGTGCCAGGGCGTTTGGGTCCCGCCGATGGATTTCGAGCACGCGTTCACGCTGCACCGCGAACTCGGCGAGACCGCGGCCGGCGACTTGCTGCCGATGGCTGCGCTGACGGCGATTCACTGGGTGCACCGGGTCATGGCCCTGATCGTCACCCTGTATCTGGGCTGGCTGATGCTGCGACTGCTGCGTACGCCGGGATATGCCGGCATGGGTCTGGCCGTGGGCGCATTCCTGACGCTGCAGGTGACGCTGGGAATCAGCAATGTGCTGCTGAGCTTGCCGCTGGCTCTGGCGGTGGCTCATAACACCGGGGCGGCGCTGCTGCTGGCCAGTATGGTGGTGCTGAACTATCGGGTGCGCAGGAGATGAATATGGAAACCTTGATGATTCAGGGGGTGGCCTGCCGCTGCCAGCAGTTCCTGGCGCTGTGCAAGCTGCGGGTTGTCAGCCTGATCGTGTTCACCGCAGTGATCGGCATGTTCCTCGCTGTGCCCGGCTGGCCAAGCTGGAACGTGCTGTGGGCGGGGACGCTGGGAATCGCGCTCGTGGCGGGCGCAGCAGCAGCGTTCAATTGCCTGATCGAGCAGAAAATCGACGCCGTGATGGCGCGCACGCGCGCGCGTCCCTTGCCGCGCGGCGAACTGACCAATACACAGACGCTGGTGTTTTCCGGCGTGGTGGGCGGCCTGGGGCTGGTTCTGCTGCACGCCTTCGTCAACCCGCTCACCATGTGGCTCACGCTGGCCACCTTTGTCGGCTATGCGGTGATCTACACGGCGCTGCTGAAGCCGGCCACGCCGCAGAACATCGTCATCGGCGGCGCGTCGGGGGCGATGCCGCCGGTACTCGGCTGGGTCGCCGCCACCGGCGAAATCAATCACGACGCGCTGCTGCTGTTCCTCATCATTTTTGCCTGGACCCCGCCGCACTTCTGGGCGCTGGCGCTGTATCGGCGGGATGAGTATGCCAAGGCCGGGCTGCCGATGCTGCCGGTGACGCACGGCGAGGCGTATACCCGCCTGCATGTGCTGCTTTACACCTTGCTGCTGTTTGCCGTGACCATGCTGCCGGTCGGCACCGGCATGGGCGGCTGGATTTACCTCGTGGGCGCCGTGGTGCTGGGCGGCCGCTTCATCCAGTACGGCTGGCGGTTGCATCGCCAATACAGCGATGAACTGGCGAAAGAAACGTTTCGCTATTCCATCTGGTATCTGAGTTTGTTGTTTGCCGTGATGCTGGTCGACCATTATTTTCAAATACCCATTTGATTTATATGGGGATTTGAGCTTCTATCTGGATATTCGGACAGGATTGTTTTATATTGTGCCCACTTCTTATCTAGGGGCACGAGATGATCCTCTCCCGAACCAGCCAATACGCCGTGCAGGCGCTGATCTACATGGCCACTCAGCCGAGCGCGACGCCCGTGCTGAACAAAGATATCGCGGCCCAACTGGGCGTGCCTGCGCCGTATCTCGCCAAAATCCTGCAAGGCCTGGCCAAGGGCAATCTGCTGTTTTCCTTCCGTGGCCGTCTGGGCGGGTTCTGCCTGCGCGAGGAGGGCGACAAGATCACCCTGATGCAGATCCTGTTGCTGACTGAAGGACCTGCATTCACTCAGAGCTGCTTGCTGGGACTGAAAAAATGCAGTGATGAAACCGCGTGCCCGCTGCATTTCCGCTGGCTACCGGTGAAGAAGAAAATTATCGACCTGCTGCAGGACACCACGCTGGAAAAACTGGCAAAGGCGGTGGAGTCCGGCAAATACCGTCTGGCTGACGTTCCCGGCATGCTGTTCGAGCAGGTCAAGGCATGAAAGGCTGGCTTGCCGCCGTCGGTATGGTCGCGGCGCTCACGCTGGCGGCGTGCCAGCCTGCCCCGCAAACGTCACCCTTTCAGGCAACGGATATCACCGGCGCCGCCTTCGCGCGAGACTTCCGGCTTACCGATCACAATGGCCAGGTGCGCACCCTGGCGGACTTCAAAGGGAAAGTCGTGGCCATTTTCTTTGGCTACACCCATTGCCCCGATGTCTGCCCCACCACGCTGTCCGACTTTGCGGCCGCATTACAACAGATGGGGCCGCAGGCTGAGCGGGTGCAGGTGATTTTCGTGACGGTGGACCCGCAGCGGGATACCCCCGACCTGCTGAAGCAGTTTGTGCCGGCCTTCAACCCGGACTTTCTTGGGATGTTCACCGATGCTGAAGGGCTGAAGCTGTTGGCTAAAGAATACAAAGTGGTCTATCAAAAGACTTCGGTGAAAGGTGCGGACGATTATCTGATCGACCACAGCGCCGGAACCTATGTATATGATCCACAAGGGCGTTTGCGCCTGCTCATGCCCTATGGCAGTGGCCCCGATGCAATCGCGCAAGATCTGAAGATGCTGCTGGCAACATCCTGAGCAGGGTTTTCGTCTTGCGGTGAAGGGTCTGGCTGCCTTATAATCCCGCAGTTTTTTAATATAAGCATATGCTGTTTAAAGCGCGTCGAAGCGCTATTTCGGGTACAACAGGAGCGGTCGATGGCGGTAACCACATATTCCGGTGCAGAGCAGTACAACTTTGATATCGTTAAGAAATTTGCCGTCATGTCGCTCGTCTGGGCGGTCGTCGGCATGTTCGCCGGCGTGTATATCGCCTCCGAACTGGCCTGGCCGTTTCTGAACTTCGACAGCCCGTATTTTTCGTTCGGGCGCTTCCGGCCGGTTCATACCAGTGCGGTGATCTTCGGCTTCGGCGGCTCGGCGCTGTTCGCCACGTCCTACTACGTCGTCCAGCGCACCTGCCAAACCCGTCTGATTTCCGACGGCATGGCGAGCTTCACCTTCTGGGGATGGCAGACCGTGATTGTCACGGCGGCACTGTCCTACGTGATGGGCTATTCGCAGGGCCGTGAATACGCCGAGATGGAGTGGCCGATCGATATCCTGATCGAAGTGGTGTGGGTGACCTACCTGATCCTGTTCGTCGGCACCATCATGCGCCGCAAGCAGCCGCACATCTACGTCGCCAACTGGTTCTACCTGTCGTTCATTCTGGCGACCGCCCTGCTGCACACCTTCAACAACCTGGCGATGCCCATCGATCTGTTCTCGATGAAGTCGTACAGCCTGTTCTCCGGCACCCAGGACGCGATGACCCAGTGGTGGTATGGCCACAACGCGGTGGGCTTCTTCCTGACCGCCGCCTTCCTCGGCATGATGTACTACTTCGTGCCCAAGCAGGCCGGCCGTCCGATCTACTCCTATCGCCTGTCGATCGTCCACTTCTGGGCGCTGAGCTTCATGTACATGTGGGTGGGCGCGCACCACCTGCACTGGACCGCGCTGCCCGACTGGACCTCGTCGCTGGCTGCCGCGTTCTCGATCCTGCTCTTGATGCCCTCGTGGGGCGGCATGATCAACGGCATCATGACCCTGTCGGGTGCCTGGGACAAGCTGCGCACCGACCCGGTGATGCGCTTCATGATCGTCGCGCTGTCGTTCTACGGCATGTCGACCTTCGAAGGCCCGATGATGTCGCTCAAGGAAGTCAACGCGCTGTCGCACTACACCGACTGGACCGTGGGCCACGTGCACTCCGGCGCACTGGGCTGGGTGGCGATGATCTCGTTCGGTTCGCTGTACCACATGATGCCCAAGCTGTGGGACACCAAGATCTACAGCCGCAAACTGGTCGAGTGGCACTTCTGGCTGGCCACCATCGGCATCGTCCTGTACATCGTCGCAATGTGGATTTCCGGTATCACCCAGGGCCTGATGTGGCGTGCCTTTGATGAATTCGGCAACCTGCAGTACTCGTTCGTCGAATCCGTCGCGGCCATGATGCCCTTCTACGCAATGCGCGCGATCGGCGGCATGTTCTTCCTCACCGGCGCTACGCTGATGGCGATCAACATGTTCATGACCATCCGCCAGGGCAAGCGCGAAAGCGCCGCGCTGGAAGCCAAACTGGCCGCCAAGATGGCCCATGCCTGATTCAGGGAAGACAAGACATGAACATCAACTTCAAACACGAATGGATTGAAACCAACATCGGCCTGATGGCCGTGTTGACCATGCTGGCGATCAGCGTCGGTGGCCTGGTGGAAATTGCGCCGCTGTTCTTCATCGACAAGACCATCGAGAAGGTCGAGGGCGTGCGTCCCTATACCCCGCTGGAACAGCGCGGCCGCGACATCTATCAGCGCGAAGGCTGTTACACCTGCCATTCGCAGATGATTCGCCCGTTCCGCGACGAGAAGCTGCGCTACGGTCATTATTCGCTGGCGGCGGAGTCGCAGTACGACCACCCGTTCCAGTGGGGCTCCAAGCGCACCGGACCGGATCTGGCGCGCGTCGGTGGCAAGTATTCGAACGAATGGCACGTGCAGCATCTGGTGGCCCCGCGTTCGATGGTGCCCGAGTCGGTGATGCCGAATTACCCCTGGCTGCTGTCGACCCCGCTGGATATCTCTGACACGGCGGCGCGCATGAAGGCGCTGCGCAAGGTGGGCGTGCCGTATTCGCAGACGCAGGCCGAATACGACGCCAACGTGGCCAAGTTCGGCGAGACCGTAGCACGCCAGCTGCACATCCCCGATGCGCAGAAGAACCTGGTCGAGCAGGCCAACTTCGGCAACTACGACGGCGATCGTTCCGGTATTTCTGAAATGGATGCGTTGGTGGCTTACCTGCAAGTGCTGGGCACCATGGTCGATTTCAGCAAATATGCCGACGACGCGTTCGTCGAAACCCGCTGATCGGACCCGGCCGGAGCTTGAACATGGAATGGTTGATGTGGTTCTCGAAACCAGAAAACACCAAGCCCCTGGCCTTGATCATTTTTTTCGTCACCTTTATCGGCATCGTGATCTACGTCTACGGTAGCAAAAAGCGGAGCAAGCGACTCGAGTCGTACCGCGACATTCCGTTTCTGGACGATCAGGAAGGCTCGAAGGACAAGCAATGAGCGAGCAAAAACTACAATCTCAAACGGTTCAAACCACCGGTCACGCCTGGGACGGCGACCTGCAGGAATACAACAATCCGCTGCCGGTGTGGTGGGTCTACACGTTCTATGCCACGGTTATTTTTGCCATCGTGTACTGGACCATTTATCCCTCCTGGCCGTTCGGCAAAGGCTGGATCGGCGGTGTCTCCAACATCACCTACGTCAACAGCGAAGGCGAAACCAAGACGCACAGCTGGAACACCCGCGCATTGCTGATGGAAGACATGAACAAGGCCGCGGTCGCGCAAAAGCCCTACTTCGACAAGGTGTCGGCGATGTCCTACGAGCAGATCGCCAAGGATCCGGACATGAGCGGTTTTATTCTTTCGTCGGGCAAGGCGCTGTTTGCGGATAACTGCGCGCCCTGCCATCAGGCGGGCGGCCAGGGCGTGGTCGGTTTTTTCCCCAACCTGACTGACGACGACTGGCTGTATGGCGGTTCATTCGACACGATCCACGAAACGCTGATGGGCGGTCGTCGCGGCTACATGCCGACCTTCAGTGAAGTGCTCTCCGGCGAGCAGATCGACCAGCTGGCGAACTATGTGGCCAGCCTTTCCGGCGTCGATCACGACGCAGGCAAGGCCGCCGCCGGCGAAGTGCTGTTCCACAGCGAAACCGCAGCCTGCTATTACTGCCACACCAACAATGGAACGGGGCGCAAGGACATGGGCGCGCCCAACCTGACCGACAACATCTGGCTCTGGGCGGACGTTCCGGCGGCCGGCGGGGCCGGGGGCAAGGTCGCAGCGATCCGCAGCGTGATTGCCAATGGTCTCAACAAGGGCGTGATGCCGGCATGGGCCGGGCGCCTGTCGCCCGAACAAATCAAGGTTTTGACAGTCTACGTTCATGAATTGGGCGGTGGCCAGTAAGGCCGCAGACTGAAGAACTAAGCAAAGCCCCCGTTTTCGGGGGCTTTTGCTTCCCGCATATCCACCCTAGGGCACCATGCAAACAGGATTAGAAGATCAGCTTGGCTTGTATCAGAAGCGCATTCCCATTTTCACCCGCTCGGTGAAGGGGCGCTTCCGCCGTTTCAAGACCTCGGTGCTGGCGCTGGCCTATGCGATCTACTTTCTGTTGCCGTGGCTGCCTTGGTCGCGGCTGGACGCCCCGGCACAGGCCGTCCTGTTCGATCTGCCGGGACGGCGCTTCCTGATCTTCGGTCTGACGGTCTATCCGCAGGACGTCATCTGGCTGGCGCTGCTGCTGTTTATCGCCGCCATTTTGCTGTTCTTCGTCACCGGCCTGGTGGGCCGCGCCTTCTGCGGCTACTTCTGCTTCCAGACGCTGTGGACCGATTTCTTCATCTGGATCGAGCACAAGATCCAGGGCGAGCGTCCGGCCCGGGTACGTCTTTACCGCCAGCCGTGGGATCGTGAAAAGGTCCTCAAGGTCGGCGGCACGCATGCCCTGTGGATGCTGGCTTCGTTCTGGACCGGGCTGACCTTTGTCGCCTATTTCACCTATGCGCCACAACTGGTGCTGGACTTCTTCACCGCTCAGGCCGCCGCCGCCGCCTACATCACGACAGGCATCCTCACGCTGTCGACCTATGCCGCCGCCGGGCTGATGCGCGAGCAGATCTGCACCTATGTCTGCCCCTATGGCCGCTTCCAGAGCGTGATGTACGAACCTGAAACGCTGGCCGTTCATTACGACGCCCGGCGCGGTGAAGCGGCCCACGGCCGGGCTGCGGCACGCGCCGGCCAGCGCACCCTGGCCGAACGCCACGAAAAGGGGCTGGGCGACTGCGTCGATTGCGGTCTGTGCGTGCAGGTCTGCCCGGTCGGCATCGATATCCGCGACGGTCTGCAATACAAATGCATCTCGTGCGGGCTGTGCATCGACGCCTGCAACACCATCATGGATTCGTTCGAGTTTCCGCGCGGCCTGATCCGCTACGATTCGGAAAAGAATCTGGCTTCGGCTGAGCCTGCCGCCCCCAAAGTGCAATGGAAGCGGCTGAAAACCATCGGCTACGGCGTGGCGCTGGTGCTGATGAGCGCCTACCTGGTCTACAGCGTGGCCACGCGCGGCAGTTTCGACCGTGCCGTCAACCAGATCCGCCAGCCGCTCTATGTGGTGCTGTCTAGCGGCGACATCCGCAACCGCTATCAGATCCGCATCACCAACAAGGCGGCGCAGGACCAGACCTACGTGTTCAGTGCGCGCGGCATTCCGGCGGATGCGCTCGACCTCGGCAACTTCCGCGAAATCACCATCAAGCCGGGACACAGCGGGCTGGTGCAGGCGAGTGTGCGGCTGTCCCCGGCCGTGGCGGCGAAAACACAACATTTCGAGCTGATCATTACGCCGCTGGGCAAACCTGCGGAAGCCCGCTCCGAAAAAGTCCGTTTCGACACGCCAGGGAAACGTCAATGACGACCCTGACCACCCTGCTGGGCGGACTGGCCGCAGTGTTCGTGCTCTACATGATGGGGGGCGCCATCCGCAGCCTGCCCTCGATCCTGCGTGCGCTGCTGGCCGGACTGCTGCCGCTGCTCGCGTATTTCGTCCTCATCATCGGGCGCTGGCCCGGGCTGGACGTCGTGGCCATGCACATCTCGGTATTTCTCGCGGCGGGACTGGTGCTGTATGCCCTGACCCAGTTCCGCCGACGCAGTGCCGGGCGCATGCACTGGGCGCCCAAGCTCCTGACCGCCTTTTTCCTGGGCCTCGTCGTGATCAACGGCAGCCTGCTGTATATCGCGAACAAGGGGTTGCCGGAGCCGCTTGCCCGCTGGTGGCTGGGCAGCGACGGGGGCGCGGTCTACAGCGGCTTTTCCGGGGTGGTGGAGCATGGGCAGGGCGCGGCCAAGGCGGTTTCGTCCGAGCTTTCCCAAGCGCATCGCGAGTCGGAACTCGGCTGGCAGGTCGAAATGAGTGGCCTCGACAGCAACGAGGCCACGCGTGCGATCCAGGTTCGCGTCAAGGACCGCACCGGTTTGCCCGTCGATCGCATCGAGGGCGAACTGCGCCTGTTGCGTCCGGGCGCCGCGCAGCCTGCGCTCATCCTGCCGCTCAGCGCGCTCGACGCCGGTACCTACGGCGGCGTGCTGCGCCTGCCCGCCAGCGGGCGCTGGCTGGTTGAACTGCGCCTGCTGCGCGACCACACGATGCACTATCAACTCACGCAGGAACTGGTCGCGCCATGAGCGGGATCATGGGTTTTTTATTCCTGCTGTCCGGCATCTTTGTGCTGCTGATCATCGTGGGCGTGTTCTGGTCGATCAAAAGCGGTCAGTTCGACGATTTGGAGGGGCCGGCCGAGCGCATTCTGATGGACGACGACGACCCCCTGTTACCGACTCGCCGCTTGAGCAGTAAAGACGAATAAACTAAAATTCATCAACTTTAATGGAGTCCGCACGATGAAACAGCTTCTGACCTTTCAAGGTTTTCCCATGGTGGTGGTGGTCGCATTGATCGTCTGGTCATGGATCAGCGTTCTTTCCGTCCTGATCGCCTCGTTTTTCTGATCGCCAGATTGGCCCAACAAAAAGCCCCGCAACAGCGGGGCTTTTTGTTGGGCCGGGGTGACGCTTACGCCGGGATCAGGGCGCGCATTTTTTGCAGGGCGCGCGCCTCGATCTGGCGAATGCGCTCGGCTGAAACGCCATACTCGGCGGCCAGTTCATGCAGGGTCGCGGCCTCGCCTTCGGTCAGCCAGCGTGCCTTGATGATATGGCGGCTACGCTCGTCAAGGTTTTCCAGCGCGGTGACAAGGCCAGTATGGCGCAGGCGTTCGGTTTGTTCGCGCTCCAGCAACTGCGCCGGGTTTTCGTCCGGGCTCGCCAGAAAAGCCAGTGGGCTGTAGCTTTCCTCGCCGTCGTCCACGGTCGGATCGATGGACACGTCATGCCCCGACAGACGGGTTTCCATTTCCAGCACATCCTTGCGGCTGACATTGAGCTCACGCGCCATGGCATCGGCTTCCTTGAGCGTGAGCGCATTGAGCGACTGCTTCAGGCTGCGCAGGTTGAAGAACAGCTTGCGCTGCGCCTTGGTGGTGGCCACCTTGACCAGACGCCAGTTCTTCAGCACATATTCGTGGATTTCCGCGCGGATCCAGTGCAGCGCGAACGACACCAGACGCACGCCGCGGTCCGGGTCGAAACGCTTCACCGCTTTCATCAGGCCGACATTGCCTTCCTGGATGAGATCGGCGTGGGGCAGCCCGTAGCCCAGATAATGGCGCGCCACACTCACCACCACGCGCAGATGGGAGACCACCAGTTGACGGGCGGCTTCGACATCCTGCTCGTCGTGCCATGCACGCGCCAGCTGTTGCTCCTCTTCCAAGCTGAGCATGGGATAGCGGTTGACGGTCTGAATATAGCTATCCAGACTGTAAGCCGCGGGGATGGGTAAAGACATCGTTTGATTCATGCGTGTAAAACCCCCTTTAGAATATTTTAGCACTCTCGGTCTAAGAGTGCTAAGGCTATAAAGGGTTCCACACAACAGAGGGGGTCAGCGCGCCACCTCGGCCTGACGCAAGGTTCGCGTCACCGAAAACCAGGCGCCGAGCCAGCCGAACAGGCTCGTCAAGGCTAGCACGGCGACAATTTCGACCGGCGTCGGCGGCAGCAGATGAAAGGCCGACCCGTACAGGCCGGCCAGCCTTTCGACCGGTGCACGCAGGATCCCGCCTGCCACGGCCAGCACGCCCCCTGCGGCCAACCCGCCCAGCAGGCCCTGGAGCGCACCCACATAGAGAAAGGGGCGGCGGATGTAGCGGTCGGTGGCGCCGATCAGCCGGCTGACGAGGATTTCGTCGCGCCGTGCCAGCACCTGGGCGCGGATGGCATTGCCCGAAATGGCGACGAGCGCGATGGCAAACAGGCCGGTCAGCAGCCAGACGCCGGTGCGGCCGATGGCGAGGGCGGCCTGCAGGCGATCGGCCCACTGGCTGTCGAGGTGGGTTTCCGCCACCCCCGGCAGTTTGCCGAGGGCATCCGCGACCCGCGCCAGTTCCTCGCGCGAGGTCGAGTGCGGCCGGACTATCCAGGCGTCCGGCAACGGGTTCTGGGTCAGGCCGGCGGTGATATCGGCCAGATCCTGCGCGGCGCTCAGCGCCGCCAGCGCGTCGTCCTTGGGCACAAAACGGGCCTCTGCGATGTCGGCTTGCTTGAGCCGTGCGGCAATGGCCTGCTTTTGCGCGGTCGACACCCCGGTATCGAGGAATACGCTGATTTCCGGTTGCGCAGGCAGGTCGCCCGCCAGCCCGCTGAGGTTGCCGAGCACCAGATACAGGCCGGTGGGCAGGCTGATCGCCACGCCCATGGCGAGCGCGGTGAGCAAGGTGGTGAGTGCCTGCATGCGCAGGCGGCGCAGCGCAGCAGTGAGTGCGTGCTTCTGATGCCGCAGCCAGCCGATCATGCCGACACCTCCCCGACCTTGCCGTGGTCGAGCCTGAGCGTGCGGCCGCCCAGCGCGCTGATGGCGCGGTCGTCGTGGGTGGCGATCACCAGCGTGGTGCCGACCTGATGGAAGTCGCGGAACATGGCCATGATGTCGGCGGCATACCCGGCATCGAGGTTGCCGGTCGGTTCGTCGGCCAGCAGCAGGGCGGGGCGACTGACCAGCGCCCGGGCGATGCACAGGCGTTGCTGTTCGCCGCCCGAGAGGCTGACCGGGTTGGCTTTCTCGCGCTTGAGCAGGCCGACCTTGTCGATCACCGCGCGCGCCCGTTTCAGTGCCTCGCGACGGTCGGTTCCTGCGATGTCGAGCGGCAGCAGGACGTTTTCGATGACGTTGCGGTCAAACAGCAACTTGTGGTCCTGGAAAACCAGGCCGATGTTGCGGCGCAGATAGGGTACGGCACGGTGCGACAGGCGCCCCACGTTCTGGCCGCTGACCGACACCATGCCGCTGGTGGGCCGCTCGATGGCGGCGATGAGTTTCAGCAGCGTGCTCTTGCCGGCACCCGAATGCCCGATCAGGAAAACCAGTTCGCCCTGTTCGATGGCGAGGTTGACCCCGGACAAGGCTTCGTGTCCGCCGGGATAACGCTTGGTGACCTGGCTGAAGCTGATCATGCGGTAAACACCGCCTCGACGAATTCGCGTGCATCGAACGGCCGCAGGTCGTCGACGGTTTCACCGACGCCGATGTAGCGTACCGGGATCGGCCGTGCCGGGCTTGATCGGGCCTGGGCGATGGCCGCAATGGCGCCGCCCTTGGCGGTGCCGTCCAGCTTGGTCAGCACGAGGCCCGTCACGCCGAGTGCGTCGTCGAAGGCCTTAACCTGGGTGACGGCGTTCTGCCCGGTGTTGGCGTCGAGCACCAGTAGCACTTCGTGCGGCGCGCCGGGGGCCGCTTTCTCGATCACGCGCTTGACCTTTTTGATCTCTTCCATCAGATGCAACTGGGTGGGCAGACGGCCGGCGGTATCGGCGAGCACCACGTCGATGCCGCGCGCCTGCGCGGCCTGGATGGCATCGAATATCACCGCGGCGGAGTCGCCTTTTTCCTGGCTCACCACGGTCACGTTGTTGCGTTCGCCCCAGACCTGCAGCTGCTCGCGTGCCGCGGCGCGGAAAGTGTCGCCGGCAGCCAGCAGCACCGACAGACCCTGGGCCTGGTACAGCTTGGCGAGCTTGCCGATGGTGGTGGTCTTGCCGGCACCGTTGACGCCGGCCAGCATCAGGATGAAGGGTTTGTGCGGGGTGACGTCGAGCGGCGCCTGCAGGGGGATCAGCAGGTCGACCAGCGCCTGCTTCAGCGCGGCCTGCAGGTCGGACGCTTCGGTCAGGCCCTCGCGTCGCACCTGCTTCTGCAGCGTGTCGAGCAGCGCCTGCGTGGCGTCGACGCCGATGTCGGCGGTGATGAGGATGGTTTCGAGTTCCTCGAACAGCTCGGCGTCGATCTTGCGGCCGACGCCGAGCAGGCCGGACAGCTGGCCTCCCAGGCGGTCGCGGGTCTTCGCGAGTCCCTGCGTCAGTCGTTGCGCCCAGCCCGGGCGCGGCGCGGGGGGGGGGGGGGGGGGGGGGGTGGGGGGGGGGGGGGGGGCGGGGGGGGGGCCCCCCCGGAACGGGGGGGGGGGGTTGGGGGGGGGGGGGGG
>JAIBFA010000093.1 GCA_019459325.1 Thiobacillus sp.
GCGCCGTTCCCCGGCGGGGCAGGAACCATTTCCCCGGGAGGCAACCTTCCGTTCACCCGCAACACCAGCACGACCGAATACCGGATCGACCGCACCGCCTATGCCGCCGGTTTCAAGATGAAGCCCAGCCTGCTGGGCGGATCGGTCAGCGTGGCCGTGGACTACACGGGCTACAAGCGGGAGGGCAACCAGCTTGCTTCCGCCCTCGTGATGGCGGGCGGCGGCGGGCCGGCCGCCATCGATTCGTGGCGCGGAATCAATCTCGCCGTCGACGAAAGCATGAAGAAGCTCGGCTTCAGTCTGAGCGCCTCGCCCGGCAAGCTGTTCAATGTCGCCTATGACGTCTCGATGGAGAAGTTCAGCAACCAGGCCCCCGACCTGGTTCGCAACGATTTACTCGGCACCACCGGCGACAGCCGCCAGGATCTCGCGCCTTTCTATTTCGTCCCCGATACCACGCTGGTGACCCAGGGCCTGCGCGTGTCGAAAAACATCGGCGAGCGTGCCGTGCTGGCGGCCGGCTACAGCTATGCCACCCTCGAGCAGGACAATTTCCCGGACCGCTTCACGACGCCGCACGGCGGGCAGACCGACCCTTACACCCAGGGCGAAATCAATAACCAGAGCGGCTACCTGACGGCCAGCGCCAATGTGTCCTCAACAATCGGCGTTGAAGGTCATATCAAATACCACAATCGGGAAAATGACTCCTCCTTTCCGGTCCCCCACGTCATCGCGCCCGGCGGAGCCGCCCCGCGCATGACCGGTCCACGGATCAACAGCATCGAATCGATGGATTATGGTGTGGCCGCCAATTGGCGTCCGGGCGTCATGCGTTCCAGCCTCACCCTGGGCTGGCAGCGCATCGACCGGCAACGCGATCTGACCTACCGTCTCGATGGCGAGGGGATTCCTCCCGAGCGCATCCTTTACCGCGAAGACAGCCTGTCCGACGAGGTCTATCTGAAGTGGATCGCCCGCCCGGCCGCAGGGTTCACGCTTCGCCTCAGCCCGTCCTACAGCTGGGCTGACAAGGTCGGCCTGGTCACCGAGCCCGAACAGGCGCTCAAGGTAAAGACCATGCTGAGCTATGCCTCTCCCAGCGGCTGGCTGGCCAGCGGTTACTATGACTACAAGCACAAGCAGAACGATGGCCTCAGCTATGTCGGCACGGGGGGCAGCACGGTCACCCAGGACGTGGACGACACCTTCCATTCCGCCGGCGTCAGTTTCAACGTGATGCCGAGGGAGACCATCAACACATCGCTCAGCCTGTTCTGGACCCAGAATGATTTCGAGAGCTTTTTCTTCTCCACGGACAACCCGCGTTTCGCGAACAGCCCCAGTGTCGCATTCCTGTCTGCGGGGCCGTCCACCTACAAGATTGACAGCTACGGCCTCACGCTGGGGGCAGACTGGCAGACCAACGAAAAGCTCAAGCTGAGCGGCAGCTACACCCTCACCCAGAACAAGGGCGACACCGCCAGCGGCGAAGTTCTGCTCGCGTTGCAGACCGCCACCGGCACGATCGACTCCCGCATCGACAACACCCTGCACTCGATCTCGCTGGGGGCCGACTACACCTTGACTCCGAAGACCACGCTGCGCGCCAACTACATCTACGACTACTACGATGACAGCGCCTACGACCTGCTGACCGGCGGCGTCAACATGCTTGCCGTCGGCGTTTCGTTCTCGATGTAATCCCGAAAAAAAGAGGGGGCGTTACCGCCCCCTCTTCTGCCCTCGCCCCGGCGGATCAGCTCTGCAGCATTTCCGCCGCGCGCACGATCGCGCGCGCCTTGTTCTGCGTTTCCGTCCACTCGTTGTCGGGCACCGAGTCTGCCACGATACCGGCCCCCGCCTGCACAAACAGCGTCTGGTCCTTAACCACGGCGGTGCGGATGGCAATCGCCAGGTCCATGTCGCCGTTGAAGCCGAGATAGCCGACCGCACCGGCGTAGATGCCGCGCTTGCTCGGTTCCAGTTCGTCGATGATTTCCATCGCGCGCACCTTGGGCGCACCGGACACCGTACCGGCCGGGAAGCTGGCGCGCAGCACGTCAAGCGCGGACAACCCCGGCTTCAGCCTGCCCTCGACGTTGGAGACGATATGCATGACGTGCGAGTAGCGCTCGATCTGCATGTTCTCGGTGACCTTGACGCTGCCGGTCACCGCCACACGTCCGGTGTCGTTGCGGCCCAGATCCAGCAGTTGCAGGTGCTCGGCGCACTCCTTGGGGTCGGCCAACAGCTCCTCGGCGAGACGCTGGTCGTCCTCGCGCGTGAGCCCGCGCGGACGCGTGCCGGCAATCGGACGCAGGGTGACGGTGTCGCCTTCGAGCCGCACCAGGATTTCGGGCGAGGAGCCGACCACGTGGAAGCCGCCGAAGTCGTAATAGAACATGTAGGGCGAGGGATTGAGACTGCGCAGCGCGCGGTACAGCGACAGCGGCGAGGCGGCGAACGGGCGCGACATGCGCTGGCTCAGCACCACCTGCATGATGTCGCCGGCGGCGATGTAGTCCTTGGCTTTTTGCACCGCGGCCTTGAACTCGGCTTCACCGAATTCCGATCGCGGCTCGTCCACGGCCACCGCGGGCTCGGCCGGCAGATGCACCGGCGCACGCAGTTGTTCGGCCAGTTCGGTCAGGCGCAGGTGGCCCTGCGCATACGCGTCCGGCTGCATCGGATCGGCGTGGGTGATGAGGTAAAGCTTGCCGGCGAGGTTGTCGAACACCGCCAGTTCCTCGGTCAGCATGAGCAGGATGTCCGGCGTGTGCAGCACATCGTCCTTGCGTTTGTCGGCCAGGCGCTTCTCGATGTAGCGGATGGTGTCGTAACCGAAGTAGCCGGCCAGCCCGCCGGTGAAGCGCGGCAGCCTGGCCACCGGCGCCGCCTTGAAGCGTGCCTGAAAGTCGGCGATGAAGGCCAGCGGATCGGGCAGCGTGTGCTCTTCCATCACCTGGCCGTCGGTTTCCACCGTCAGCAGGTGGGCGCGGACGCGCAACACCGTTCGTGCCGGCAGGCCGATGAAGGAATAGCGGCCGAAACGCTCGCCGCCCACCACCGATTCGAGCAGGTAGGTGTAAGGCACGTTGCCCAGCTTAAGGTACACCGAGAGCGGCGTTTCCAGGTCGCCGGGCATCTCGCGCACCAGCGGGATGCGGTTGTAGCCCTGGCGGGCGAGGTCGAAGAAGTCTTGTTCAGTCATTTTCAGGGGTCAGGATTCAGGATTCAGGGGTCAGGGAACAGCGCATCATGCGCCCGATCAAGAAGACCAGCGCCGCCATCGGCGGCACGCCCCCTGAATCCTGATCCCTGAATCCTGACCCCTAAACATCACGCCTTCGCCACCATCTTCGCCGCCTCGACCAGGCTCGGCACGACTGCGTCCAGATCGAGCTCTGCGACCGGGCGGCCGCGGTTGTAGCCGTAGGGCACGCAGAACACCGGACAGCCAGCGGCGCGCGCGGCCTGGGTGTCGTTGAGCGAATCGCCGATCAGCAGCAGCTCGGCCGGTTTCACCTTGAACACCTCGCAGGCGTGCAGCAGCGGCAGCGGGTCGGGCTTGCGCTTCGGCAGCGTGTCGCCGGAGAGGATCAGCTCGAAGTAATCGAACAGCCCGGTGTCCTTCAGGAGCGGATGGGTGAACTGCGCCGCCTTGTTGGTGATGCAGGCGATATGCACGCCCATCGCCTTGAAGGCGTCGAGGCCTTCGACCACGCCGTCGAACGGACGCGAATGCAGCGACACGTGTTCGCCGTAATGCTTCTGGTACGACGCGATGGCCTGCTCGAACAGCGCCGCATCGGGCTCGGCGTCCATCTCGCCGGTGAGTACGCGCTTGACCAGGCGCGACACGCCGTTGCCGATGTAGGTGGAAATCGTTTCCAGCGACGGACAGGGACGACCAAGGTCGGCCATCATCAGTTCGGCGGCATGCGCCAGGTCCGGCGCGGTATTGAGCAGGGTGCCGTCGAGGTCGATGACGACGGCTTTGATCGGGAGGGGGAAGTTCATTTTTTCTAGGGATCAGGATTCAGGAGTCAGGGGTCAGGGACGGTGCGGCCTGTGGCCGCGCTCAGCGTCAAGGGCGCGAAGCACAAAGCCCCCTAGCCCCTGACCCCTGAATCCTGACCCCTATGTTTTTAAACCTTCGCCAGTTCCGCGCGCATCGCGGCGATGATGCTGTTGTAGCGCTGCGGGTCGCTGTCCTTGGCGGCGCCGAACACGGCGGAGCCGGCAACGAAGGTGTCGACGCCGGCACGCGCCACTTCGGCGATGTTGGCGGGACCGACGCCGCCGTCGATCTCGATGTTCACGTTGAGGCCGCGGTCGTCGATCATCTTGCGCACGGCGCGTGCCTTGTCGAGCACGTAGGGGATGAACTTCTGACCGCCGAAGCCGGGGTTCACACTCATCAGCAGCACCATGTCGATCTTGTCCAGCGTGTATTCCAGCACGTCGAGCGGGGTCGCCGGGTTGAACACCAGACCGGCCTTGCAGCCGTTTTCCTTGATCAGGCCGATGGTGCGGTCGATGTGCTCGGACGCTTCCGGGTGGAAGGTGATGTAGGTGGCCCCCGCTTTTGCGAAGTCGGGAATGATGCGGTCGACCGGCTTGACCATCAGGTGCACGTCGATCGGCGCGGTGACGCCGTGCTTGCGCAGCGCCTCGCACACCAGCGGGCCGATGGTCAGGTTGGGCACATAGTGGTTGTCCATCACGTCGAAGTGGACGATGTCGGCGCCGGAGGCGAGCACGTTGTCGACTTCCTCGCCAAGCCGGGCAAAGTTGGCGGACAGGATGGACGGGGCGATGCGGTAAGTCATGGGAAGCTCCGGGAATTTTGGGAAAACCCGGTCATTTTAACCCGGATAATTCCTCCGCACGCGAGCGAAGGACGCGGATTCGCGCGCGCGTTGGGCGGCTTGCCCGTTGCCGGCTCGCGCGCAGGCTCGCGGAACCGCCTGATGGGTTTATCCGGTTTATTCAGTCCGCCACGTCATTGCGTTACACTCCGCGCATTCCATCCCGTCGAGCAAACCCGTGGCCGAAGGCAAGAAATATCACATCAGCATCAACGTCAACACGACGTATCTGGCCGAGCAGAGCGATCCCTCTTCGGACCGCTACGTGTTCGCCTACACCATCACCATCGCCAACACCGGCACCGTGGCGGCCCAGCTGATCTCGCGCCACTGGATCATCACCGACGCCGAAAACGTCACCCAGGAAGTCAAAGGCCTCGGCGTGGTCGGCGAACAGCCGCTGCTGCGACCGGGCGAGAGCTTCGAATACACCAGCGGCACCGCGATGGCCACCCCGGTCGGCACCATGCACGGCACCTATCAGATGGTGGCGGAAGACGGCAACAAGTTCGACGCCGAGATTCCCGTATTCACCCTGTCGATGCCCCGGGTTCTTCATTAAATCCGGCGTACTGCCCCGATAGTCATGGCGCGGCCCAGCCGCGCACCTCGCTTGCATCTTGCGCCTGACGCTTATTTCTTCATCGTCCACCACACGATGAATACGAACAGCCCCAGCGCAATGCCGGCTTCCAGCAACAGCCAGCCCAATCCCTGACTCTCCATTTAAATGGGTCTCTCCATTGTTATACTCGGCGGGTGTTTTTGATCTGAGCCATCTTCACCTGTGATGCTGTTACGCGCAAGCCCGTGGCTGTTCGCCCTGTTGTTGTCAGCCTGTGCGGTGCGCCCGCCCGTGGCGCCGACCGCGCCACCCCGGGTGCCGACGCCGGCGCCCTCCCTGCCGCCGGCACTCATCCCCACGCCGGCAGTGTCTTATCCCACGCTCAAACCGGTGGACTGGGCCGCCGTCACGTTCTGGCAGGACGATGCGGTCAGCGAAACCTGGGGCGCCTTCCTGCAAAGCTGTTCCACGCTGGTCAAGCGCGCCGCCTGGCAGGCGGTCTGTGCCGAAGCAGCCGGCATGGCCGCGCCCGATGACGCGACCATTCGGGCTTTTTTCGAGCGGCGTTTCCAGCCCTATCAGGCCACGCAGGAAGACGGCAGTGTTGAAGGACTGGTGACCGGCTATTACGAACCCCTGCTGAAAGGCGACCGTGTGCGCACCGATCGCGCGCGCTTCCCCCTCTACGCCGCGCCCGACGACCTCATCGCGGTGGACCTGGCGAGCGTCTATCCCGAGCTGAAAAACCTGCGCCTGCGCGGACGGCTGGCGGGCAACAAACTGGTGCCCTATCCCACCCGCAAGGAAATCGAGACGGCCAGCGGCAATGGCAACGGCTTCAAGGGCAAGCCCATCGCCTGGGCCGAGGACCCGGTGGACCTGTTCTTCCTGCAGATCCAGGGCTCGGGCCGCATCGAGCTGCCCGACGGTTCGCACATGCGCGTCGGCTACGCGGACCAGAACGGCCATCCGTATCAGTCCATCGGCAAGCTCCTGGTCGAACGCGGCGAGCTGAAACTCGAACAGGCGTCGATGCAAGGCATCAAGGAGTGGGGCGCGAAGAATCCCGACAAGCTGTCGGAGCTGCTCGCCAGCAACCCGAGTTTCGTATTCTTCCGCGAACTGCCCAACGGTCTGACCGGCCCGCTCGGTGCGCTCGGCGTGCCGCTCACCGGCGGCCGCTCGATCGCGATCGATCCGCGCTTCATTCCGCTCGGCGCGCCGGTCTTCCTCGCCACCACCCAGCCCAATTCGCCGGAACCGCTGAACCGGCTGGTGATGGCGCAGGACACCGGCGGCGCCATTCGCGGCGGGGTGCGCGCCGATTTCTTCTGGGGTTTCGGCGATACGGCGGGCGAGCTGGCCGGCCGCATGAAACAGCGCGGCCGCCTATGGGTGCTGCTGCCCAAAACCTGGCCCGACCTCGCGTCGGCGTCCAACCCGCAGCCCCCGAAAAACTAGCGCACGGTCAAGGCGAGCCCTTTACGCACCCGCGTTCAACACCCGCGTTCAAATTGAGGCGGCCACAATCCAGCGCTGCCATCGCACATCGCCGGCGTGAACCTATCCTAGGTCCGCGGCACTGGGGTTCTGTCAGACATCGCTGATTGACCTGTCGAATGATTCCTGCAATAACGCCTTCTGGACCCTCGTAACGACGCCTCTCATGCCGAACACACTTTCACCCGCCGCGAGTCGTGCGCCGTCGCGCTGGCACGATGGATTACGCCTCAGCACCCATCTTTATCTGGCCGTCGGCATGGCGCTCCTGATCGGCATGCTGGTGGCAAGCTACATGCAAGCCTCTGCCGGTCTCGAGGCCATGAAACAATTCGGGATCTCGAGCCAGCACGCCGACCATCTGGATCGCGTACACCGACTGTTCCTTGAACGCCAATCAGCGGGCCGCGGATACGCGCTTACGCGCGACCCGGCGTACCTCGCCTCGTATCGCGAGACCGCTGCAAAAATCCAGGACAGCCTGAAGATTGTCCAACAGGATCTCAGGGACCCATTTCGGACCGAGACCGCCGAACTCGTCAAACAGGCCCAGGCCATGGCCGCTCACATGGACGCCGTCGTCGCACGCATTGAACGCGGGGAGCAGCCGGAAAAAGACTGGTTTGACCAGGGCACCCTCGCGATGGAGGCCTACAAACGCCAGCACAACACGATGAAAGCCGAACTGCTCACGCAAAATCTGGAGAACGTCAGGCAGTCGGTGAGCGGCTTCGAGAACGCCCGGATCAGTACGGTGCTGCTGGCCATCGCCTCGCTTTTGCTATTGCTGATGACCACCTCTCAGAAGCAGAAAAAACAGGAGCTGCAAGAAAGAATCCAGCACATGCTGGAGGCGGAAAATGAACGGCTCGAACGCGAAGTGCGCCTTCGCACCAAGGAATTGACGAATCTCGCCACCTATCTGACCGAGGTGCGGGAAACGGAGAAACTGAATCTGGCGCGCGAGATGCACGATGAACTGGGCGCGCTGCTGACGGCTGCCAAACTCGACGCCGACTGGATCGAACGCACGCTGCCGCCGGAGTCCACGGCGCTCGTTGCGCAACGCATGGCGCGCCTGCGCCAGAGCCTGACCAGCGGAATCACCCTCAAGCGGCGGATTACCAACGACCTACGGCCGGCATTGCTGTATGACCTCGGTCTGATCGAGGCGCTCAGGGCCCTGATCGATGAGTTCAGGCAGGGCGAGGAGATCGAGGTGAAGGTGGAACTGCCCGAGGCCGAACCCGAACTCTCCGATGCGGTCTCGCTCAGCCTGTTCCGTATCGTCCAGGAGGCCTTTACCAACATCCGCAAGTACGCCCACGCCCAGCATGTCGGCGTGTCGCTGCGCCTCACCCCGACCGCCATCGAACTGACCATCGAGGATGACGGGGTCGGCTTCGACCTGGACTCGCCCAAGCTCGCCCGTCATGGGCTTGCCGGTATCAAGCATCGGGTCTTCACCCACGGGGGGCAACTCGATATCCGGACCGCCCCGGGCACCGGCGTCACGATCCGGGCCGTGCTGCCGGCCTGAAGTCCGGACGGCGGAGCGACTCAGAACAAGGCGTCAGGCCACGGATTTTTTGTGCGCCGCGTCGACCACGTAATCGATCAGCTGGTTGATGTGCAGAGATTTGTCAAAGAAAGCATCCATGCCGAAGCGTTCGCAACGCTGCCGCATGCTGCCATTCGCGTAGTTGGTCAGCACGACCTTGCGCGGTTTGCCGTACAGGCCAGAATCGGTCTGCAGCGCATCCAGCACCCCGACGCCGCTGCCCTGCTTGAGCTCGATATCGATGATCACCAGATCGGCCTGATTTTGTGCCAGCTGGCGCAGCGCCTCGGCCTCGCCATCCGCGCAACCGCAGAACTCGACGCCGTCAAGCTCGCACAACATGCCCGCGAGCAGTTCCTGCAGCAGAGGGGAATCCTCGATCAGAAAGACTTTGAGCATAGTGGCGTGGGGCCAGTTGGCGTTTACTGGAGAAGGTAAGGCCTTATTCCGTGATGAGTCCGTGTCGTAATGCATAAGTGGCTAATTCGGCATTGCTTGCAACGTTGAGTTTTTCGGTCACCCGCGAGCGATAGGTGCTGATGGTCTTGACGCTCAGATGCAGCTGGGCGGCGATGTCCGACACCGACTCGCCGCGCGCCAGCCGCAGGAACACCTGCAGCTCGCGGTCGGACAAGGTCTCGTGCAGCACGCCGCTGCGTTCGCCGCTCATTTCGTCCGCCAGCAATTCAGCGGTGCGCGGCGAGACATACCGACGTCCGGTAGACACCATGTGGATGGCGCGCAGCAGTTCTTCCCGATCGCAATCCTTGCACAGATAACCGTTCGCCCCGTTGCGGATCATGGCGAGCGCATAGCTTTCCTCAGGAAACCCGCTCAGGATCAGCACCTTGATGTCGGGATGACGCTGGCGCACTGTCCGCAACACGTCGACGCCGCTCTTCCCCGGCAAGGAAATATCCAGCAGCAGCACGTCGCACTGTGCGGTGCGCAACTTGTCGAGGGCCTCGTCACCGCTGGCCGCCTCGAAAGCGATGCTGATTTTGGAATCCTCGCTCAGCAGTTCGCGAAAACCGGTCCGAACAATCTGATGATCGTCGACGATGGCAACCTGAATCATGCACTGCTCCAGCGTGATGTGTAGTGGGCGGGGTCAATGTTAGCACTCACCGCCCTAACGTCCGCGCAGCAGGTTCACAGCAAAAGTCGCAATCGCAATCACCAGAAACACGACAAACAGAATTTTGGCGATGCCGGCGGCGCCCGCCGCCAGTCCGGAAAATCCGAGTACGGCGGCAATGATGGCGATGATGAAAAATACCAGCGCGTAATACAGCATGAGTTTCTCCTTGATCAGGCCTGTGGCCTGAGAGCGGTTATGTGCGGCTGCCGGGACGGCACCTCTTATTGGCAGGCTAACCGTCTGACATTTCAGCACCATCGGTTGCCGATGAAGTTTTTGTCAGACATGTCCTACGGCAATCCCGCGGACAGATTGGGCTACTTGACTGCATTCACTGCGATGACGCCCAGCACCAGGAACAGCAGGAACAGGGCGACGGCAATATAGAACAGGATTTTGGCCACGGCGGCGGCGCCTGAGGCGATCCCGGTGAACCCGAACACGCCGGCAATCAGCGAGATGATGAAAAAAATCAGGGCCCATTTAAGCATGACGTCGTCTCCTCAATAGTGAACAACCGGAAAAAGCGCGAGCGGTCTCCTAAAGGATAAAAACCATCGCATCGGCCATTTGGCCCACCCCGGCGTCTGCACGGGTCAATGCATCTTGGTGCACCCCATTGAAGCTTGCTGTCGGATAGGGCTGCGATTCACCTCAGCGAATCGTGCCGGAACATGTAGGCATCGTCCGATCCCCCTGTCGTCCCCGCGTTGTCAGATGTCGCCTACAAGCGGTCAAAGCATCGGCGGACAGGCGCATGGGCGCTTGTCTCCTACAGCCTGCCGACGGCGATGTCTAAGCTGGGATCCATGTTGGCAGTGCTGCTGCCGGCTGAGTTCAGTTCCACACTTTCACACTTCACAGGAGAACCCCCATGGATACCTTCCCGAATGCAAAACCCCAAAGCCCCAGCGAGAGTGCAGCAGCCGAACACGCGCGCCGGTCGGTCGACGAGGCACGCGCAGGCGCCGAAGAACTCGCGACCCAAGGCAGTGAAGCCCTCAGGAACAGTGCGGCACGGGCACGCGAGGCCATCACCCACAAGACCGACCAGGCCGCCGAATATGTGCAGGCGCAACCCTTGAAATCCCTGCTGATCGCAGCAGCGGCCGGCGCCGCCATCGCATTGCTGGCGGGTGCAGTGGGCAAGCACGGTCACCACTGATCCAACCGACGGTACGGACGCGACCGATGCTGCCGCCCCTGCTCCGCATCCTGCTGGACGAGCCCGATCTGGTGCGCGACTACGCCAGCGCCTATGCCGTGCTGCTCAGGCAGGATTCGGCGGGGTGGCAGGCGCGCCAGAGGCGACGGCTCGGCTATCTGTTTGCGCTGGCGAGCTGCGTACTGCTGGCGCTTCTGTTCACCGGAATCGCGCTGATGCTGTACGCCGTGACCGGGAACGGTCACTGGCTGTTGTGGAGCGTGCCTGCGCTTCCGCTGACGTGGGCGTTCGCTGCGGGCTGGCTTCTTTGGCGCGGCCCGCCGGCCCCGTCGCCTTTTGCGCGCGTGCGTGAGCAGGTGGCACAGGACATGGAATTATTTGGCTTGAAGGGATCGCGATGATGAATTCAGAACATGAAGGCCGCGCGCCCGGTATCGACGCGGGCGCGCCTGCCGATGCCGAGACGCGGCTGCAATTGAACCGTGAGCTCTTGCGAGAACGTCTGGCTCGGGAGAAAGACAATGGGCCCGGGCCGATCGACGGGATCGCCCGCATGGCCCCGCTCGCGCGGGAGTTTGTGCGCGAGCATCCTTATGCAAGCCTGTCCGGCGCAGCGCTGGCCGGCGTCTGGCTGATCCGCCGCAAGCCCTGGCGCGCGCTCGGTGGTTCCCTGCTGGCCGGCTTGCTGACACGTCAGGCACTTGCCCTGTCGCTGTCGTCGGGCAGTCAACTGCTCAAAGGACTGACCGCCGCTGCCCGCTCCAGGCAGGCGCCGAAGCGCACGCCCTAGCCGGCACCCGGAGCACGGAGACGCCCATGCAGAATCCATCCCTGGCGGTCGGCGCCGGCGGGCGAGTCTTTCGAATGCCGTCCTTTGCCGGGATGCTCAGAACCCTGATGGCATGCGGAATCATTCCGCTTTCAGCCTGCGCCACGCTGCCCGACGCAAATCGCGTCAAGGAAATCGCACAGCCTGAACCGGTGACGTTCGAAACCGCGCGCGGCCCGGTTCCCAAAAGCACCAGCGCCGCCATTCTCAAGGACCTCAAAAGCGAATCCGGACCCAGCGATATTTTGCAGAAGCATCTTGCGCTGGAAGAGGCGATCAACCATGACAGCCCGCTGGTCCTGGGCAATCGGCTGGATTTGCTGCAGGACGGACCGGCCACCTACAAGGCGATGTTTGCCGCCATCCGCGCAGCCCGTGACCACATCAACCTCGAGACCTACATCTTCGAGGACGGCGAGATCGGCACCGAATTCGCCACGCTGCTGCTGGAAAGACAAGCGGCCGGGGTACAGGTCAACCTGATCTATGACAGCGTAGGCTGCATCGATACGCCGAAGGAATTTTTCGAGGGCTTGCGGGCAGCGGGCATCCGGACGCTCGAATTCAATCCGGTCAACCCCGCCAACTTGAACAAGAAGGAATGGGTATTGAATAACCGGGACCATCGGAAACTGCTGGTCGTCGACGGTAAAACCGCTTTTCTGGGCGGAATCAATATCAGCGAATCGTACTCGAGCGGCTCCTTCTCGCGCTCGAGGAAGAAAGGCGCCGAGTCGGAGGCCGGCTGGCGCGACACTCACCTGCGAATCGAAGGCCCGGTGGTGGCTGAGTTCCAGAAATATTTCCTGGATACCTGGGCACGGCAGAAAGCGCCTCCCCTGCCCAGCAGGAATTATTTCCCTCCGCTTCGCCAACAGGGCGATGAAATCGTCCGTGCCATAGGCAGCGAGGCCGACGCGACCGATCGTCCGATCTACCTCACGCTGCTGTCGGCCATCGGCCATGCGGAACGCACGATCCATCTCACCAATGCCTATTTCGTTCCCGACCCGCAGCTGCGCCAGGCGCTGGCGGATGCTGCGCAGCGGGGCGTCGATGTCCACATCGTCCTGCCCGGGAAAACCGATTCCTGGGCGGTGTTCCACGCCGGACGCTCGCACTATGACGAGCTGCTGCGCGCAGGCGTTCGGCTGTATGAGTGGCGCGACGCCGTGCTGCACTCCAAAACGGCGTCGATCGATGGCGTCTGGTCCACCATCGGCTCGACCAATCTGGACTGGCGGAGCTTCCTGCACAACGACGAACTCAACGCCGTGATTCTGGGCGCGGACTTTGCGCGCCAGATGGACGCCATGTTCGACAAGGACCGGGCTGCCTCCGACCCCATCGATCCCGAGCAATGGCAGCGCCGCCCCCTATGGTTGCGGGTGCAGGAATGGGTGGCGCGGCGCTTTGAATATTGGCTTTAGCCTGGGCGCTGCCGACGTGCAGTGGGGGACCAGCACAGGAAGCGGCGCAATCAGGGATTTTTCCTTTCAACAAGAACCGCAATCAGACAGGAGACTGCTTATGAAAACGCTTATTGTCGGTCGTTACGACCAGCTGGCCGAGGCAGAAAACGCGTCGCGTGACCTGTTGCGCGCAGGATTTCCGACGCGCGAGATGAGCCTTTTTTATCTCAACCCGCAAGGGCAGCATGCCCTTTATCCCGTAGGCGGCGATGAAGACGAGTCGGCCGGGACGCACGAGGCCCGGTCCGGAGCAGTCCGGGGCGCCGTCGGCGGCGTCGGGGCAGGCACGCTGGTCGGTGTGGCCACGATGCCGGTTCTGGGTCCGGCCGGCCCGCTGTTGGGGGCTGCCGTGGGGGCCTACACGGGTTCGCTGGTCGGCGCGCTCAACAATATGGAAGAGCCCGATGCGCATGCCGATGCCGTTCGCGACAGCCACGAGACCGGCGCAGACGTGCAGCCCCGCAAAGCGGGCGTCATGCTGGCCGTGGCGATTGCAACGCCCGCAGAACGGGAATACGCAATCGAGATTCTCGGCACGCGCGCGCAGCAAGTCGAAGAGGCGGAAGGCACGGTGCAGAACGGAGAGTGGGTCGACTTCGATCCCCTTGCCCCGTGCAAGATCATCCGCTGAGCGGCGCTTTGGCGCGGCCGCCGGCCGTTCGACCTCCCGGCAGGGCCGGGCAGCTTCATGCGTATCCAGCCTGCCTTCGGACGTTTCCTACACCCTGCCGCAGCCAAGGCTGACTGTACCTCCACTCCCGGCGATCTAATCTTAGGTTTCCAGGCCATGCATCGAACGATGCAAGCCACGACTCATTTGCGATCGGATGTCATGAGGACGAAAGCTTTCAATCCCCCCTGCCTCCTTCCCCACTCTGCGTTGAAAGGGTTGAAAGGCGGGCTGCCCGCGTGGATCGCCTTGATCGCATGGGTGGGCCTGGGGTCGGGCGCTGTCCACGCCGACCGTCTTGCCGGCGCCGCACTCGCCCAACAAGGCGGGCCCGGCATGACCGCGTGCGTGGCGTGCCACGGAGCACGCGGCGAAGGTCAGGCGGCGGCGGGTTTTCCGCGTCTGGCCGGCCAGCCGAAGGCCTATCTGCTCAAACAGCTGCAGGAGTTTGCCAACGGGACGCGCAAGAATCCCCAGATGGAACCGATTGCCCGCGCGCTTAGCGCACAACAGCGGGGCGATGTCGCCGACCACTACGCCAGCTTGCCGGGCTGGAAAGCGGGTGCGAAGGCGGCCGCTTCCTCGCCCCAGTCTCTGGCCGGTTCGAGCCTGGCCACCAGGGGAAACTGGAACAAAGAGATCCCTGCGTGCTTTGCCTGCCACGGCCCCGACGGGGCAGGCATTCTCCCCCACTTTCCCGCACTGAGCGGACAGCCGAGCGCCTATACCCGGGCGCAGTTGAAGGCCTGGCAGGCGGGAACGCGCAGCAACGATCCGCAAGGCCTGATGAAGGCGGTCGCCGACAGAATGACGGATGCTGAAATCGACGCCGTCAGTCTCTATCTCGAACACCCATCGTTTTCCGGAAGGAGGGAATGATGCCCAACTGGTTCAGCAAATGGTTGGAAAACCAGAAACACACCCGAGCATTCCATCCTTCGTGGATCCTGCTGGTCGTCGCGACAACGATCATCATTGCCGGCATCGTCTGGATACCCGCCGCACTGGTTTCGAAGGCGGAATATGACCGCCTGCCCAGTGCTGCCTTGCCTGCATCCGAAAAGACTTCCGCGCCAACGGGTGAGATCCCCGCAGCGGTCGAGCAGCCGGGTTTCCCGGCACCGACAGGCCCGAAAACGATACGCGTCGACTTTTCCCCGCCGGACGTCGGCGACCTCCCAAGCGGCGAGTTCGGCGAGGCGGTCCGGCTGGGGCGGAACATTTTCAACGACACGCAAACCTATGCACGCGCTTACGTCGGCAACGGGCTCAACTGCGTCAACTGCCATCTCGATGAAGGCCGCAAAGCCAATTCGGCTCCCTTGTGGGCGGCCTACGTCATGTTCCCGGCTTATCGCGAAAAAAACAGCCGGGTGAACAGCTACGAAGACCGCCTCACGGGCTGCTTTCGCTTCAGCATGAACGGCAAGGTTCCGCCTCCGGGCAGCAAGGAACTGATCGCCTTGATGAGTTACAGCTACTGGCTCTCCAAGGGTGCGCCGGTCGGGGTTGAACTCGCGGGGCGCGGTTATCCGAAACTGGCGGAACCGCAGCAGCCGCCCGATGCAGCACGCGGCAAGAAAGTCTTCGAAGCCAACTGTGCGATCTGTCACGGCGCCGACGGCCAGGGCACGCAGGTCAGCGGGCGGTATGCCTTTCCGCCCCTGTGGGGCAAGGATTCCTTCAATGCCGGAGCGGGCATGACCCAGGTTCACAATGCGGCCGCGTTCATTCGGGCCAATATGCCGCTTGGCCAGGGCAACACGCTGACCGAGCAGGAAGCCTGGGATGTGGCCAAATACATGAACAGCCACGGCCGCCCCGTCGATCCGCGGCTCGTGAAGTCCTAGCATCTGCACACAATGGATCGGGCAGGATAAAAGACAGCAAAGACAGCGAGGCTGACACCATGGCAACGAACCTTCGTACCCTCTGGAAAGGCGCGATCAGCTTTGGTCTGGTCCATATTCCGGTTGCGCTCTATCCGGCCACCTCCGAGCAAGGACTGGATTTCGATTGGCTGGACAAACGCAGCATGGATCCGGTCGGCTACAAGCGCATCAACAAACGAACCGGAAAGGAAATTGCCAAGGAAAACATCGTCAAGGGCATCGAGCACCAGGAGGGCCAATACGTCGTCCTGTCCCCTGATGAAATCGAAGCGGCCTACCCGAAAACCACGCAGACGATCGAAATCGAGACCTTCATCTCGGCCGCCGACATACCCTTCATTTATCTCGACCGGCCCTACTACGTCGGGCCGATCAACAAGGGCGCCAAGGTGTATGCCTTGCTGCGGGAAATCCTGCGCAAGAGTGGGAAAGTCGGAATCGCCCGCGTGGTCATCCAGACCAAGCAGCATCTCGCCGCACTCATTCCATTCGGCCCGGTGCTGGTGCTGAACCTGTTGCGCTGGGGGGATGAAATCCGCGGGTTCGAGTCCTTGGCGCTGCCTCCGGAAGGCGTGAAGCCCGCCGGACTGACCGACAAGGAGATGAAGGTGGGCGAGCAGCTCGTCGAGGACATGAGTGAAGCGTGGGACCCCGCGGCCTCGCGTGATTCGTTCAAGGAGAAGGTTCTTCAGCTGGTGGAAGCCAAAGCCAAAGCCGGCGAACTCGAATCCATCACCCAGATCGAGCCCGCAGAACGCGAACCGGCGGGCGCCACGATTTACGATCTGACCGAACTGCTGCAGCGCAGCCTCAACAACAACAAGCAGAACCGCAAGCCGACGCCGCGGGCCAAGGCGGCCACCCCGAAACAGAAGGCCGTGACGAAAGCGCCCGCCAAGGCGGCCGGGAAACGTAAAGCTGCGTGAGCGATGTCGAAATCCGACCCGCTTTCCACCTACAAGGCCAAACGCAATTTCTCGATCAGCCAGGAACCCGAGGCAGGCGGCCAGGGCAACGAGGCGTCTCGTTCCTTCGTGATCCAGAAGCATTGGGCGACACGCCTGCACTACGACTTCAGGCTCGAGCTGGATGGCAGCATGAAAAGCTGGGCGATCCCGAAAGGGCCGAGCCTCGACCCGCGGGACAAGCGCATGGCCGTCCACGTCGAAGACCATCCCATTGCGTACAACGCGTTCGAAGGCGAAATTCCGCCGAAGCAGTACGGCGCGGGCCGGGTCATCATCTGGGACAGCGGCATCTGGATTCCGCTGGGCGACCCCCATCAGGCTTACCGGCAGGGGAATTTGAAGTTCGAGCTGCAGGGCCACAAGCTCCGGGGCAGATGGGCGCTGATCCGAATGAAGGCGAAGGGGGAAAAGAAGGAAGCGTGGCTCCTCATCAAGGAAAAGGATGCGCATGCACGACCCGCCGCGGACTATAGCGTCGTCGACGCCTTGCCCGACAGTGTCGCCGGTTTGAAGTCTCCGTCAGCGCAGGAAAAGCGCCCGTCCGTGCGCAAGCCCGCTCACCCTTCACCACGCCGTGTCCCCGCCGGCGCGGTGAAGGCCAAGCTCCCCGCCACGCTCTCGCCCCAGCTCGCCACGCTGGCGGACAAGCCGCCCGGCGATCCGGATGCATGGATCTATGAAATCAAACTGGATGGCTACCGCATGCTTGCCCGCCTCGACGGACGGTCAATCCGTCTGTTCACACGCTATGGCCACGACTGGAGCCACAAGCTGAAGCCGCTTATCCAGGCGCTGGAAAAACTGGATCTTGCGCCGGGTTGGCTGGACGGCGAGATTGTGGTGCCGGATGCCCAGGGCATTCCTGATTTTCAAGCCCTTCAGAATGCGTTCGATCAGGCCCGCACCGAGAACATCGTGTATTACCTGTTCGATGTGCCGTTTTACGCAGGGTTTGATCTGCGCGCCGTGCCGCTCTTGGAACGCAAGGACTTCCTCGCCTCGCTGGTAGGCCATTCCGGATCCGATGCAATACGGTACAGCGAGACCCTCGTCGCAGAACCGCGCGACGTTTTGGAGTCGGCCTGCCGAATGGGCCTGGAAGGGGTGATTGCCAAGCGGAGCGCATCGGCCTATGTGCCCCGCCGGTCAAACGACTGGATCAAGCTGAAATGCACGCGGCGCCAGGAATTTGTCATCGGCGGGTATACGGATCCGCAAGGCTCCCGCAACGGGATTGGCTCGCTTCTGCTCGGCGTGTACGACAGCAACGGCGGCCTCGTATACGCCGGCAATGTCGGAACCGGTTTCGATCGCAAGACCCTGAACGACCTCAAGAAGAAGCTCGCCGCCATCGCGCGAACCCGCAGCCCGTTTTCAGATCGCACACCGATAGACGGCAAGGCGCACTGGGTCAGCCCCAAGCTGGTCGCCGAGGTGTCGTTTGGCGAATGGACCAGGACGGGGCGGGTTCGCCATGCGGTTTTCCAGGGTCTTCGACTCGACAAACGTGCACAAGCCGTCGTTCGGGAAACACCGGCTTCCGTTGCGCCCGCGCTTTCGCTGCAGGCCGATATAAACATCTCGCATCCCGATCGGGTCATCGATCCGTCGTCAGGGACCACCAAACTGGAACTGGTCCAGTTTTACAACCGGGTGGCGGCATTGCTGATGGAACATCTCAAAGGACGGCCCGTGTCGCTGGTAAGAGCGCCGGATGGCATCGCCGGACCGCTGTTTTTTCAGAAGCATCTCGAATCGGCGCAGATGCAGGGCGTCAAGGCACTCGATCCCGAACTGGATCCGGGTCATGCGCCCTTGCTCGAAGTCGTCAGACCCGAGGGCTTGCTCTCCGCCGCACAGATGAACGTGGTCGAGTTCCATACCTGGAACGCGCGAAAGACGAATATCGCAAAGCCTGACCGCATGACGTTCGATCTCGACCCGGGAGAGGGCGTGGCATGGCCCCTCGTGCAGGAATCCGCGCATCTGCTGCGGGAATTCCTGGCCCAGCTCGGGCTGGTGTCGTTCATCAAGACCAGCGGCGGCAAAGGACTGCATATCGTCGTACCGCTCAAGCGCCTGCACGGCTGGGACACCGTCAAGGGCTTCTCCCAGGCGATCGTTCAGCATCTGGCCGCCACGCTGCCGCAACGCTTCACGTCCAAGAGCGGACCCCGGAATCGCGTGGGAAAAATCTTCATCGATTATCTGCGGAACGGGTTCGGCGCCACCACCGTAGCGGCATGGTCAGTACGCTCACGCCCAGGCCTGGGCGTGTCGGTGCCGATCGATTGGTCTGAGCTCGACACGCTTGCCCACTCTGCGCACTGGACGATTGCCAACATCGACGCTCGCCTGGCTAGGGGGAATTCCCCCTGGGAAGCCTATCCGACGTCAATCCAGAGCCTGGCCGGCGCGATGAAAATTCTGGGCTACGCGCCGCAGAAAACATAGGCATTGTCTGACATCAAGTCGCGACAAACTCTCTTGAAGCCCTTATCCGCTCGCAGTCAAATGGCAAGGCAACCTGAATGCTTCAAGCCCAAGGTTGTTGACCCCTGAAAGCCTTTGTAAACCCGATATGGAAAGGAATGACCATGGCCACAGCAAAACAGAAAGATGCGTGCGATCTGCTCGATGCCGATCACAAGGCAGTCAAAAAATTGTTCAATGAATTCGAGAAGCTGACCGAGTCGCGCGGCAACACCCGCGAAAAGAAGCGGATGTTGGCCGACCAGATCTGCCAGGAATTGACGGTCCACGCCCAGATTGAGGAGGAAATCTTCTACCCGGCGATTCGCAAGGCCGTCAAGGACGAACTCATGATGGCCGAGGCCGAGGTCGAGCACATGAGTGCCAAGGACCTGATCGCCCAGATCCAGGAAATGGAAGCCGGCGATGCGCTCTTCGACGCCAAGGTGACGGTGCTGGGCGAATACATCGACCACCACGTCAAGGAAGAGCGCAACGAGATGTTTCCGAAGGCACGCGCAAGCAAGGTGGACCTGGTGAAGATGCGGGACGCGCTACAGGCCCGCAAGGAAGAACTGATGGCTGAGCTCGAGCAGATGGCCGCCTGAGCATCAGAGCCATGCCTGGCATGTGGGCACATGGAACCGGTGAGGGTGACGCCTCTTCCGGTTCCATGTGCCCACGCGTTTGTGCGGCCGGGGACGAAAATTCGGCCTTGAAGGCCATTCAGACTTTCTTTCCCTTTGCGTTCCTTGGAATCAAGCTGATGCGGCCATCCCCTTCCAGATAGCATTCCTTGACCTCCCCGGCACTGCGGATCCCCTTCTCGCGCAACTGCGCCATCAGTTCCTCTTCCTGGATCATTTCCCGCTTCATGTTCTGCCGCTGCAAGCGCCCGTTCTTGATCAACAGCAAGGGAGCCGGACGTAGCAGGCGCTGCAGGGCCGGCACACGGAAGCTGAGCCAGTCGAGAAAGTAATCCCACAGAGCTATCGTCGCGACCAGGATCACGCCTTCGGTGATGGATCGATATTCGCTGGCCATCGCGTTCTGCGCGGCATCGGCAATCAGCACCACGACCAGCAGATCGGAAATGCCGAGCTGCCCTGCCTCGCGTCGCATGATGCGCAGCAGGAAAAACAGGAACAGGTAGACCGCCGTACCGCGCAGCACGACCTCGCCGAGGTGCATCGAGGGCACGAAAAGCGAATGCCAGTCGATCGCGCCCCCCATGTCAGGGCTCGCGATTCGGCGGCGGGTCCAACAAAGGCATACGGCCGGGCTCCGAACTTACAGGCTGCGCACCACGCGATCGCTGCGCGTACGCAGTTCTCGCATGGCGAGGTCGAGTTGACGCTGCGTCACCGGATGGATGACCACCGCCCAGCGTCCCCTGCGGATGGCACGGCGCACTGTCGTAATCACCCGGACGTGATCGGGACGCGCGGTCAACAAGCCGCCCAGCAGCAGCCCGATCAGGCCGCCGAAGAAAACCATCGCCACCAGGCTCATCCCGGGCGTGCTCTTGACGGCGGCGCTGTCCGCCAGGATGAAGCCCAGATAAACCAGCACGCCGGCGATGACGCCGGCCGTGCCGGCGACCACGTGCGCCCGGATTAGGGTGCGCCATATGCCGGCCTGTTCAGGTTCCAGCTTGCGTGAAAACGCGGGGCTGTTGACGGCCGTTCCATCGGGCGGGCCCACCAGATATACCTGGGGATCGTCCAGGCCTGCCGTCTCCTTCACCTGCTGCGCGACGTCTTCTGCCAGGCTCTTGCTGGCGAAGAGCGCCGCCACCTTGGTCAATGAACGTTCACCGAATAGTAGGTTCTTGATTTTCATGTCGACTCCTTTCCGGGCCCCAGGGCTGCATTGCGGGGAAGATTCAATGCGGAAGGCTGCGCCTGCGGCTGCTTACTTGGGACGGGGATTGCGCCAATGTCGCCGAGGCTGCAGTTGGCCACTGCGCAGCGCGCTCACCGCTTGCATGACCGCGTGGCCCACATTCCGGGCTTCCTGCTGGACCGCTTCGTCGCGATCCAGCGATTCATGGCTGGTGGCATAGGGTTCGTAATAACCGATGTAGCGATCCAGACGCGCCTGCGGACCGGCGTCGACCAAGCCCATCCAGTCGAGCCAGTCCGACAGCATGCGGCGCGAGCCCTCGACCCCTGCCACATCGCCATGCACCATGAGCCCATACACGCGCCCCGCCAGGTGCTTGGGATAATCCCACCCGTCCATTTCCAACTGTTTGGCTTTGGCGGGGTTCTTGCCGGAGGTGCGGGTCGGGTCGGGGTTGCCGCCGTCCGCGCAGACCAGGCGGTCGATCATCAGTTTCAGCGGGCTGGGGCTTTGGTACCAGTAAACCGGCGTCACGATGACGATCGCATGCGCGGCCGTCCAGCGCTCGTATATCTCCGCCATCCAGTCGTTGACCTGATTCATGGCATGGTTTGGGTAGCAGGAACACGGCCAGTTGCACAGCGGCATGGCCGTCGACACGCAGCCCTTGCACGGATGGATGCGACGCCCGTATTCGGACGCCAGCAGGCTGAGGTCGAGGACATCGGTCAGCATCCCGGTTGGCGCGAACACGCCGCGTATCAGTTCGAGCAGGCGGAAGGTCTTCGACATCTCGCCCGGGCAGGTGCCGTCGTTTCGAGACGCACCGCAGACCAGCAACACGCGCGTCGGACTTTCGGGTCGCGCCCAGCTCGCCTGGGCATCGAGCAAACGCTGGCGGGTAGCCAGCCATTCGACCGAAAGTTGATAATCCGGATCGGAAAAGCCCGGCCCCGCCGGGGTGGTGAGCGGGGATTTGCGGCCTCCGACATACGCCTGCCAGGCAATCTCCTCAAGCTGCGCGATGGCGTCTTTCGCATCCTCGAACAAGGGATCGAGGTAGGCCATGCGGAAGCGACGCCCGAATTCTTCGCGTGCCAGCATCGCGGGCGCCTGCCCTGTGCGGACGTCCATCATGGCAGCCCCATCCGGCAGGGCGCCCGGCATAGCAAAGCGCTATGGAGACCCGCCCCCCGCTTCATGCTGATCCCGTGCGGACCGACTCAATGAAACCAGTCGTCATTGGCCTTGTTCTGCCACTCGTCGATCTGCTTTTCAGCATCATCCTTGGACAGGCCATAGCGTTCCTGGATTTTTCCGGTGAGCTGTTCGCGGCGGCCGTTGATCACGTCGAAATCGTCGTCCGTGAGCTTGCCCCACTGTTCCTTGAGCTTGCCTTTGGCCTGTTTCCAGTTGCCTTCGATGATGTCCCAGTTCATGTTTCTCTCCTTTTCAAACCATTGAGCACTTCAGACAATCGCGCACCGGGATTACGCCCCGGCGCGCGCCGTGAATCACGGACGGACGACGATGTCGTTCTTGACCGACTTCACATTCGGCACCTTGCGGGCGATCGATTCGGCCGTGGCCCGCTCGTTTTCGCTCTTGGCAAAGCCGGACAGCTGGACCGTGCCATGAAACGTTTCAACATTGATCGCCAGGGCACTGACCACCGGGCTTTCCGCGAAACGGGCCTTCACCTGCGTCGTGATGGCGGTATCGTCGACAGCCTGTCCCACAGTGGATTGCTCGCGCATCACCGTGCAGCCTCCCATTGCCAGCAGGCTCCCGGTCAAGAGGCCAACGCCGAAAAATTGAGCTGTATTCATTTGGTTTCCTTTTCTGGTTTAAAAAACGGGTTGGGCGTGGCTGTCAACAAACTGGCGCTGGAAGACGCCAAACAGCCATGTAATCACTATAGGCAATACGGATCGCGACGGGTATAAGAAGGACACGCTTCTGAGTGTAGGACTGGATGAAGTTCGAGATGAGCCGTGCGATGCGGGCAGAACCACACACGGCGTGTCCGCCGCAACAGGGCCAGCCGAACTGACGCCGACTGAAAATCCGGGCGTGCGCCGTCAGTCGCCCATGAACTCGCCGACCGGTTTGAACTCGTCGACGTGGTCGCAAACAGACTTGATGGCCATCATGATCGGCATGCCGAGCAACAGCCCCCACGCCCCCCACAGCCAGCCCCAGAACAGGATGCCGGCAAACACCACCACCGCATTCATGCGGCCGGCACGGCCGGTCAGCCAGGGCGTCAGCAGGAAGCCTTCCAGGCTATTGATGGCCAGCGAAACACTGGCAACCGTGAGCGCCATGCCCATGCTGCCGAATTGCAGAAACGCCACCAGCGCCGTCCCTCCCGTGATGATGATCGGGCCCAGATAAGGAACGAGGTTGAGTACGGCGGCCGCCACGCCCCACACTGCGGCGTGTTCCAGGCCGATCCAGAGGAACGCCAGCCAGATCGCGATGCCGACGAGTACGCTGGTCAACACCTGAACCAGCAGATAACGTTGGATCTGGACGCTGATTTCGTTCAGCATTTGCACGGTTATTTTTTTCTTGCCGAGGGTCGGGCCGGACAGCTTGACCAGCTTGCGCCGAAACGTGTCGCCCGACACCATCAGGAAATAGGTCAGAAACAACACCATCACAGCGAGCGTGATGAAGGACAGCGCGCCTATCGTGCCATCCCACAGATAGTCGCGGATATTGAGCTTGGGCTCCTCGATCTGGACCCGCGTCACGCCGCGTGGAGCAGCCGGGCCGGCCACCGCCGTCTCGCTCGCCGCATGCTCGATCTGCTCGGCCGCTTTCTGGACATTTTCAATCGCCCCCCTGGGGCTCCCCCATTCCTTGCGCAGGGTGTGCCGGAATTTCTGGGCGGCTTCGGGCAGGGTTTCGATCATGCTGGCCGTTTCATCCTGGAGCGAATAGGCCAGCGCGCCCATCCCCCCCACGATCACCAGCAACACGGAGGCGGCGCCGATAAAGCGGGGGATGTGCCATTTGTGCAGCTGACTGACCAGCGGGGAAAGCGCATAGCTCACGATCACCCCCAGCACCAGGGGGATGAATACCGTCTGGGCCCAGTCGAGAATAAAGATGACCGCGAACACGGTCAGCAAGATCAGCGGGACGTTGTGCGCCTCGGTGGGAATCCGCGTCGCTGCGGGTGCGCCGGGAGCGGACAGGCTGTCTCCCGCGTTTTCGCCGGCAATCATCTCGCCCCTGCTTTCCATCCCTCGCTCCTACAGTGGCTGATTTTCGACACGTCCCACCCCGGGATGGCCAGGGCCGTATGATAGCCCCTGCCGCAGGGAGCTGCTCCGGCTGACCGGTGCTTACCGTCGCCCACCCATCGTCAGCCCAGCGTCGAAACGTCCGCGATGTGCCCTGCAGGTGGGGGCCGACTTTCAGAACGACGTCCCGAAGCCCTTGTCCGTATCCAGCCGCAGCGAAGGCAAACCGGCAAGTTCGTGGATCGGCACCAGCACGCCGCGCGCGCCCGGGACAGCGTCGAACAGCATATACAGGTATTTGCTGCCGCCCTTGAATTCGTAGGCCTCCTCCAGAAAGCGCATGTGCTCGTGCGCGGCGAGGCAGTCGCGCGTCTTGCAGTCCTGCCTGTAATGTTCGACCAGCGAATGGATCACGTTCATGTGCTCGTCGGTGACATCGAAGTTCATGGCCGCCGCATTTCGCCGGACGGTTTCCTCGACCTCTTCCTTGCTCAGGTATTTGACCGCGTCGTAAATCGGGATTTCCCCGTGGTGGATGATGCTTTCTGCGTTGTTCATGGTGAGTTCCTTAAAGGTTCAGGTTGTTAAGAGCGTCGCTTTCTCAAGCGAGGTTGCTTGCCGCAAAATTCCAGTTGAGGAGTTTTTCGATCACGCCGGCGACATGGTCCTTGCGACGGTTCTGGTAATCGAGGTAATACGCGTGTTCCCACACATCGACGGCCAGCAGGGGCGTCACGCCGCGAGTCAAGGGGTTATCCGCGCCCCCAGTCTTCATCACGCTGATGGTCTTGCCGTCCAGCACCAGCCAGGCCCACCCCGATCCGAACTGCGTCACGGCGGCCTCGGTCAATGCCTGCTTGCACGCCTCCACGCTGCCGAAGGACGCCTCGATCATCCGCTTCAGCGCGGGCGGAGGCTCTCCCCCTTCAGGGCTCAGGCTGTCCCAGTAAAACGCATGGTTCCAGGTCTGTGCCGCGTTGTTGAATAACGCGGCCTGGTCCGGTTTACCGGCCGTCGCCCGAATCAGGGCCTTGAGCGGCATGGCCTGAAATTCCGTGTCGTCGATCGCCTTGTTGAGCGCATCGATATAGGCTTGATGATGCTTGCCGTAATGGAAGCGGAGCGTCGTTTCGGAAATGAAGGGGCTCAATGCATCCAGCGCATAGGGCAGGGCCGGAAGCTCATAGGGAAAGCCCATGTGCTCCAGCATGGCCGTACTGACGCCGGCGCGATCCGATAAGCTCGCCGGGTGCCCCCCCTCTTGCAGCGGAGGGCGCTGCAGGGGCTCGTGTAAGAAATTCATGGCTGATCTCCGTTTGAAAATCGATCGTGATGAATGGCTGCCTGCAAGCTGCCGTCCCTTTACGTTTTGATGGCGGCGGCACGCGGCCAGATTCGCCCCTGCTTGGCCGCATCGACGTAGGCGATCGTGCCTTCGCTGGTATCCACCTCGACGACGCCGTCATCGAGGTCGATCCCGGCAATCTCCAGCAAGGGCGTCGACGCCGCGGTACAGCCGATGATCTTCAGGTGGGCGTACGCATCGCGGATGAAGTTCAGCACCGCCGCCTGCTTTTTCAGGGCGTCGATCTCCGTTTCGGAAACGGCGACGACGACCGTATCGAACAACACCGACGGCGCGCCGGCGATCGCATGGTTGGGCGTGATCGCCACACCGCTGTTCGATTTGACTTCGCCGATATGCGGGCCGATCCGCTCGACTGCCGCACCCTCGGCTTCCGCAGAGGCCAGCAATTGATCCAGGATGGCCAGCTCGAAGCCCTCGCTGACCAGCACGCCGATCTTGCGTCCCTCCAGCGTGGGCTGGGCTTTTGCCAGCAGGCTGAGCGCGGGCGAAGGCGCCATGTCGATCGGCTCCACGGCCGGCGGAATGTTGTAGGCCTGACCCTGCATCCCCAGCGCCTGCTCCACCCGGTCGCACAACGCCGCGTCCACGTTCTTGACGTGGCCCAACACCCGGCAGCGCACTTCGGGCGTTTCCACCTTGCCCAGCTCGAAGGCGAAGGCGTTGACGATGTGATCCTGTTCCGGCGCGGTCATCGAGCGGTAAAACAGGCGTGCCTGGCTATAGTGATCCATGAAGGTTTCCGAGCGCACCCGCAGCTTGTCGCCGCTTTGCGTGGCGGGATGCGTGGTGAAGCCGGCGTCTGGATTTTCCCGTACTGAGGCGGGGTCGAGCGAGTTCGGCTCGTAGTTCACGCGGCCTTTCGGCACTTCCATCTGCATCAGTGCGTCGCGCTGGAAGTTGTGCATCGGACAGCGCGGCCGGTTGATCGGCAACTGATGGAAGTTGGGCCCGCCCAGACGCGACAATTGCGTGTCGGTATAGGAGAACAGCCGCCCCTGCAGCAGGGGGTCGTCGCTGAAATCGATGCCGGGCACGACGTGTCCGGGGTGGAAGGCGACCTGCTCGGTTTCGGCAAAGAAATTGTCCGGATTGCGATTCAGTACCATTTTGCCGATCGGCTGCAGCGGCACCATTTCTTCCGGGATCAGCTTGGTCGCATCGAGCACGTCGAACGGAAACGAGTCGGCCGTGGCCTGATCGAAGGTCTGCACGGACAACTCCCATTCTGGAAAGTCGCCGCGTTCGATCGCCTCGAACAGATCGCGCCGGTGGAAGTCGGGGTCGGCGCCGCAGATCTTGACCGCCTCGTCCCACAACACCGATGCGCTGCCGATCCGCGGGCGCCAATGGAATTTCACGAAGGTCGACTCCCCCTCCGCATTGACGAAGCGGAAGGTGTGGACGCCGAAACCTTCCATCATGCGCAGTGAGCGCGGAATGGTGCGGTCGGACATGGCCCACAGGATCATGTGCCAGCTCTCGGGCATCAGCGAAACGAAATCCCAGAAGGTATCGTGGGCCGTCGCCGCCTGCGGGTAACCGCGGTCGGGTTCCATTTTTACGGCATGGACGAGGTCCGGGAACTTGATCGCATCCTGGATGAAAAACACCGGAATGTTGTTGCCGACCAGGTCGAACGTGCCTTCCTGGGTATAGAACTTGACGGCAAAGCCGCGCACGTCGCGCGGCAGATCGACCGAGCCGGCGCCGCCTGCCACGGTGGAAAAGCGGGCAAACACCGGGGTCTGGATGCCCGGGTCGCAGAGGAATGCCGCACGGGTGAGCTCGCTCAGATCGCCATACGCTTCGAAATAGCCATGCGCGCCCGAGCCACGCGCATGCACAATGCGCTCGGGAATGCGCTCATGGTCGAAGTGGGTGATCTTTTCCCGCAGGACGAAATCCTCGAGCAAGGTCGGCCCGCGCTCACCGCTTCTGAGCGAATTCTGGTTATCCGAGATCGCCACGCCCTGATTGGTCGTGAGCGTGCTGTCCCGCTCGCCGGTCGTCTGATGCAGTTCGCCCGCATTGCCTGCGTGGAATTCGTTATCGGTGGGGCGTGCTGATTTTTTCTTCTGCTTGGCCATGGGTATTTCTCCTTCAAGCCGAGCCATCGTGGCGTGATGGCAAGTGATCGATGTGCCGAAAAAAGGCTTTCCAATCGGATGGCCCGACAGGAAAGCCTCCGTCGCGGCGGGTTGGCCGAGACGCCGCGCTTACTGGCGATATTTCATTTTCGCGTCGTTGATACACGTGTCCTTGGCATTGCCGGAAAGCTGGTCGCACTTCTCCTTCTCGGCCTTGTAGTACGCCTTCATCTGGTCTTCGGTGGCCTCGGCCTGTTCCTTGCCGGATTTCTTCTCCACCTTGGCCTGGGACTTGGCCTTGACGTATTCCGCCTTCGCGTCCTTCATGCAGACGTCTTTTGCATTGTCTGACATGTTCTTGCAGTTTTCCTGGGCAATTTCGTAGTTGTGCTTGGCGGCGTCCTTCTCCGTGTCGTAGCGGGCTTCCGCACGATCCTCCATGGCATCTTTCACATCGGCCGCGTAGACCGGGCTCATGGCTGCAAAGCTCATTGCAAAAAACAGGGCTGTACGAAGTTTCATGGGTCGCTCCTTGGGTGGGTAAACGGGGTGAAAGCTCACTGGATTCGCCGAAGCATTCGGCATGTCAGCAATGTAGCGTCGCGATCTCAGGGCCGATATCCGATGCCACTGAGAAACATGTAGGCAGTAAAGAGAACGTCTGTAGGCAAACGCTGACGGCACGGTCTCGCGCACCGCCTCCTTGCTTTTCCCGGCACCCGCTTTTCGCCTTACGAACCGGCCTGCTTCTTGTTCGCCGCGTTGCGGGCGCGCGTCTGGGCAGCTTTTTTGGCCGACGCGCTGCGCTCGGCTGCGGTGCGCGAAACCGAGGCCGCGCCGCCCGCCCTGCCGCCTTTTTTGGCCGGCGCCGTGTTCACCGCCTTGCCCCGGCCCGAACCGCTTTTCTTGCCGCCGCCCGTCATTTTGTTGACGGTGGCCCAGGCGCGCGCCTCGGCTTCTTCCTCGGGCACGCCTCGATCGATATAGCCTTCCTCGATATGTTGCGCCTGGCGTTTTTGCTTCTCGGTATAGGCCGACTTGTCTCCTCTGGGCATGATTGTTCCCTTCTGAAAGTGGGTCACTTCCCGCTGAACGACTCAGCGCCCTGCCTGCCGGGGTGCCTCCAGGCGAGGGCGGGGTCGCTGCAAAGAACCTCACCGTCTCCAAAGGCCCGACCGGGCCTTGAAGCGGTGCTATCCACCGAGGAATCAAAGCTGGCGCATGAAGGCCACCAGGTCCTGTTTCTCCGCCGCGGTCAGCTTGGTTTCCAGCACCAGATTGAAAAACTCCACCGTATCCTCGAGCGTCAGCAACCGGCCATCGTGCAGATAGGGCGGTGACTCCTTGATGCCGCGCAGGGGGAAGGTCTTGATCGGTCCGTCCATATTGGCCATGCGCCCATTCACCATCTGCGGCTTGAAGAAGCGCTCGGTCTTCAGGTTGTGCATCAGGTTGTCGGTGTAATACGGCGCGGCATGGCAGCTCGCACACTTCCCCTTGCCGAAGAACAGATCCTGGCCGCGCATCTCCGAAGCCGTCGCCTTGCGCGGGTCGAGCTTGCCGTCAACGCCCAGCTTGGGCGCGGGCGGGAAGTCCAGGATCTCCTGGAATTCGGCCATCGCGTGGACCTGACTGCCCCGCTCGAGGGGATTGGCGCCTTTCTTGGTGGCGATCACCGGGTCGCCGTCGAAATAGGCGGCACGCTGCTCGAACTCGGTGAAATCCTCGACGGTCTTCAGCGCGCGCTGTGAGCCGAACAGGCGCTGCACGTTCACGCCCCGCAGGGACGGCGTATCGATCCGGTGGCGGAATTCCTGCGGCCGGATGTCGCCCACCAGGTGGGTCGAGGCGTTCGAATGGCCATTGGCGTGGCAATCGAAACAGGTTACGCCGCGGCTGGGACGTTCCGAGCGCCGATCCTCGGTCTGGTTGAATTGCTGCTGCGGAAACGGGGTCACCAGCAATCGCACCCCCTCAATCTGCTTGGGGTTGAGGACGCCGTTGAACAGTTCGTAGAAGTTGTCGATCGTGACCAGCTTGCCTTTCGACACGTCGCCCAGATCGGGCCGGGTCGTCAGAAAGATGGGCGCGGGGAACTCCGGCAGGAAGTGGTCGGGCAGGTCGAAGTCGAGGTCGAAGCGGGTCAGGTCGCGTGCTTCCTGCTTCTTGATCTCCTTGATGTGGAACTCGGGGAACACCATGCCGCCTTCGGTATGCTTGGGGTGCGGCAGCGGCAGGAATGCCGCCGGGAAGAGGCCCTTTTCGCGTATCTCTTCAGGGCTCATCTGAGCGAGCCCATCCCAGCTCGCCCCCTTGGGCAACCGGGCGCGGACGCCCTGCTGAACGGGCTTGCCGCCGGACATGCTGACGCCTTGCGCAGGCTTGTTGGACAAGTCGTAGCGCGTCTCGAGCAAGGCCTTCTGTCGTCCCATGGCGGTCGGCTTTTCGCCTTTCAGGCGCGCCATCGTGGAGGCGAATTCCTCCTTGATCACGACCGGGGAATAGCTGGATTTCTTTTCCTCGGCCGCCGTTGCCAACCCCGCCACGCTCGCCATGGCAACCGCCGTCAGGGCCACGCCACCTGCAATTTTTCCTGTCGCTGTGCGTTTCATTTCAAGACCTCCTTGGTTTCTTTACGTGCTTCGTCAATAAAAAAAACCGCAAGGCCCGTGCGGCTCGGGTGAATCTCCTCTGCGCCCATGACGCCGGCGATTCGTTCAGCCGGCTACCGCGTCGCAGGCGCGGCAGGCAGGCAGTAAATCAGCGCGCTGTAAAGGCCGATCGACACGTCGGCACGCGCGTCCAGCCCATCCAAGGGATCGGGCTCCTCGCCGGCGTGGACGCGCTCATCAAACGGGCAGTCACGATGTCAGCGCATGGGTTTGGCGGTGGGCGGGCACGCGCCGGAGCCGTCCGCCCGAGCGGGCTCACCCTCGACAAACAGACCGCAGCCGCTGCCGCCGGACACCCGCAACAGATAAGGCTGCAGGCTTTGCTCGATGCACAGCCCGTGGGTGGTGCTGGCCAGCGCCGCGTCCGGCTCGACCTGCCACCACTTGCACTTGATACACAGGCCCCAGTTTGATGTATTGCCCATGCAATTCTCCTTGTAAGACGAACTTGACGAACAGGTGCAGCAGCACCACTTACTGGATGTACTTCATCCGGGCCTCGCCGATGCAGATAGTCCGGGCCTGGCCGCCGTATACCGTGCAGCGTTCCTTGGCGTCCTTGTAGTAAACCGCGTAGCGCAGCTTGTTCGTTTCGACATATGCCAAAGTGGTCTTCTCCACCGGCCTGGCGCTCTGCCGCTCGACTAGGGCTGCCGCACCCTCGCCAAGGGCCTCGCCAGGCTTGGCTGCCTGGGCGGATAGCGGTGCGATCCCGAAAAGGGCGACCACTGCCATGCTTATGAATGTAGATTGCAGCGTCGGCTCCGGGGGCATGACGCGAAAAAAAACCTGCCCCGAACACGGGACAGGCCAGGGTCATTCCCAATAGGGGCGGACACCGTAGTGGGCATGCACATGGGTGCCCCAGTCGCGGTTGCTGAAATCCGGCCAGTCGTCCTTGTCGAATCCGGGCGCGTTTTGGAGGGTTTCCTTACTTTGGTCGAAAATGAAACGATGGTTCTCCGTATCGACTTCCATGGCCGTAAGGGGGACGGCAAACAGCTTGCTGCCCAGACCGAGGAAGCCGCCGAATTCCAGGACCGCATATGCAACGCGTCCGTTATCGAGGTCGATCATCAGGTCCTTGATATCGCCCAGATCCTCCCCCTGGCGATTGACGACTTTGTCGCCGGTGATCGAGCTTGAGGAAAGGATCGGGCTGGTGAAAACGGTAGTCATGACTTTCTCCTGATTAAGTGAACGGGTGAGGTGATCGAAGCGCCCTTGAGGACGTCAACGTCCGGGGAGTTTTTCCGGGATGGGGTCGCGCCCTTCGGGATGCTTGCCTGGCGCCTGCTTGTCCGGCTTCGGGCGACCGGGCTGACTCTTGTCCTGCCCCGCGCCGGCTTGACCTTTGGCGTGCGAACGTCCTTCGGCCTCGGCCTGGCGCATCTCGTCCTGCTCCCGCGCATTGCGCGGAGCGGCTTCCTGGGCCGCTTGCCTGACCTTGCCGGATTGGGCAAAAGCCTGGGCATGCTCGTTGTATTCTTTGGCCGAGGCGTAATCGCCCTCGCCCTGGACCTTGGATTTGGAGGTACTGGATTTCATCTGGCTCTCTCCTCTGTCTGCTGTCTACGATGCACGCGAGACGGATGCCTTGCGTGGCAGGCCGCTGGCCCCCTCGCCCTGTCGGGCGGCAAGTGGCCAGCCGGTCGACGACCGGGCCTGTGAGAACCATTGTGGGTGAGGGGCCGGGACGCTACAGTCGGAGGCGGTTGCAGTCGCGCGTAGGAATAGGCCTAAAAAGCGATGGACCGGACTTACATGCCGTGGAACTCGGGTTCCCGGTCGAGCGCCGGCAGCAGGCCGGCGAGCAAAGCGACAGCCTCCGGCCCGCGGGCCTCTTCGACGCCATCCAGGCTGTCGTCATAGCTCAGGGCGTAGACGAGGCTACGCCCGCCAAGCAGGGGCGGACCGGTGAATACCCCCTGATGCAACTGTCTGAAATCGGTATGCCGGGGATCCACGCGGATGCGATCGGCCAAGGCGCACACTGCCGCAGCGTCGCCTTCCAGGTATTGGCAGAAACGCCAGCCGTCGAACACGAGCAGGCTGCTGATCCGCCGTGCCTTGTTTTGCGGGCGCGCAGCACGGACAATTTCGGCAACGCAGGCCGGCGAGGAATCCGCGGCGAGACGGCTCAGGTAGAGTAATTGGCAGCGTTCCGTCACCGGCGTCTTTCAGAAGGAAGGCTCGCCAACATAGTCGCTTGCTAGAATGGTCACAATGTCAAAAGACATAGCCGCCCTCATGAGCTCGCACACACCCTGCAGACGCTGCCCGTTACGCGACAACGGCGCGTTTTCCGCCAATACCGAAGCGGAAATCGACTTTATTCAGCAGATGAAGAAACGCCAGATCAAGTTCGATGCCGGCGGCGCCATCTTGCGCGAGGGCGACGACCGCAAGGAGCTCTACACCTTGCTGTCAGGCTGGGCGTTCCGCTACCGCTCGCTGAGCGACGGACGGCGTCAGATTTTCAATTTTCTCCTGCCCGGCGACTTCGTCGGCCTGCAGCATCAACTCGGCCAGTCCCATCCCCACGGGGTCGAAGCACTGACCGAGGCCACGCTATGCGTGTTTCCGTCCGAACGTTTATGGGATTTGTACCGCACCCATCCCGCCCTCGGTTTCGACATCACCTGGCTGAGCGCCAACGAGGAGCTGATCGTCGACGAGAACCTGCTGTCAGTGGGCCGGCGTTCGGCAGCCGAACGCATCGCGATGCTGTTGATCCATCTGTACAAGCGTGCCGAGCGTGTCGGCCTAGCCGGCCCGGACGGCCTGCACTTGCCGCTGACCCAGCAGCACATTGCCGATGCGCTCGGCCTCTCGCTCGTGCATACCAACAAGACGCTGAAACGTTTGCAGGCGGCCGGACTCTATACCCTGAACGAGGGCCGGCTGAAACTTGTCAACCCTGCCGCGATGGCGCGCCTGGCCGACTACTACGCGCTGCCGCTGCGCGCCCGCCCGCTGATCTGACTTCCGCACGATGGCGCTTGACCTTGCCATGCTGGCAAGGTTTATGGTGCACTCCTCCGCACCGATCAGGAGTACCGACATGACCCCCCCTTTATCCGTAGGCATCCAGGGCATGACCTGCGCCAGCTGCGCGGCACGGGTGGAAAAAGTGCTGAAGCAGCTGCCGGGCGTGACCGAAGCCACGGTGAATCTGGCGACCGAGATTGCGACGATTTCGGGTGAGACCGATGCCGCGTCGGTGCAGCGCGCCATCGAGAAAGCTGGCTTCAGCGTGCCGACCGAATCCTTCACTTTCGACATCACCGGCATGACCTGCGCGAGCTGTTCGGCGCGGGTGGAAAAAGCCTTGAACAAGGTGCCCGGGGTGCTCGACGCCAGCGTGAATCTGGCCACCGAGCGGGCGACGGTCCAGGTGGCGCAAGGCACGTCGGCCGCCACGCTGATCGCCGCAGTGGCACGCGCCGGTTATGGCGCACAGTTACCGCTGCCCACGGGGGTATCCCCCGCCGCCCCGGCGCGCGCGCTGCCTGACTGGTGGCCGGTGGCGCTGGCGATGGCGCTGTCGCTGCCGTTGATCGTTCCCATGCTCGCCAATCTGTTTGGCGCGCACTTGATGCTGCCGGGCTGGCTGCAGCTGGCACTCGCAACGCCGGTGCAGTTCTGGCTCGGCGCACGCTTTTATCGTGCCGGCTGGAAGGCGCTGCGGGCCGGCAGCGGCAACATGGACCTGCTGGTGGCGGTCGGCACCAGCGCGGCGTATGGCCTCTCCGTCTATCTGCTGCTGACGCACGCCGACGCCATGCATCTGTATTTCGAAGCCTCGGCGGTGGTGATCAGCCTGGTGCTGCTCGGCAAGTGGCTGGAGGCGCGCGCCAAGCGCCAGACCACCGAAGCGATCCGCGCCCTGCAGGCGCTGCGGCCGACCAGCGCCCGCGTGCGCCTCGACGGCGTCGACCGCGACCTGCCGATCGAAGCGATCCGCGTCGGCGACCTGGTGGTGATCCGCCCCGGCGAGCGCGTGCCGGTGGACGGCGAAGTGATCGAAGGCGAAAGCCAGATCGACGAATCCATGCTCACCGGCGAATCGCTGCCGGTCGACAAGCAGCCGGGCGATGCGGTGACCGGCGGCGCGATCAACGCCCACGGCGTGCTGGTCGCGCGTACCACGGCGGTGGGGGGCGAGACCACGCTGGCGCGCATCATCCGCCTGGTGGAAAACGCGCAGGCCGCCAAGGCGCCCATTCAAAGATTGGTGGACAAGGTGAGCGCCGTGTTCGTGCCGGTGGTGATGGTGATTGCGCTGCTGACCTTCATCGCCTGGTGGGCGCTGGGCGGCGACGCCGAAGTGGCCATCCTCAACGCAGTGGCGGTGCTGGTGATCGCCTGCCCGTGCGCACTCGGGCTCGCCACCCCCACCGCAATCATGGCGGGCACCGGCGTCGCCGCGCGCCACGGCATTTTGATCAAGGATGCCGAAGCACTGGAACTCGCGCACAAGATCGGCACAGTGGTGTTCGACAAGACCGGCACCCTCACCGACGGCACGCCGCATGTGGCGGCCTGCGTCGCTGCAGACGGCAGCGACAGGAATGAGGTGTTGGCCATCGCTGCCGGACTGCAGGTGGGCAGCGAGCATCCGCTGGCGCGCGCAGTGCTCTCCGAAGCGGCCGCCGACAGCATCACGCCGCGGCCCGCGCGCGCGCAGCAGGCGCTGCCGGGGCGTGGCATTGCCGGCGAGGTGGCAGGCGGGGTCTACTGGCTGGGCAATCGCCGTCTGATGCAGGAAAACGACGTCGACACCGCTGCACTCGACGCCCGCGCCGCCGAACTGGAAGCCGCGGGCCGCACCGTGTCGTGGCTGGCGCGCGCCAGCGACCGCCGCGTGCTGGGGCTGCTGGCATTCGGCGACGCGATCAAGCCGAGTGCGGCACAGGCCGTGGCGAAACTCAGGACGCAGGGCATCGCCACCGTGATGCTGACCGGCGACAACCGCGGCGCAGCCGAGGCCGCAGCCACCGCACTCGGCATCGACAGCGTGCTCGCCGAGGTGCTGCCGGCAGACAAGGCCACGCACGTCAGCCAGCTCAAGACCACGGGCAAGACCGTGGCGATGGTCGGCGACGGCATCAACGACGCCCCTGCGCTCGCCGCGGCCGACGTCGGCATCGCCATGAGTAGCGGCAGCGACGTCGCCATGCACACCGCCGGCATCACCCTGATGCGCGGCGACCCGGCACTGGTGGCCGACGCCATCGACATTTCCAAACGCACCTACGCCAAGATCCGCCAGAACCTGTTCTGGGCGTTTATCTACAACGTGGTCGGGATTCCGCTCGCCGCCGCAGGGCTGCTGAGCCCGGTGATCGCCGGCGCGGCGATGGCCTTCTCCAGCGTGAGCGTGGTGACCAACGCGCTGACATTGAAACGTTGGCGCCCGGCGGGAGACAAGCAATGAACATCGGCGAAGTTGCCCGCGCCAGCGGCGTGTCGGCCAAAATGATCCGCCACTACGAAAGCATCGGCCTCATCCATGCCAGCCCGCGCACGCTGGCAGGCTACCGGCAATACCACCCGCGCGACGTGCACCTGCTGCGTTTCATCCGCCGCGCGCGCGACCTCGGATTCTCGCTCGAGCAGATCCGCCAATTGCTGTCGCTGTGGGACGACCCCGAACGCGCCAGCGCCGACGTCAAACGCCTGGCCGAAGCGCACATCGCCGACCTCGACGCCCGCATCGCCGCGCTGAGCGAGATGCGTACCACCCTCGTCACGCTCGCCCGAGCCTGCCACGGCGACCACCGGCCCGACTGCCCCATCCTGCAAGGCCTGGCCATCGCGCCTCTTGCATCCTGAATCTGTACTAGCGCCGCCGCCCTTCCCAGTCGTATTCCACCTCGATCACGAACAGCTCACGCACGGGGCGGCCGTTTTTTTGCGCCGGGGCAAAAGGCACATCGCGAAGCTCCTCCAGCGACGACGCATCGTAAATCTCGGGCGGCGTCGCCGAGATAAATTCGATATCGCTGACGCGGCCGTCAGCTTCGATCTTGAGTCGCACGCGCACCTTGCCGGACAGCCGCTTGCGGTCGGCATCCGGCGGATATTTCGGATCGATTTTGCGCAGTGGACGCGCCTGCACGTCGACATCGCGCGCACTGTAATAGGTGAGATCGACCGAGCTGGTGATCGCCACGGCCGGCGCCGGGACGGGCTCAGCCGGGGGGCCTGGGGCAGGCTGCGGCTCGGCGGGCGGGCCTGCGGGCGACGGGGGGGCGTCAGGCGGCCCGGGGGCAGCAGGCGGCGCGACCACCGGCAGCGCTTCCGCTGTCTCGCTCGGCGCAAGCAGCGGAACCTCTTTCGGAGTTTCATCCGCTTCATCCACTTCGTCAGGCGCAAGGGGCGGCACGTCCACCGCAGAGGGTGCGGTGTGCGTCGGCACCAGCCGCGCCTCGATCACCGGCTCGCCCTGACTCGTCGCCGCAGGGGGCGCCACCTGCACCAGTGCAATCAGCGCCCCGTGCAGGCCCAGCGAAATCCACACTGCCGCCAGCGGCCGCCGCAGCCAGGGTGGAATCGTCGGTTCGTCGAAGGAGTCGTTCAATGGCATGGGGGCCTGTCAGGGTACTTTTTGACTGCGCAGAAAACCGCGGGTGCTGGCCTAGAATGGGGGCCAGAAGAACAAACGGAAAAGACCATGAAAATACTCGCCATTGCGGGCGCCATCTTAGCATCGGCACTCAGCGCACCGGCCTTCGCCAACACCGTCGAGCTCAGCAAAACCACCCTCAAGGCCGCCGACGGCTCGGACGTGCCGGTTGAAATCGCCACCCCCTCAGGCAAGGGGCCTTTCCCGCCGGTGCTGTTCATCCACGCCAAGCGCGGCTACGAAGGCGACGAACGCGCCCACGTGCGCGAGCTCGCCGCCCAGGGCTTTCTCGTCGTCGCCCCCGACTGGCAGAGCGGCCGCTTCATCGAGCGCTGGCCTTCGGCGCACAACCCCGAAACCGAGATGGACGTCGAGGCCGGGCTGGACTACCTGAAGGCCCTGCCCAACGCCTGCAAGCAGCCGGTCGGCATCGTCGGCCTGTCGCGCGGCCCGTACTACGCCATCCGGCTGGCCGCCAAGCGCGGCCCCGACATCGCCGCCATCGTCAGCTACTACGGCCACATGCAGAACCCCAACGCACCCGAACCCGACCAGTTGTTCCGCACCGCCCCCGAGATCACGCAGATCACCACGCCCGTGCTTTTCCTGATTGGAGATGCCGACTATGAACTGCGCCGCATGAACGGCGGCCGTGCGTTCTATGCGCTGTGGGAACGCGGCGTGCCGGTGGAATGGCAGGAATACCCGATGGCACGGCGCGCATTCGATTTCCGTCCCGACCAGACGCCGGAGGAGAAGATCGCTGCGCGGCATGCACGGGAGCGGGCGAAAAGCTGGCTGGCGAAGTGGATGAAGCTCACGCCGGAGATGAAGTGCAAGTGACGGCTGAGTAGTTAAAGTGTTCGCGGTACTTGAGCCCGTTGGCCGGGGGTAGCCCGGTAGCTAGTTGCTCGGTTCCCTTGCTTGTCTCGCGCTGAGACTCACCTCGGGCGCGTCCTCACCCAAGTAAACGAACCGCCCCGTCATCACCGCCCTGGTTTTGACGTTCTTCCCCTTACAGACCCGCCGAAGATCAAGTGTGTCGGGTGGATCAGCGGCAAAGGTGTTTGAGCCCCGCTCACAAATTAATTAACACTACAAAAGCGGGGCGAGTTCTTTGCCGCCCACCCGACGCGCTTGATCTTCGGGAATTCGGGACTGTCGGGGTCGCCTTTTCTTTGGTTACTTTCTTTTGGCGAGACAAAAGAAAGTGACTAGCCGCCGGGCTACCCCCGGCCAACGGT
>JAIBFA010000096.1 GCA_019459325.1 Thiobacillus sp.
ACCGTTGGCCGGGGGTAGCCCGGCGGCTAGTCACTTTCTTTTGTCTCGCCAAAAGAAAGTAACCAAAGAAAAGGCGACCCCGACAGTCCCGAATTCCCGAAGATCAAGCGCGTCGGGTGGGCGGCAAAGAACTCGCCCCGCCTTGCTGTTTTGATTTTGTTTTTTGTGGGCGGGCTCAAACACCTTTGCCGCTGATCCACCCGACACACTTGATCTTCGGCGGGTCTGTAAGGGGATGAAAGTCAAAACCAGTTTGACTATGCGCTGTCGTCGCGAACCGGATTGAGTGCTTCGCAGTGAGGCTCACCCAAGTACACAAACCGTCCCGTCATCACCGGCCTGGTTCGATGTTTTCCCCTTACAGCCACGCCGAGAATCGGCCCTGCCGGGCGGATCAGCGGCGAAGGTGTTTGAGCCCCGCTCACAAAATAAAATAACCCAGCAAAAGCGGGGCGAGTTCTTCGGCGCCCGTCCGGCAGGGCCGATTCTCGGGAATTCGTGGCTGTCGGGGGCGCCGTCTTTTGGTTACTTTTCTTGGCGAGACAAGAAAAGTGACTAGCCGCCGGGCTACCCCCGGCCAACGGTCTCAAGTTTGGCGAAAATCCAATCACTGGGCGTGCTTCGCGTCAACCTACGGACTGGATTGCCCTAAAGGACTCCGATCCACTAGGCGCTGAAGCGCCTGGGGAATCGTATGCTTCGGCGCTATGCGCCTCGCAATGACGGGCTCAGTCCCCAGCCGCCGGCTCGATCAGCACCGCCGCCCCCACGCTCCGTCCTTCCGCCGCCAGGATGTTGTAGGTGCGGCACAGCGCGCCGATGTCCATCACTTCCAGCCCGATCTGCGCGTCCACCAGCGCCCGCGTGAGCGAAGGGTGGGGAAAGCGCAGGCGGCTGCCGGTGCCGAGCAGCAGGATGTCCAGTTCGCGGTTGGCGACCCACTGGAAATGGGCCGCGGTCAGCGCGTTGAAGCCCAGGCCGGCCCAAGGGGCAATTTCGATCCCGCGCGCGGTCAGCAGCAGGCTGGAATCGAAGCGATGGCCGTTGATGAGGACGTGGTCGGCGCCATAACCGGTGAACAGCATTTGGCCGGCGTCGGTGTTGAGGTGCAATTTCATGCTGAAACCTTAGCAGATTCGGGGGAAGGCGGCTTCATGCCTGTTGGACTGCGTTTGCCGGGGCAGGGCGCCTCCGGTAAAATCGCGCGTTTCCCAAGGCATTGTTTTGCCTTGATTGTTACCCCGATTTTCTTCTGCCCCCTGGGAACTCACCGTGACGGCTGACAAAAAGCCACGCTTACGCACCATCCACAAATCGTCCAAGCTCGACAACGTCTGCTACGACATCCGCGGCCCGGTGATGGCGCGCGCCCGGCAGATGGAGGAAGAGGGCCATCGCATCATCAAGCTGAACATCGGCAATCCGGCGCCGTTCAGCTTCGAGGCGCCCGAAGAAATCGTGCAGGACGTGATCCTCAACCTGCCGAATGCGTCGGGCTACAGCGATTCCAAGGGCCTGTTCGCGGCGCGCAAGGCGATCATGCACGAGACCCAGCGCAAGGGCATCGCCGGGGTGCAGATCGACGATATCTTCATCGGCAACGGCGTCTCCGAACTGATCGTGATGGCGATGCAGGCGCTGCTGAACAACGGCGACGAGGTGCTGGTGCCGGCGCCCGACTATCCCCTGTGGACGGCGGCTGTGAGCCTGGGCGGCGGCAAGCCGCGCCATTACCTGTGCGACGAGGGCGCCGGCTGGCTGCCCGATCTGGACGATATCCGCGCCAAGATCACGCCGCATACGCGCGCCATCGTCATCATCAACCCGAACAATCCGACCGGCGCGCTGTATCCGACCGAACTGCTGCTGGAAATCCTGGAAATCGCGCGCCAGCACCAGCTGATCGTGTATGCCGACGAGATCTACGACAAGGTGCTGTACGACGGCGTGGTGCACACCTCAATCGCCTCGCTGGCCGAGGACGTGCTGATCGTGACCTTCAACGGCCTGTCGAAGAACTACCGCGCCTGCGGCTACCGTTCCGGCTGGCTGATCGTGTCGGGCGACAAACGCCATGCCAAGGATTATCTGGAAGGGCTGAACATGCTGGCGTCGATGCGCCTATGCTCTAACGTGCCGGGGCAGTATGCGATCCAGACCGCGCTCGGCGGCTACCAGAGCATCAACGACCTGGTCGCGCCGAGCGGGCGGCTGACGCGCCAGCGCGATCTGGCGCACGAACTGCTGACCCTGATTCCGGGCGTGACCTGCGTGAAACCGAAGGCAGCGATGTATCTGTTCCCGCGGCTCGACCCCAAGCTGTATCCCATCCACGACGACCAGAAGTTCATCCTCAACCTGCTGGAAGAGGAACGCGTGCTGGTGGTGCAGGGCAGCGGCTTCAACTGGCCGCATCCGGACCACATCCGGGTGGTGTTCCTGCCGCATGAGGAAGATTTGACCGAAGCGATAAGCCGCATGAGCCGGTTCCTCGACCGCAATCGTGCGCATCGCTGATTATTCTTGACCGAGACCAAAGTAATGAAACCCATCAACGTCGGCCTGCTGGGCCTGGGAACTGTCGGCGGCGGCACGCTTACCGTGCTGCGCCGTAACGCTACGGAAATCACCCGTCGTGCCGGGCGCGAAATCCGCGTGCTGCGTGCTGCGGTGCGCAACCTCGACAAGGCAAAGGTGCTGGCAGGCGATTTGCCGCTGACGACCAATCCGTTCGACGTGGTCGACGATCCCGACATCGATATCGTGGTGGAACTGATCGGCGGCCTGGAGCCGGCGCGCGAACTGGTGATGCAGGCGATCGCCAACGGCAAGCACGTGGTCACCGCCAACAAGCATCTGGTCGCCAAGCACGGCAACGAAATCTTCGCGGCGGCGCAGGCCAAGGGCGTGATGGTCGCGTTCGAGGCTGCAGTCGCCGGCGGCATTCCCATCATCAAGGCGCTGCGCGAAGGCCTCACCGCCAACCGCATCGAGTGGCTCGCCGGCATCATCAACGGCACCAGCAACTTCATCCTCACCGAAATGCGCGACAAGGGCGCGGCCTTCGACGACGTGCTGAAGGAAGCGCAGCGCCTCGGCTATGCCGAAGCCGACCCGACCTTCGACATCGAGGGTATCGACGCCGCGCACAAGCTCACCATCCTGTCGGCGATCGCCTTCGGCATCCCGATGCAGTTCGAGCGCGCCTACACCGAAGGCATCTCGAAGCTCACGCGCGAGGACGTGCAGTACGCCGAGGAACTGGGATATCGGATTAAATTGCTGGGCATCGCGCGCCGCGCCGAAAACGGCATCGAGCTGCGCGTGCACCCGACGCTGATCCCCGAGCGCCGCCTGATCGCCAACGTCGACGGCGCGATGAACGCCGTGCTGGTGAAGGGCGACGCGGTCGGCCCGACGCTCTACTACGGCGCCGGCGCCGGCGCCGAGCCGACCGCCTCCGCGGTCGTCGCCGGCCTGGTCGGCGTGACGCGGCTGCACACCGCCGCCCCGCCCCCCCCCGGGCCGCCTCAGGGGGTGCCGCCCCCCCCGCTGGCCGCCCCCCCGGTACGGCCGGTAGG
>JAIBFA010000100.1 GCA_019459325.1 Thiobacillus sp.
CGTTCGGAAGGCGACAGCTCGTTCGGCTTCTGCGAGGCCTGGCCGCCGCCGCCCTCTTTTTCCTCGGCTTCGCTCTGGCCTTCCAAACCCCGCCCGCCCGACTCGCCGGCGTCGGGATTGTCCTGGCGCTGGTTGTCGTCGGGGCTGGCGCCGGATTCGTTGTCGTTGTCGAACATATGCTGGTCGAACGATTCTTCCGGCGTGTCCTCGGGAATCAGCGGGTAGATTTCCTCCGCCGACAGGGTCATGAAATTCTGGTCTGCGAGGATGCCGTGCAGCGGCGGCTTCAGCCCTTCCTCGATCAGGATGAGGTTGACCGCATGGTCGCACGCTACGTCCCAGCGCCGCTTCACCCGGTGGTTGCGGCGGTGGGTGTGGCCCATCGCGCAATGCATCGCCTCGTGCGCCAGCACGAACTGCGTCTGCGCGAGGTTGAGGTTGTCGATGAACTTCGGATTGAAGTAGAACGCCTGCGCGTCGGTGCCGGTGGTGGTGCACCAGTCGCCGCCGGGCTTCAGCGGCAGGTGCATCACCAGCGCGCCGAGGAAGGGGCGCTCCATGATGAGGCGGGTGCGCGCCGCGGCGAGCTTGGTGAGGATGGGTTCGAGCGCGGCGTCGTTGGCTTCAGCCATGAGACATCAATGCTCGTACAAAACCAGATCGGTAATGCTGTTGGCCCACTCGGCAAAGGCCGGCACGGCAAACAGCGGCCGCCCCACTGCACGATGCAGGTCGGACACCAGCATCACGCCCATCTCGCGCTGCGGAAAGCGCTGCGCGTATTTGAGGATGTTGCCGTACACCGCGGCGGCGTTTCCGCTGTCGGCCGCCTGCAGCGCTTTTCTCACCAACGCGGCGGCGACGCCGTACTGCAGGTCGATGCCGTCCGGCACCTCGGCCGCCTCGCCGGCAATGATGGCGTCGATGTCCGGCATCTGCGCCATGTTGTCGACGAAGGTTTTCAGCTCCAGTCCCGCCGACTGGCCGACGCAAGCCATCAGCGCATCGGCCAGCAACGCGGTCTTGTCGAATTTCTGCAGCGCGCGGTGGGCGTATTCCCACGAGCGCGGACTGGGGAAGGCGATCGGCGTGTGCGCCGGATCGAAGCTGAACAGCAGGTCGGGGCGGAAGCGCAGAAAGGCGATCACGCGCGGGTCAATGTCCTCGCTGTGCGCCCAGTCCACCCAGTCGTCCAGGTTCACCTCGACTTCGTAATGGGTGAAGCGGTTGGCCAGCGGCGCCGGCATTGCGTAGGTGACGCCGCGGTCGCCCTGGCGGTTGCCGGCGGCGAAGATCACCCAGCCGTCGGGCACCCGGTATTCGCCCAGGCGACGGTCGAGGATCAGCTGGTAGGCCGCAGCCGACACCGTGGGCGGCGCCGAGGTGATCTCGTCCAGAAACAGAATGCCCGCCGGACCGTGGCGCCCGGCATCCGGCAGCACCGAGGGAATCGACCATTCGACCAGCTGGCCGTTGCGGAACGGAATGCCGCGCAGGTCGGTCGGTTCCATCTGGCTCAAGCGGATGTCGATCAGCGGCACGCTGTGCTGCTGTGCGATCTTGGCGACGATCTGCGACTTGCCGACGCCCGGCGGCCCCCACAGCATCACCGGCGTGTGGTGGCCGTCGGCGGCGCTTTCGAATTCGCGGTCGAGGATGGTTTCGATGTGGGAGGGACGCATGGGCTTTACAACAACGGTGAGTGAGCCCAAATGATAATCGCTCGCGCACATGCATTCCACCCGTAAAGAGTAGGCCGTGGTTGTAAAGCCACTAAAGTGGCAACAACCACGCTCCAGTTTCGCCCTTGATCGGGGTGGGGAGATTTTGCTACCGTGCGCCCACTGGGACTGAAATGGATGCAGCATGAATTTTTGCAGTGAATGTGGCAGCGCCGTCGTGCTGCGCGTGCCCGATGGCGATCACCTGCCGCGCCATATCTGTCCCGACTGCGGCACCATCCATTACCAGAATCCCAAGATGGTGGTCGGCTGCATCCCCGAATGGGAAGACAAGGTGCTGTTGTGCCGCCGCGCCATCGAACCCAAGTACGGCCTGTGGACGCTGCCCGCCGGCTTCATGGAAAACGGCGAAACCACGCTGGAAGGCGCGGCGCGCGAAACCTGGGAGGAAGCCGGCGCGCGCATCGAGATGGGCGGTCTGTATACCCTGTTCAACCTGCCGCACATCAATCAGGTGTACTTCATGTTCCGCGCCCGGCTGCTCGACCTGGATTTCCAGCCCGGCATCGAATCGCTCGAAACCCGGCTGTTCACGGAAGCCGAAATCCCCTGGGACGACATCGCCTTCCGCACCGTGCGCGCCACGCTGGAACAGTATTTCAGCGACCGCCGCGCCGGTTCATTCGACTTTCATTTCGGCGACATCCGCACGCGCTGAAGGATCCAGCGGAGCCTCAGGCGGCGACGGCGAACTGTTCCCGTCCCAGCACATCCATGCCCACGCGCAGCCAGCCCTCGTGGCTTTCCTGCACCTCGCCCAGCCGCAAGCGATACACCGTATCGCCGTCGCGTAGCATCAGCGGCGCGCCCAGGCGGTAATGCGTCTGGGGAATCAACAGGTTGCTGACCCCCTGATCGGTATGCGTCATGGGCATGAACACGGCCCAGGTTTTCTCCTGCGACCCACCCTGCCCATCCGGTTCGAAATAGACTTCCACCCGTTTGGGGTGGCGTGACAAGCGTTGCGTGCCCACCAGATGCTGGCCGTCTTCTTCCCGGTTCCAGCGGATCGCCAGTAATTGCCAGACGTTCTCTGACGGATCCCAGCTCACCGCCACCAGCCGCCCATGCGGCAGAGTGGTTGCCTCAGTCAGGGCAAAGCCCATGCCTTCCATGCTCTCGTCGCGCAACATCCACGGCTCAAGGGCCGGACGCCCCTTGGCCGCGTCGGGACGAGCCAGTGCAGCCAGGATATTGCCCATCCCCGCCGCCACCCACACCCTGCCAAAGCGATGCGTGCGCTGACGGTTGCGGCGAATACCGCCGCGTTCGATCAGGCTTGCCACCTGATGCGTAAGTCCATTATTCCCTTCTGCAGGCGAGGTTTGATCGAGTGACTTCAGATATTCGATGAGCGGGCGCAGGGCAAGGTAGCGCAGGCGGCGCCCCTGTACCCAATCGTCCTCAAGCCTGCAGGCGCCTTCGCTCAGCGAAAGGTCCACCATGTGCGTGTGCACCTCGCGCAGCGGCACGGTTTCAGGTAGCGGCAAAGGTTGGTAGCCATCGAGAAGCTGCGCAATGGACTCGATTTCCTGCGTGCGATAGCCCAGCGGATGCACCAGTCCCATCAACACCACGAGCGTATATTCGCGTGCGCAGTGGGTAGGGCGTGCATTGATCTGTACCTCCTGCGTAGCAAACCCATCGCGCTCGATCAGTCGGTAGAGCTTGTGTACACGGCGCCAGGCCGATGCGGCCGGATTGCGTGCCTGGTGATAGTCCCAGCGCATGACCAGGCCGGCGTAGCGCAGTGCTCGAGTGGCGATGTCCGCGACAAGGGGCTTGAGTTCCGCGCTCGCCGGGGTACGGTAAGCCTGCTTCAGCATCCCCAGCCAGGCCTCCGCCAACAGCGACCAAAACACCCACGATTCGCGCCACAGCGCTTGCCGCGCCAGGCGAAACGAGGCCTGGTTCCGCACATATTGTTCGACGATGCGCAGCTGCAAGGGCATGCCTGTCTCTTCCAGCTTGATCAGTGATTTCATGCGGCTGAGCGTCGCGGTTTCATTTTCCGCATTGAATCGCTCCAGGCCTTCGACCAGCGCATGATGCGTATCGTAATCCGAGTCCGCAGGCAAAGTTTTCAGCCATTTTTCGGTTGCTTTCACTGAAGCGAACGGCGATCCCCCGACGGCTTTTCTGCGGCGGGCGATCGTGCTCAACATATCGAAAAATTCGGTCATGGCTGCGTCAGCGTGTTGCGGATGCCTCCTGTTCAGCACCATTTATGCCAACCATGCCGGGAAGAACGTTAAATTCAACGCATTGGTTTTGCTCAGGTTTGCCGTCCCTGCTTGCGCTTATGCCGGGGGGGAGTAACGAAAACCCGACATCCACTGTTGAAGCCGCGTCAACTCAGCCCGGCGCACGGCTCGCCGTCTGCTGCCCTTACAAACCAGGGTGAACCCGCTACAATGCGCGCCGTGGAAGCGTGGCCGAGCGGTTTAAGGCACTGGTCTTGGCCGCACTGCGCAGCAGTCGGCTAGTGCAGGCTAACTTGCCTTGGCAAGTTAAGCCGCGCAAGCGGCGGCCGGAACTAAAACCGGCGAGCGCGCGCCCACGAACACTGGAAGCGTGGCCGAGCGGTTTAAGGCACCGGTCTTGAAAACCGGCGATGGTGCAAGCCATCCGTGAGTTCGAATCTCACCGCTTCCGCCACACACAGGTTTCAGCATGCGGACGCAGCCCGTGCGCTGAAACCCCAATCGAGACGCCCATCGGGCGTTTTTTTGTTGTGCCGCCCCACTTGATGAGAAAATCCGCGGATGGCACGGCGCTCCCCTCTCACCCCCGTTAACCACGACCGCGACAGCGCGGGGATGACCTATGTCTATCCCGTCGTCTCGCGTCGTGCAGGTGGCGTCTCGGTGGGGATCAATCTCAATCCCAACAACGCCTGCAACTGGGCGTGCGTGTATTGCCAGGTACCGGATCTGACGCGCGGCGGGGCCCCGGAAATCGATCTGGCGCAACTGGAAGCCGAACTGCGCGCGATGCTCGCCGACATCCTCCAAGGCGACTTCATGCAAACGCGGGTGCCCGAAGGCGCACGGCGGCTGAACGACATTGCGCTGTCGGGCAACGGCGAGCCGACCAGCGCCCGCGACTTTCCGCAGGTCATCGAACTGATCGGCCAGGTGATGGCGGACTTCGATCTGGTTGGCAAGATCAAGTTGGTGCTGATCACCAACGGCAGCCTCGCCGACCGCCCGCGCGTGCAGGACGGTCTCGAAAAAATGGCGGCTTTGAATGCCGAAGTCTGGTTCAAGTTCGACAGCGCGACCGCCGCCGGCATGCGCAGTATCAACCAGACGCGGATTTCGCCCGACAAGCAGCTCGAGCGGCTGGCCACGGCCGCACGCCTGTGCCCGACCTGGCTGCAGACCTGCGTATTCGCGCTGGACGGCGCGCCACCTTCTGAAGCTGAGCAGGCGGCCTATCTGGCTGCAGTCGAACGTATCCGGCAGCTGCATATTCCGGTGCAGGGCGTGCTGCTGTATGGACTGGCGCGGCCCTCGATGCAGCCGCAGGCCAGCCGCCTGTCCGCACTGCCCGCGGAATGGCTCGAAGCGTTTGCCGAAAGGATTCGTGCGGCAGGTCTGCCAGTGAAGGTGTCGCCATGATCCACGGCATCGGCACCGACCTGCTCGACGCCGAGCGGATTCGCAGCGGCCTCGCGCGCTTTGGCGAGCATTATGCGGACCGCATCCTTGCACCCGCCGAGCATGCTGGCTATTACGCCAGCCGCGATCCTGCGCGCTTTCTGGCCAAATGCTTCGCCGCCAAGGAGGCCTTTGCCAAGGCGACGGGAACCGGTCTGCGCGCGCCGGTGACCCTGCGCAACATCGCCGTGCTTCGCGACCCCCGGGGCAAGCCCTTTCTGCAATGTGCGCCCGAACTCGACGCCTGGCTGGCGGCACGCGGGGTGACCGCGCATCATGTGTCCTTGTCGGACGAAAGCGATCTCGTCCTGGCTTACGTGATTCTGGAGGCAATATGACAGCAAGTTTCCATCGGGAGCGCCCATGACGCTCGGCCCCTTGATGCTCGACGTCGCGGGCACCGAACTCACCGACGACGACCGCCACCGCCTCACCCACCCGCTCGTCGGCGGGGTGATCCTGTTCTCCCGCAATTACCGCGATCCGGCGCAACTGGCTGCCTTGACCGCCGAGATCCATGCGCTCAAGTCCGCCCCGCTGCTGATCGGCGCCGATCAGGAGGGCGGCCGGGTCCAGCGCTTCCGCGAAGGCTTCACCCGGCTGCCGCCGATGCGTGCCTTTGGCGAAATCTGGAACGCCCACCCACAGCAGGCGAAACATCTCGCACGCGAAGCCGGTTTTGTGCTGGCGAGCGAACTGCGCGCGCACGGCGTCGACTTCAGCTTTGCTCCTGTGCTCGATCTGGATTACGGCGCCTCCTCGGTCATCGGCGACCGCGCCTTCCATGGCGATCCGCACGCCGTGTTCCAGCTTGGACAGGCCGTGATGCTGGGGATGAAGGATGCCGGCATGGCCGCCTGCGGCAAGCATTTTCCCGGCCACGGCTTTGTGGTGGCGGATTCGCATGTGGCGATCCCGGTGGACGAACGCACCCTGGCCGACATCGCCATCGCCGACTTGGTGCCGTTCCGCCTGATGATCGAGGCCGGGCTTGCCGCGATCATGCCGGCGCATGTGATTTATCCCGCAGTCGACGACCAGCCCGCCGGCTTTTCGCGCATCTGGCTGCAAAAACTGCTGCGCCATCAACTCGGTTTCGACGGCGCGATCTTCAGCGACGACCTGTGCATGGAGGCTGCGGGGGTGGCCGGCGGCGTGGTCGAGCGGGTGACTGCGGCGCTCAACGCCGGCTGCGACATCGCGCTGGTATGCAACCGTCCCGACCTGGCCGACGAGGTATTGGCCAACCTGAAGGTAGAGTGGCCTGCCCCTGCGCGCGCCCGGCTGGCCCGCATGCACGGCCATCCGCATCCGCCGACGATGACGGCACTGCGTGAATCGGCGCGTTATGCCAATGCACTGCACCACATCGCCGGGCTTGGTTTGGATAGCGCCGACCTCAAGCTGCAGGTCGACCCGACGGACTACTGTGCACGCTCATAAGCACGACCACGCGCACGGAACGGACGAACACCACGTTCACGCTCACGCAGGTCACAACGGCACGCTTCTTGTTGCCCTGCTGTTGACGCTGGCCTTTGCCGGGGTCGAGGCCCTGGCGGGCTGGTGGTCGGGCTCGCTCGCGCTGCTCTCCGACGCCGCCCACATGCTCACCGATTCGTCCGCGCTGGGGCTGGCGGCCGCTGCGGCCTGGCTGGCACGACGGCCACCCAGCATGCGGCATTCCTACGGCCTGGCACGCGCCGAGGTACTGGCCGCGCTGTTCAACAGCCTGTTGATGCTTGTGCTGATCGGCTTCATCGTGCGCGAAGCCTTGGAGCGTATCGGCGCCCCGCGCGACATTGCCGGAAACACCGTCATCGGCGTTGCGGTCATCGGCCTCCTGATCAACCTTAGCGTCGCATGGATCCTGCACCGCGGCGAGCAGACGCTCAATAGCCGCGCCGCCCTGTTGCATGTTCTGGGGGACGCGCTCGGCTCGGTGGCAGCGATCAGCGCCGGCCTCGTCATCGTCATCACCGGCTGGACGCCGATCGACCCGCTGCTGTCGCTGTTCGTCGCGGCGCTTATCGGCGTTTCGGCGCTGGGTCTGCTGCGCGAGGTCGTGCACGTGCTGATGGAAGGCGTTCCGCTCAATGTCCGGCTTGACGCCGTCGGCCGCGACCTTGCGGTGCTCGACGGGGTGCTTCGCGTGCACGATCTGCACGTGTGGACCCTGTCGTCCGGCACCATCGCCCTGTCGGCCCATCTGAAAATCCGCAATCTGGCCGACTGGCCGGGCATCCTCGACGCCGCACGCCAGACCATGGACGCGCGCCATGGCATCCGCCACGTCACCCTGCAGCCCGAAGCGCTGACGGCCGAGCCACTGGTGCGCGGCCACTACTCCCCGCATTCCTGAAACGCGCGAGTCGATTTTTTTCGAAACCTGCTTGATTTAGTTAATGCGAATCGTTATTATTTGCATAACCCAAAACATGTACGTCTTCACTCAAAGCTTAAATCAGCCGATTCCATGCGCCCCGACCTGCCTGAGATCCCCCCCACCGCGCCTTCACTTCTGATCGAAACCGAACAGCGCAGCGGTGCGCCGGGACTCATCCGGGCAGATCATTTGTTTCAGGGCGGTCAGGAAATCCTGATTGACCACAAAGGCGAAACCTACCGGCTGCGCATCACCAAAAACGGCAAGCTGATCCTGACCAAGTAATCGACGCCCAACCCTTTCCGCCGCCCGTTCGCCAACAATCGAAAGGAAATCCATGCATCCCGCCTCTCTAATTGTCGCCGCCCTGCTCATGCTGCGCCACCCGAGCACCCGCAACAGGATCACCGCCTCGATCCTGCTCAACCGGGCAGCCCACGATGCCGCGCTCAGCCCTGCCGATCGCGAAGCCTGCCTGAACCTGGTGGACGAACTGGAGAACGATGGGCGACCGTTCGCGAATTCCATCAACGGAGCGTCAGCTTTTTGATGAAACGGATACCCCCCCGAAGGCAGTCTGAAATACCGCATCTGCCGCCCGGCCTGCTGGCAGGGGTGGCGTTCGCCCACGTCGGCCTGCTGGCTGCACTTCTGTACAGCCCTCGATTCGTCGAGCCGGTCATGCTGCCGCATCCGTTGACGGTAAGCCTGATCGTGCCCGAGATCGAGGAGCCGCAAGCCAAACCGGAACCCAGGCCGCAGCCCCCCAGGCCGCAAATCAAGCCGCTCCCGCCTCCGCCCGTTCTGGTGGCCGAGCGTCCGCTGCCCGCGCCGCAGCCCGTGATCGAAGCGCCCAAGCCAACGCCGATGCCCGAACCCGTGCCCGAAGTGTTGCCTCCGCTCGCGCCGGTACTAATTGCCCCCAAACCTGCACCGTCCACCCCGCCTCCGCCCATTCCGCCGCGCCCGGCGGATTATCTGAACAACCCCAGGCCGCCGTATCCCCCGCTCTCGCGTCGCCAGGGCGAGCAGGGCACAGTTCACCTCAACATTCTGGTCAATCCGGACGGCAGCGTCGCTCGGCTCGAACTGTTGAAGAGCAGCGGCCATCCCCGCCTCGACAAATCCGCGATCGAAACCGTGCAATCCAGCTGGAAATTCGAGCCCGCCCGCCAGGGCGGCAATCCGGTGGCCGCATGGGTCATCGTGCCGATTCAGTTCACCCTCAGGAGTTAAATCATGGAAACCGCCGCAACCCAAACCCAGCTGGGCTTCGCCCACTTTATTGCGCAGGCCGACGGCCTCGCGCATGTCCTGCTCGCCGTGCTGCTCGCGATGTCGGTCGTCACCTGGACGCTCATCGTCAGCAAGAGCCTCGCCAACTGGCGCATGAAAAAGCATGCACAGGCCTTCCTTTCGAGCTTCTGGGATGCCCCCGGGCTCGCGGGCGTGGCCGACTACCTGCAGAGCCACGGGGTCAACGACCCGTTCTCGCATCTCACCCATCACGGGCTGAAGGCCGCCGAGCAGTACCGCAACAAAACCGGTCAGCGGCTGATCGAATCGGGTTCGGAAGACGAATTCCTCACCCGCGCGCTGCGCCGCGCGATCAACCAGGACACCGCGCGCCTCGAATATGGCCACACCATGCTGGCATCGATCGCGTCCAGCGCGCCCTTCGTCGGCCTGTTCGGCACGGTGTGGGGCATCTACCATGCGCTGGTCAACATCGGCATGTCGGGCTCCGGCAGCCTCGACCAGGTCGCCGGTCCCGTGGGCGAGGCGCTGATCATGACCGCGCTGGGGCTGGCGGTGGCGATCCCGGCGGTGCTGGCGTACAACTTCTTCAACCGCGCCCGGCGCCAGATGCTCACCGAAGTCGACGGCTTTGCGCATGATCTGTTCGCCTTCATGTCGACCGGGGTACGCAACAACACCCGCATCCACAGCGACGAAGCACGCGTCTACGCTGCGCCCGCGGCCAGGAGCGCATGATGGCCTTCGGCGGACTCACGAACGACAGCGGCGACGGCGACAACGCGGAGATCAACATGATTCCGCTGATCGACGTTATGCTGGTGCTGCTGGTGATTTTCATCATCACCGCGCCGCTGATGACGCACGCGGTCAAGGTCGACCTGCCCGTGGCCTCCAGCCAGCCAAACGAGGTGAGGCCTGAGACCATCAATCTCTCGATCAAGGCCGACGGCTCCGTGTACTGGAACGCCGAAGTGGTTGATGCAACCGCATGGCAGGCGCGCATGGACGCTGCCGCGCAGCAGACGCCACAGCCGGAAATCCATATCCGTGCCGATGGCGACCTCGCCTATCGAAACGTCGCTCAGATCATGGCCGACGCCGCGCATGCCGGGCTGACCAAACTCGGCTTCGTCACCGATCCGAAGGGCGCAAGCTGACCGGATATTCGCAACCACGGTAACCGCCGCCCTCAAGCGGCAAATGATTTTTCAACCGCAGCCAGCCAAGCGTTTTGCTCCGCCAGCCAGTCGATTTTTCCAGGGAGCAAGACCATGTCTCATGTACGACCCCGCCCGCCATCGGGCATCCTGCGCCAGTTGCTGGCGCGCCTTCAACCTGTCGCGGCGACGCCAGCCGCCGCCTCGCTGGCCTTCATGATGCTGGCGCCGGCCGCCGCGCTGGCCCAAACGCCCACGGCGAGCGACACCACTCTGCCCACGGTGAAGGTCGAGGACACCGCCGACCCGATGGAAGTCAACAACGGCTACCAGGGCACGCAGACCCGCGTCGGCAAGACGCTGCAGGATCCGCAGAACATTCCGCAGGCAATCACCACCGTCACCCGCGAGCTGATGGAAGACCAGCAGGTCGGCAGCCTGCGCGAGGCGCTGCGCAACGTCTCCGGCCTCACCTTCAACGCCGCCGAGGGCGGCCGCGCCGGCGACAACATGATGCTGCGCGGCTTCTATACCTTCGGCGACCTCTACCTGGACGGCATCCGCGACACGGCGCAGTACAACCGCGAAACCTTCAACCTCGAACAGGTCGACGTGTTGCGCGGTTCCGCCTCGATGCTGTTCGGCCGCGGTCAGGCCGGTGGCGTGATCAACCTGGTGTCGAAGACGCCGAAGCGCGCCGACGCCTACTCGCTCACTGGCAGCGTTGGCACCGACAACTACACCGAAGTGACTGCCGACCTCAACAAGCGCGTCGGCGAGAACGCCGCCCTGCGCGTCAACCTGATGAAGCGTGACGAAGGCAGCTGGCGCGAGAACCCCGTCACGGGCGCCGAGCCGGAGGTCCACCGCAGCGGCGCCGCGGTGAGCCTGGCGCTCGGCATGCAGACCGACGACGAATTCGTCTTCTCGCACCAGATCACGCGCAACCGCGACATCCCGGACTACGGCTTCTCGTTCGACAATGCCACGCACGCGCCGAACACCCATTTCCCGCCGGAGTATTTCTGGGGCATAGACCGCAACTTCGATGACAGCGACGTCAACCTCACGACCGGCATCTGGACACACCGCTTCTCGCCCAAAAGCGAGCTGCGCACCACCGTCCGCTATGGCGATTACGAACGCAGCTACTGGGCGCGCACGCCGAGCGCGACCGACGCGCCCGGCTCGACCGGCCTGAATGGCGCTAGCACCAACGCGGGGCCCACCCGCTCGATGGATTACGAGACGCTCACCGTACAGTCCGACTTCAGCACCCAATTCCGCGCACTCGGCATGAAGCACGAGCTGGTCACCGGCGTCGAATACCTCCACGAGGACAGCCACCGCAAGTCTCTTCAGAACCTGGGCGGCACGACTGCGGGCAACCCTCCGGATTTCCAGCCCTACGTCGAATCGACCACCGCCAGCCCGGTGAATTTCACCGGCGACTCCTACGCGGTCTACGTTCAGGACACGGTCGAATTCATGCCGTTCTGGAAGGCTACGCTCGGCATGCGGCGCGACGAACTGAAGGCTGAATATTCCAGCCTGACCTCGCCCCAACTCGATTTCGGCGAATGGAGTCTGCGCTCCGGCCTGTCGTACCAGCCGACCGACGAAGCGCATTACTACCTGAGCTTCAGCGATTCGTTCAGCCCGACCGCCGACCTCTATCAGCTTTCCGGCGACGCCTATCCTCCCGAGCGCAGTCAGGTCTACGAACTCGGCGCGAAGTGGCTGTTCTTCGACGGCGACCTGGCCTTCCGCAGCGCGCTCTACCGCGCCGAGAAGGAAAACGAGCGCAACACCGATCTCGAATCGACCGCAGCGATCCTCACCAAGAAGCGGCGCACAGACGGCATCGAATTCGAACTGGCTGGCCGCATCACACCCAACTGGGAGGTGTTCTCCGGCGTGTCGCTGATGAAGGCGAAGATCCTCGAAACCGCGGTCAACCTCGACAACAACGATGCCGACACCGACCCCGAGGTCGCCGATCCGCGCTTCGCCGGCCAGCGTCCGCGCAATACGCCGAAGTACACGTTCAACCTGTGGTCCACCTACAAGCTCGCCGGCGGCTGGAAGATCGGCGGCGGCGTCGAGGTCAAGGGCGACCGCTACGGCTACAACCCGTCATCCGAATTGGCCAATGCGCAGTTCACCACCAACGGCCAGCCGAGCGGCTTCAACCCCAACACCGCACCGGCCTATGCGCGCTGGGACGCGATGGTGGCGTACGAGCTGAAGGACTGGGCGATACGGCTGAACGTCAAGAACGTGTTCGACGAGGTCTATTACGACGCGATCTACGACAACGGCCCGTTCACCGTGCCCGGCACCGGCCGGCAGTTCATCCTGACCGGCGAGCTGAAGTTCTGAGCCTTTTATCCCTGCCTATTGGCAGGGATGTGACGCTGCCTGCGCGGCGTCACATCCATGACAGGAGACCTTGACCATGCTGCTGCACATCCCCAACATCCTCGACGCCGCCGCCCTGGCCCGCTGCACCGCGCTTTTGCAACAGGCCGACTGGGCCGATGGCCGCATCACCGCCGGCTCGCAGGCCGCCACGGTAAAAAACAACCGGCAACTGCCGGAAGCCAGCCCGGTCGCCCAGCAGTTGCGCGCCATCGTGCTGGAAGCGCTGTCCAGGAATCCCGCGTTTTTCAGCGCGGCGCTGCCCAAGCGCATCTATCCGCCGCTGTTCAACCGCTACGGCGGCGAGGCCAACTCCTTCGGCAATCACGTCGACAATGCCATCCGCACCCATCCTGCGAGCGCCCAGCACGTTCGCACCGACATGTCATTCACGCTGTTCCTCAACAACCCGGACGACTACGACGGCGGCGAACTCATCATCGAGGACGGCATGGGCGGGCGTGCAGTCAAGCTGCCGGCCGGCCATCTGATCCTGTATCCGTCGTACAGCGTGCATCGCGTCGAACCGGTGACGCGCGGTGCGCGGCTGGCGTGCTTTTCCTGGCTGGAAAGCATGGTGCGCGAACCGCAGCAGCGCGAACTGCTGCACGAACTCGACCTGAGCATCGTCGCGCTGCGCGGCGAGCACGGCGAAACCGACACCGCCGTGCGGCTGACCAGCTGTTACCACAACCTGATGCGGATGTGGGCGACGGTGTAGCGCCGCCCCATTCATGCAAAGCGGCCGGCAGGCCCTACAATGAACGCCCCGTTTCCGGGGTGTTTCCGTGTGTTTTTCAATGAGCTTCGACCCTGACTGCCGCGCCTGCCCGCGCCTCGCCACCTTTCTGGACGAGGTGCGCGTCCGCCACCCCGATTATTACGCGCGCCCGGTGCCCGCCTTCGGCGACCCCGCGCCCGGTCTGCTGATCGTCGGCCTCGCGCCCGGCATGCACGGCGCCAACCGCAGCGGCCGTCCCTTCACCGGCGACTACGCCGGCGTGCTGCTGTACGAAACCCTGCACCGCTTCGGCTACGCCAGTGCACCGGAATCCGTGTCGGTGGACGATGGCCTCACGCTCACCGGCTGCCGCATCACCAACGCGGTCAAATGCCTGCCGCCGGCCAACAAGCCGGAACCGGGCGAGATCCGCGAATGCAACCGCTATCTGGCAGCTGAACTGAATGCCCTGCCGGCGCATGCCAGCATCCTGGCGCTGGGCCAGATCGCGCATCAGGCCGTGCTGCGCGCGCAGGGCCTCAAGCTCAAGGACTACCCCTTCGCCCACGCCAGCGACTACCGCCTGCCCGACGGCCGGCGCCTGGTCAGCAGCTACCACTGCTCCCGCTACAATACCCAGACGCGCCGCCTCACCCCGGAAATGTTCGCGGCAGTGTTCACCCGTATTCAAAGCGAGAACTGACCATGCCCGTCGTCACCATCAAGCTCGCCGGCACGCTGACCCGCGAGCAAAAGCAGAAAGTCGCCGAGGAAATCACCGCCACGCTGGAGCGTCACGCCGGCAAGCCGGCCTCCTACACCTATATCGCGTTCGAGGAACTGCCGGACGAGAACTGGGCGATCGCCGGAAAGCTGCTCGACGAGGACGAATAACCCGCCTTGAGCGTCGACAAGGACTTTCTCGCCTCGCTGCCCACTCTGCCCGGCGTCTACCGCATGGTCGACGTGGCCGGCGCGGTGCTCTATGTCGGCAAGGCGAAAGACCTGAAGAAGCGCGTCTCCAGCTACTTCCAGAAAACCGACCAGAGCCCGCGCATCCGGCTGATGCTGAAGAGCGTCGACCACATCGACACCACGGTGACGCGTACCGAGGCCGAGGCGCTGCTGCTGGAGAACAACCTGATCAAGGGGCTGAAGCCGCGCTTCAACATCCTGTTCCGCGACGACAAGTCCTATCCCTATCTGTTGCTGACCGGACACCGCTTTCCGCGCCTGGCCTACTTCCGCGGCACGCCCAGGAAAAGCGATCAGGCCTTCGGGCCCTACCCCAATTCCTACGCGGTGCGCGAGAGCATCCAGCTCTTGCAGAAGGTGTTCCAGCTGCGCACCTGCGAGGACACGGTGTTCGCCAATCGCTCGCGCCCCTGCCTGCTGCACCAGATCAAGCGCTGCACCGCGCCGTGCGTCAAGCTCGTCACGCCGGAGGCCTACGCGCGCGACGTCGTTGAGGCTGCACAATTGTTGAAGGGTGAGGCCACCGCGCTGACCGAACACATCACCGAACAGATGAACGCCGCGGCGGCCGCACTCGACTTTGAAACCGCTGCCTTCCTGCGCGACCGCCTGCGCATGCTGGCAACGGTGCGCGAAAAGCAGTTCGTCGACACCACCGGCAGCGAGGCCGACGCCGACGTGGTGGCGGTGGCCGAGGCTGCGGGCGTGATCGCGGTCAACCTCACCATGATCCGTGGCGGCCGGCATCTCGGCGACCGCAGCTTCTTCCCGCAGCACGGCGAAGGCGCAACGACAGCCGAGGCGCTGGACGCCTTCATCGCCCAGCACTATCTGGACCACCCGATCCCGGCGCGCATCCTGGTGAGCGAGGCGATCGAGACCGAGGCGCTGGAGACGCTGCTCTCCGAGCAGGCTGGCAAGAAGGTCAGCCTGCTGTACCGCGTCAGCGGTGAACGCCGTGTCTGGATCGGCATGGCGCAGGCCAACGCGCGGCTGTCGGCCGAGCGCCGCAGCACCGAGCGCGCCAACCAGTCGCAGCGGCTCGCCGCGCTGCGCGACACACTCGACCTACCGACGCTCAAGCGCATCGAGTGCTTCGACATCTCCCACACCATGGGCGAGGCGACCGTTGCCTCCTGCGTGGTGTACGAGGGCGACGACCTGAAGAAATCCGACTACCGGCGCTACAACATCAGCGGCATCACCCCAGGCGACGACTACGCTGCGATGCGCGCCGCGCTCACCAAGCGCTTCCACAAAAGCGTGGAGGAAAACGGCGTGCTGCCCGACCTGCTCTTGATCGACGGCGGCAAGGGCCAGATTTCGAGTGCGGTCGAGGCGATGACCGAACTGGGTCTGGGCGAGGTGCTGCTGCTCGGCGTCGCCAAGGGCGAGGCGCGCAAGCCCGGGCTGGAGACGCTGATCTTCGCCGACGGCCGCGAACTCAGGCTCGCCAAGGACCACCCCGGCTTCCACCTGATCCAGCAGGTGCGCGACGAGGCGCACCGCTTCGCCATCACCGGCCACCGCGCCAAACGCGGCAAGGCGCGTGTGCAATCGACCCTGGAAGACATCGCCGGAATCGGCCCCAAACGCCGCAAACAGCTGCTGGAACACTTCGGTGGCCTGCAGGGCGTACGCAATGCCGGTGTCGACGCGCTTGCCACGGTGAACGGTATCAGCCGAGAATTGGCGGAAACCATCTACAACGCCCTCCACTGAATAATGCCGCTCAACCTCCCCAACCTGCTCACCTGGCTGCGCATCCTCTTCATTCCGCTGATGGTGGGGGTGTTCTACCTGCCCGACGGCTGGGTGACGCCAGCCGAGGCCAATCTGCTGGCCGCGGCATTTTTCGGGGTGGCGGCGCTGACCGACTGGCTCGACGGCTACCTCGCGCGCGCCCTCGGCCAGACGTCGGCCTTCGGCGCCTTTCTCGATCCGGTGGCCGACAAACTGATGGTCGCCGCCGCGCTGATCGTGCTGATCGACCTCGGCCGCGTGGCGCCGCTGATCGCGCTCATCATCATCGGCCGGGAAATCACCATTTCCGCCTTGCGCGAGTGGATGGCCAAGGCCGGCAAGTCGGCCAGCGTGACCGTATCCTTCGTCGGTAAACTCAAAACCACGGCCCAGATGCTCGCCATCGTGCTGCTGCTGTATTTCAGCCCGTTCGCCGGTCTGCCCATCGCGACCATCGGCACGCTGCTGATCTGGATCGCCGCGCTGCTCACCCTGGTATCGATGGCGTATTACCTCGTGATGGCGGCGCGCGCGCTGCAAAAATCTTCATCGTGAGGTGTTGACAGAAAAAAGCGGAATCTCCATAATGCGCAGCCTTCAACGCGGGAATAGCTCAGCTGGTAGAGCGCAACCTTGCCAAGGTTGAGGTCGGGAGTTCGAACCTCCTTTCCCGCTCCAGTATTCTGGGGAAAACAGATGGCGCAGTCCGGACGTTTTCCCCTTTTCGTTTAAGCGTTTTATCGCGAAGGCGCGATAGCAAAGCGGTTATGCACCGGATTGCAAATCCGTGTAGGTCGGTTCGACTCCGGCTCGCGCCTCCAACTCATGCCAACTGTCCGCATCGCCCGGATGGTGAAATTGGTAGACACAAGGGACTTAAAATCCCTCGCCAGCGATGGCGTACCGGTTCGATTCCGGTTCCGGGCACCATCTTCCCTTTCAGTCTGCCGGGCCGAGTGGTATAATTCGGCCGCTTGATTATTTATGTAATGGTGTTGGGCAATGGGCGGTTCGCCCATTTTTTATTTGTGCCCCGCACCAAGCAACGATGGATTTTCGATGATGGATTTGTCCGCCCGCCTGGAACCTGTACTTGCCGGACTCGGTTACGAGTTGGTGATGCTGGAACGCGCCGGGCGTGGGCTGATGCGGATATTCATCGACAAGCCGGACGGCATCACGATTGAAGACTGCGTGACGGTGAGCAATCATCTGAGCCACCTGTTTACCGTCGAAAACATCGACTACGACAGGCTCGAAGTGTCTTCGCCCGGCCTCGACCGGCCGCTCGTCAAGCCGCAGGATTATGTGCGCTTCGCCGGTGAACAGGTGACGCTCAAGCTGCGGGTGCCGATGGACAATCGGCGGCGCCTGAGCGGCCAGCTGGTCGGCCTGGAAAATGATGCAGTGAAGTTGATCGTCGATGGCACGGAAGTGTCGGTCGATTTAAGAAATGTGGACGCTGCCCGCCTCAAACCCATGGTTTAGGCAAGGCTGGAGGGAATGATGAGTCGTGAATTGTTAATGCTGGCCGACGCGCTGGCGCGCGAAAAGAACGTGGGCCAGGAAGTGGTGTTCGAAGCCCTGGAGCAGGCGCTCGCCTCCGCCACCAAAAAACGCTTCAAGGAAGAGGCCGACGTGCGCGTGTCGATCGACCGCGAGACCGGCGATTACGAATCCTTCCGCCGCTGGCAGGTGGTGTCCGAAGCCGACCTGGAGTCCGAGGGCTACCAGATTCTGCTGATCGACGCCCAGGACAAGCATCCCGACATCGAAATCGGCGACTACATCGAAGAACCGCTGGAAAACGTCGAGTTCGGCCGCATCGGCGCCCAGGCCGCCAAGCAGGTCATCCTGCAGAAGATCCGTGACGCCGAGCGCGAACAGATCATCAGCGACTTCCTCGACCGCAAGGAACACCTTGTCAACGGCGTGGTGAAACGCATCGACCGCGGCAACGCCGTCATCGAATCCGGCCGCGTCGAAGGCTTCCTGCACCGCGACCAGATGATCCCGCGCGAGAACCTGCGCGTCGGCGACCGTGTACGCGCCTATCTGCTGCGCATCGACCGCGGCGCCCGTGGCCCGCAGGTGGTGCTGTCGCGCACCGCGCCCGAATTCATCATGAAGCTGTTCGAACTGGAAGTGCCGGAAATCGAGGAAGGGCTGCTCGAGATCAAGGCGGCCGCCCGCGACCCCGGCCTGCGCGCCAAGATCGCCGTGGTGTCGCACGACCCGCGCATCGACCCGATCGGCACATGCATCGGCCTGCGCGGCTCGCGCGTCACCTCGGTGACCAACGAACTCGCCGGCGAACGCGTCGACATCATCCACTGGTCGGCCGATCCCGCGCAGTACGTCATCAACGCCCTGGCGCCGGCCGAAGTCAGTTCCATCGTGGTCGACGAAGACAAGCACAGCATGGACGTGGTGGTGGACGAGGAACAGCTGGCGATGGCGATCGGCCGCGGCGGCCAGAACGTGCGCTTGGCGTCCGAGCTGACCGGCTGGGAGCTCAACATCATGTCGCGCGAAGCGGCCGACGAGAAGCAGTCGAGCGAAAGCGGCAAGACCCTCGCGCTTTTCATCGAGAAACTCGATGTGGATGAAGAAGTCGCCCAGATTCTGGTCGACGAAGGCTTTTCCACGCTGGAAGAAGTCGCCTACGTCCCGCTCAACGAAATGCTCGAGATCGAGGCATTCGACGAAGATCTGGTCAACGAACTGCGCAACCGCGCCCGCAATGCCCTGTTGACCGCGGCCATCGTGGGCGAAGAGCAGGTGGAAGCCTCTGCGGGCGACCTGCTGTCGCTCGAAGGCATGGACGCAGAAACCGCACGCACGCTCGCCAGCAAAGGCGTCCACACCACCGAGGACCTCGCCGAGCTGGCCGTCGATGAGCTGACCGAAATGGCGGCCATGGATACCGAACGTGCCAAACAATTGATCATGGCCGCACGCGCGCCCTGGTTCGCCCAAGGCTGATACGCCAAGAGGACTGCATGAACGTTGAACAATTCGCCCAGGAACTGAAACTGCCGCCCCAGCTGTTGCTTGAACAGCTGAAAGCGGCGGGCGTCAGCAAGAATGATGTCGTCGACCCCGTCACCGAAGCGGACAAGGCGCATTTGCTCGATTACCTGCGCAAGATGCACGGTGGCGGCGCCGAAACCGGCAAGACCAAGATCACCATCACGCGCAAGCAGACCGGCGAGATCCGCAAGACCGACAGCACCGGCAAGTCGCGCACCATTCAGGTGGAAGTGCGCAAGTCGCGTACCTACGTCAAACGCGATGCCGCCGCGCTGACGGCTGAAGCCCAACCCGTCGCAGAGCCCGCGCCGGAAGTCCAGGCCGCCCCGCCGGTCGAGGAACTGGTTCAGCCGGTTGCCGAAATCAAGGTCGAAGCACCCGCCCCCGAGCCCGTCGTCGAACCGGTTGAGGTCAAGCCCGCCAAGGCCAAACCTGTCAAGGCCGAGCCCGTCGCCGCCGAACCCGCTGTGGTTGAACCGCCGGTCGTAGCCGCTGAAGCCGCCCCCGCGCCGACCGAGGTGGCAGCAGAACCCGCCGCCGAAGCCGCCCCGGTGGCGAAGAAAACCACTCGCATCAAGAAGGCCTCGATCCTGAACGAAGCCGAGGTCAAGGCACGCGAAGAAGAGGCTCGCCGCCACACGGCGTTGCAGGAACGTCAGGCCGCGGATGCCAAGGCCCGTATCGAACGCGAGGCTCTGCGCAAACAAGCGGAAGCTGCGCGCGAAGCCGCCAAGCTTGCGGCAGCGGAAAAAGCCGCCGCACCGGCCGCACCGGCCGCCCCCACCGAAAAAACGCTGCACAAACCGGACAAGCCGGCTGCCCCCAAGGGCGCCAAGGGCCCGGACAAGAAAGCCGGCGGAACCTGGAAGGACGATGCCGCCCGCCGCAAGGGCGGGCTCAAGACCCGTGGTGGCGCTGCGCCCGAAGCAGGCTGGCGCGGCCGCAAGGGCAAGTCCAAGTCCGGCCATGAAGAGACCACTTTCGTCGCGCCCACCGAACCGGTCGTGCGCGAGGTGCTGGTGCCTGAAACCATCACCGTCGCCGAACTCGCTCACAAGATGTCGGTGAAGGCAGCCGAGGTCATCAAGGCGCTGATGAAGCTGGGCAGCATGGTGACCATCAACCAGGTGCTTGATCAGGAAACCGCGATCATCGTCATCGAGGAAATGGGCCACATCGGCAAGCCTGCCGCGCTCGACACCCCGGAAGCCTTCCTCATCGATACGGGCGAAGTCAGCGAGCATGAAGTGCTTGCCCGCCCGCCGGTCGTCACGGTGATGGGCCACGTCGACCACGGCAAGACCTCGCTGCTCGACACCATCCGGCGCACCCGGGTGGCCAGCGGAGAAGCCGGCGGCATTACCCAGCACATCGGCGCGTACCACGTCGAAACCGAAAAAGGCGTCATCACCTTCCTCGACACCCCGGGCCACGAAGCGTTTACCGCGATGCGGGCGCGCGGTGCCAAAGCGACCGATATCGTGGTGCTGGTGGTAGCGGCCGACGACGGCGTGATGCCGCAAACCATCGAAGCCATCCACCATGCCAAGGCAGCAGGCGTGCCGCTGGTGGTGGCGGTGAACAAGGTCGACAAGCCCGACGCCAACCCCGAGCGCATCCGCCAGGAACTCGTCGCGCAGGGCGTCACCCCCGAAGAATGGGGCGGCGACACCCAGTTCGTCGAGGTGTCGGCCAAGGCCAACACCAATATCGACGGCCTGCTCGACGCCATCCTGTTGCAGGCCGAGGTGCTGGAACTGCAGGCGGCTGCCGACGGTCCGGCCAAGGGCATCGTCATCGAAGCGCGACTCGACAAGGGCAAGGGCCCGGTCACCACCCTGCTGGTGCAATCCGGCACCCTGCGCCGTGGCGACATGGTGTTGGCTGGCCAGGCCTTCGGCCGCGTGCGCGCCATGCTCGACGAGTCAGGCAAGGTTGTGACCGAAGCCGGGCCCTCGATCCCGGTGGAAATCCAGGGTCTGTCCGACGTGCCGCAGGCAGGTGAAGACATGATGGTGCTGCCGGACGAGCGCAAGGCGCGCGAAATCGCGCTGTTCCGTCAGGGCAAGTTCCGCGACGTGCAACTGGCGAAAAAACAGGCTGCCAAGCTGGAATCGATGTTCGAGCAGATGGGTCAGGGCGAAGTCCAGCAACTGCCCATCATCCTCAAGGCCGACATGCAGGGCTCCTACGAAGGTCTGGCACATGCACTCTCCAAGCTGTCGACCGACGAGGTCAAGGTCAACATCATCCACAGCGCGGTCGGCGCCATCACCGAATCCGACGTCAACCTGGCGCTCGCATCCAAGGCGGTGCTGATCGGCTTCAACGTGCGCGCCGATGCGTCGGCCCGCAAGCTGGCCGAATCCAGCGGCGTGGATATCCGCTACTACAACATCATCTACGAGGCGGTGGATGAGGTGAAAGCTGCGCTGTCCGGCATGCTGGCGCCCGAAAAGCGGGAAAGCGTCATCGGCAGCGTGGAAGTCCGCCAAGTGTTCGTCATTTCCAAGGTCGGCACCATTGCCGGCTGCTACGTAACGGATGGCGTGATCAAGCGCAATGCCGGCGTGCGCGTGCTGCGCAACAACGTGGTGATCCACCAGGGCGAGCTCGATTCGCTCAAGCGCTTCAAGGATGACGTCAAGGAGGTCAAAGCCAACTTCGAATGCGGCCTCTCTCTGAAGAACTTCAACGACATCCAGGAAGGCGACATCCTCGAAGTATTTGAAGTGGTGGAAGTCGCGCGCTCGCTGTAATGCCGAAGGACTTTCCGAGGGCACGCAGAGTCGCCGACCAGATCCAGCGCGAACTGCCGGAATTGATCCGGCAGGAAGTGAAGGACCCGCGCGTCGGCATGCTGACCATCACCGAGGTGGAGGTCAACCGCGACATGGAGTTCGCCAAGGTCTACTTCACCACGCTGGGCGGCGAGCCCGAGCATGCAGCGTGCCTTCTGGGCCTGCAGCGCGCCAGCGGCTTTTTGCGCACGCAGCTGTCGCACCGCATGCAGCTGCGCGTGGTGCCCAAGCTCACCTTCGTGTACGACCGTTCGGTCGAGCGCGGCATCGAGCTCAGCCAGCTGATCGAAACCGCCGTCGCCGAAGACGCCAAACACCCCAAAGACGAGTGAAGCCAGCCCGCCAGCCACTTGATGGCGTGCTGCTGCTGAACAAGCCGGTCGGCATCACCTCCAACGCCGCGCTGCAAAAAGCCAAGTGGCTGCTCAACGCCAAAAAGGCCGGCCACACCGGCACGCTCGATCCTTTTGCCGACGGGCTCTTGCCGCTGTGTTTTGGCGAAGCCACCAAGTTTTCAGCCTACCTGCTCGATGCCGACAAGCGCTATCGGGCCGTGCTGCAACTGGGCGTCACCACCACCACGGGCGATCCGGAAGGCGACGTGCTCGACACCCGCGACGTGGATGTCAGCTGTGACGACATCACTACGCTGTTGTCGCGCTTCATGGGCGAAATCGAACAAATCCCGCCCATGCATTCGGCGCTCAAACACCAGGGACGCCCGCTTTACGAATATGCCCGCGCCGGGATCGAAATCGAGCGTCCTGCCCGCCGGGTCCAGGTACGCGCGCTGGAGATGCTCGAGTGTTCTCCGCCCCGCGTGGTGCTGGACGTTCAGTGCAGCGCCGGCACTTACATCCGCACGCTGGCGCAGGACATCGGTGCCGCACTCGGGTGTGGCGCCCATCTGACTGCGCTAACGCGCACGGCTGCGGGCGGATTCAGGCGGGAACAGGCGCACACGCTAGCAAGTCTGGAAATGCTCGACATCAGCCAGCGTCACGCCCTGCTGCAGCCTGCCGACTGCCTGGTCGCCCACCTGCCCGCCGTGCAACTCGATGCGGCCGATGCCACGGCGCTGTGCCAGGGCCGCAGCGTTGCGCATCCGATGGCGCCTCCGGGGCTCACTCGCGTGTATGCAGCCCCGCACGTTTTCCTCGGTCTGGCCGACGTCGACGCTGGCCATCTGGTGCCGCGCCGGCTGATCGCCACCCAGCAGGCTTGAGTTCGGGTCCCTTTTCAGCGTAAAATTCACGGCTTCCCAGAACGTGTCCCGCACAGCCGCAGGCCACGCGATTTCAGAAGGAGTACACCATGGCTGTTACCACCGCGCAAAAAGCGCAAGTCGTCCAGGATTTTCAACGCGCCGCCGCCGATACCGGCTCCCCCGAAGTGCAGGTTGCCCTGCTGACGGCCCGCATCAACGATCTGACCGGCCACTTCAAGGCCAACATGAAGGATCACCACTCGCGTCGTGGTCTGCTGAAGATGGTGAGCCGCCGCCGCAAGCTGCTGGACTACCTGAAGCGCACCAACCTCGAAGGCTACAAGACCCTGATCGATCGTCTCGGTCTGCGCAAGTAATCCAGACAAGGCCACTGTGATGATCCGGCACCCTGCTGCACCGGCACAGTGGATGGGGCGTGTTGCCCCCTGAATTTTTCACGCCCCGCTCATGCGGGGCGTTTTTGCTTTGAAAGGAACTCGTATGAGCGCTATCAAGAAAACGTTTACCTACGGCCGCCATCAGGTCACGCTGGAAACCGGCGAAATCGCCCGCCAGGCGTCCGGCGCCGTCATCGTCAACATGGACGACACCATGGTGCTGGTCACCGTGGTTGCCAAGAACGAAGTCAAGCCCGGCCAGGATTTTTTCCCCCTGACCGTCGACTATCAGGAAAAGACCTACGCGGCCGGTCGCATCCCCGGTGGCTTCCTCAAGCGCGAAAGCCGCCCGTCCGAAGGCGAAACGCTGACCTCGCGCCTGATCGACCGCCCCATCCGCCCGCTCTTTCCGGAAGGCTTCTTCAACGAAGTGCAGATCATCGCCACCGTGATGTCGTCCAACCCCGAAGTCAGCGCCGACATCCCCGCGCTGATCGGCGCTTCAGCCGCCCTGTCGCTGTCCGGCTTGCCGTTCGACGGCCCGGTTGGCGCGGCGCGCGTCGGCTTCATCAACGGTGAATACGTACTCAACCCGACCAATTCCGAGCTGAAGGATTCGGCGCTCGATCTGGTCGTCGCCGGCACCGAAACCGCCGTGCTGATGGTCGAGTCCGAAGCGATGGAACTGCCCGAGGACATCATGCTGGGCGCAGTCGTGTTCGGCCACACCCAGATGCAGGCTGCGATCAACGCGATCAACGAACTGGCCGACGAAGCCGGCGCCGACGCGTGGGACTGGCAGCCGCTCGCCGAAGACACCGCGATGGTCGAACGCCTCAAGGCGCTGGCCGAAGACGGCCTGCAGCAGGCCTACAACATCAAGCAGAAGCAGGCGCGCATGAGCGCCATCGACGAAGTCCGCAGCAAGGCCTTCGCCGAGCTGATCACCGCCGACATGGACACGGTCGCGCAGAACCACGTCAAGGACGCGTTCCACCGCCTCGAAGCCGGCGTCGTGCGCAACCGCATCCTCTCGGGCCAGCCGCGCATTGACGGCCGCGACACCCGCACCGTGCGCCCGATCACCATCCGCACCGGCGTGCTACCGCGCACCCACGGCTCCGCCCTGTTCACCCGCGGCGAGACCCAAGCGCTGGTCGTCACCACACTCGGCACCGGCCGAGACGAGCAGACCATCGACGCGCTGGAAGGCAGCTACTCCGATCGCTTCATGCTGCACTACAACATGCCCCCCTACGCCACCGGCGAAACCGGCCGCGTCGGTTCGCCCAAGCGCCGCGAGATCGGCCACGGCCGCCTCGCCAAGCGCGCGCTGCTGGCAGTGCTGCCGACCAAGGAGGAATTCGGCTACACCATGCGCGTGGTGTCTGAAATCACCGAATCCAACGGCTCCTCGTCGATGGCCTCGGTGTGCGGCGGCTGCCTGTCGCTGATGGACGCCGGCGCCCCCCTGAAGGCGCACGTCGCCGGCATCGCCATGGGCCTGATCAAGGAAGGCAACCGCTTCGCCGTGCTGACCGACATCCTCGGAGACGAGGACCACCTCGGCGATATGGACTTCAAGGTCGCCGGCACCGAGAAGGGCGTGACTGCCCTGCAGATGGACATCAAGATCACCGGCATCACCAAGGAAATCATGCACGCCGCCCTGTCGCAGGCGAAGGAAGGCCGCATGCACATCCTCGGCATCATGAAGGACTCGGTGTCGGCTACGCATGAGATGTCGGCCTACGCGCCGCGCATCATCGCGATGAAGATCAACCCGGAAAAGATCCGTGACGTCATCGGCAAGGGCGGCGCCGTCATCCGCGCGCTGACCGAGGAAACCGGCACCCAGATCGACATCCAGGAAGAC
>JAIBFA010000016.1 GCA_019459325.1 Thiobacillus sp.
GTCGACGAAGCCGGCAAGACCATGGACGAGATCGTCACCTCGGTCAAACGCGTCACCGACATCATGAGCGAGATTGCTGCGGCGAGCCAGGAACAGAGTTCCGGCATCGAGCAGGTCAACCAGGCCATCACCCAGATGGACGACGCCACCCAGCAGAATGCTGCGTTGGTGGAAGAGGCTGCGGCTGCGGCCGAGAGCCTGCAGAACCAGGCCGGCAAGCTGGCCGAGGCGGTGAGCGTGTTCAAGCTGAATAGCGGTGCCTACAGTGCGCGCGCCGAGCTTCCGGTGTTGAGAGACAGGGTTGCGGCTAGGCCGAGTGCCTCTCCGGGCATGAATACCCTGAAGGGCATCAAGCCCAAGCTGGCGCTGGTCGAGCGGCCGACGAAGCGCGTGGTTGCCGGGGCCGGACGAGACGAGTGGACGGCGTTCTGATTCGAGGTGTCCTGCGTGCGAATCTAGGACCGGCCCCAGCCAGGCTTTGGGCTATCGGCCCATAGCGTGGTGTGACGTCGCTTCAGCGCGTCTTGAGCACTGCCGCCCGGGGCACCACCAGCCGCACATAATCGAGCGCGACGTAGTTATTGATTTGCGATGGCCCGCTGGGCGCGACGTCGACGTAAGCCGGGAAGTCCTCGGCTGCCAGCCCGCGCCGGCCGGCATAGGTTTCGCAGACATGCACCGGAATGCCGTCGTCGCGGCTGAGGCTTTCGGCAATCTGGTGGACCACCGGGTTGCCGGTGCGTTTTTTGGTCTGGAGTGCGAACATTTCCTGGCCGTGCGTCACCAGCGCCATCGGCAAGCCGGGGTGGCGCGCCTTCAGGCGCTGCGCGGCCTGCTTCACCCAGGGCAGCGCGAACTCCAGCGCACCGGGATCGCGGTCGACGATTTCAAATACCACCCCGGCGGGTGCTTCCGGGCGCGCCAGCAGATCATCCAGAGTGAGCGGTGCGGCGACGGCCGGGCCGGTCATGACAAAAAGCCCGATCCAGAAGGAGAGCAAACGGTTGAGTATTGAATTCATGATGTTCGAATCAAAAGGCGTTGGGGGACACCATCCGCCTGTTAGTCGAGCAGCAACTGCGGCAGCACCAGGCTGATTTGCGGGATGTAGGTGATTATCAGCAAAAACACGAGCAGGACTGACAGCCACGGCAGGGCCGCGCGGGTGACCTGCACCAGGCTCATGCCGGTGATGCCGCTGGTGACGAACAGGTTCAGCCCCACGGGGGGCGTGATCATCCCGATCTCCATGTTGACCACCATGATGATGCCGAGGTGGATCGGGTCGATGCCGAGCTGGGTGCCGATCGGAAAGAAGATCGGCGCCAGGATCAGGATGATGCCGGTGGGCTCCATGAAGTTGCCCGCCACCAGCAGGATGACGTTGACCACGATCAGGAACATCCAGGGTTCCATGCCGGCTGCAATGATGTGCTCGGCAATCGTCTGCGGGATGCGTTCGGTCGTCAGCACGTGGGCGAACAGCAGGGCATTGGCGACGATGAACATCAGCATTACGGTAGTCTTGCCGGATTCCATCAGCACCTCGGGCAGGTGACGAATGCCGATGTCGCGGTAGACGAATACGGCAATCAGCGTGGCGTACACCGCAGCGACGGCCGCCGCTTCGGTCGGCGTGAACACGCCGCCGTAGATGCCGCCCATGATGATGAACAGCAAGGCCAGACCCCAGATCGAGTCCTTGAATGCGATCAGCAGTTCGCGCGGACTGGCGCGCTCGGTGCGCGTCAGCGTCAGCTTGCCGGCACGCCACCAGACCGCCAGCGCCAGCATGAAGGCCAGCAGCAGAGCAGGGAGGATGCCCGCCATGAACATGCGTCCGACCGATGTTTCGGTGACGGTGGCATACACCACCATCACGATGGACGGCGGCATCAGGATGCCCAGCGTGCCGGCGTTGCAGATCACGCCCGCGGCGAAGGGCTTCGGGTAGCCGTTCCTGACCATGCCGGCGATCACGATGGAACCGATCGCCACCACGGTGGCCGGGCTCGAGCCGGACACGGCGGCAAACAGCGTGCAGGCCAGTACGCTGGCGATGGCGAGGCCGCCGCGCAGGTGGCCGACGGCCGCGACCGCAAAGCGCACCATGCGCTTGGCCACGCCGCCGGTGCTCATCATGGTGCCGGCCAGGATGAAGAACGGGATCGACAGCAGCGTGTAGTGCTCGCTGGTCTCGTACAGCTTGATCGACAGGCTCGCCAGCGAATCGTCGGCGAAGAACAGGATCGTCAGGATGCTGGACAGGCCGAGTGAAATGGCAACCGGCATGCCCAGTGCCATCAGGAGCAGGAGCGAGACGAACAGGAAGGCGGTGCTCATGAGGCGGACGACTCGCTTTTGAGCCTGAGCGCATCTTCGGCCTCGTTGCCGAGGTGCAGCCTGTCGGAGCGGCCGGTGATCAGCGCCCACAGGACCTGCCCGAAGCGCAGCGCCAGCAGCGCGTAGCCTAAGGGCAGGATGGAACGCACGACCCAGATCGGAATCGGCAGGTCGTCCAGTTCGACGCCCACAAGCTTCATCTTGCTGACGTAGACCCACGAGCCGTAGATCACGAGGCCGGCATAGAACAGGCACAGCAGCACGACGACGATCGAGATGGCGCGCCCCACACCGGGCGGGAACTTCTTGATCAACGAATCGACCCCGATGTGTGCGCCGGTGCGCACGCCGTAGGAGATGCCGACGAAGATCATCACGGCAAAAAATATCGTGGTCAGCTCCACCGCCCACGTGAAGCCCGAATTGAAGCCGTAGCGCATGACCACCTGCAGGAAGGTCAGCAGGGTCATCAATGCAAGCATGACGACGACGATCAGTTCCTCGATGCGATCGAGAATCTTCATGGGAGCCCTCCGGTCAGGCCGGGTCAAGTATGCATGCCCTGTGCAAGGAGGCTTGGACGGGGCCGGCCGCGGGTGCCGGCCCGTCAGGTCTCAGCGCTGGTTGGCCTTGAGTGCGGCGTTGATGATGTCCCGGCCGATCTCGGACTCGAACTGCTTCCACACGGGGGCCATGGCCTTGCGCCACTGGTTGAGTTCGGCCCGGGTCATGGGCAGTACCTGGGCCTTCTTGTCGTCGATCACTTTCTGGCGGAAATTGGCGGCTTCCTCAAAGGCGACCTTGTTGCCGAACTTGATCGACTCGACCATCGCCTCGTTCAGACCCTTGCGGATGTCTGCGGGCAAGCCGTCCCACCAGCCGGCATTGGTGATGACCATGTAGTCGAGCACGCCATGGTCGGACTCCATGATGTATTTCTGCACTTCATGGAATTTCTTGGTGTAGGTGTTCGCCCACGGGTTTTCGGTGCCGTCCACGACGCCGGACTGCAGGGCCTGATACACCTCGGCAAAGGCCAGTTTCTGCGGGTTGGCGCCGACGGCCTTGAACTGCGCTTCGAGCACGTCCGAGCTCTGGATGCGGAACTTCAGGCCCTTCGCGTCTGCCGGCGTGCGCAGCGGCTTGTTGGCCGACAACTGCTTCATGCCGTTGTGCAGATAGCCCAGGCCCTTGATGCCGCTCGAGTTCATCGAATTCAGCAGTTCCTGCCCCTTCGGACCATCCTGGAAGCGATCGACCGCCTGGATGTTGTCGAACAGGAAGGGCAGGTCGAAGACCTGCAGCTTCTTCGTGTATTTGCCGAATTTGGCCAGCGACGGCGCGATGATCTGCACATCGCCGAGCAGCAGGGCCTCCATTTCCTTGCCGTCGCCGTAGAGCTGGCTGTTCGGGAAAACCTGCACCACGACCTTGCCCGGGAGTTTCTTCTCGGCCAGTTCCTTGAACTTCAGCGCGGCCTGGCCCTTGGGCGACTGGTCGGCGACCACGTGCGCGAACTTGATGACGATGGGATCCGCGACGGCGGCCGTGTGTGCGATTACAAAGGCGGCCGTGATGGCCAGCAGACGTAATGACATGGTGTGCTCTCCTTTTTTATGGTCAGGATGCGAACGGATGTCCATAACGGACATTTATAGTGTAGCCCCGGCTTTGGAAATTTGTTTATGCGGGGTGGGTCTGATCATGCCTGATTGCATAAGACGTCGTCCGGACCGTCAGGGCATCCCGATCACAAACCGGTGCTTTCCCGAAAGCGTGCGCGGGATGTCATCCAGGACGTTCACCTCCAGCACCATCTGCGCATCCACATTGCGGCGGATGTCGGCTTCCAGCGCTGCCCGTGTTTCGCTGCCCAGCGGCTGAGCGGCGACCAGGTTCAGCACGATCCGGTCGTAGTCGTGCTGCACCCACTGGTATTGCCGGATCTGCGTCTGCCCGTACAGCAGGCGGTTGAAATAGGACGGGTGGACGGTCTTGCCGCTGCGGGTGCGGATGAGGTCGTTCTGCCGGCACAGGTCCATTTCCATCAGCGGGAACGGCAGGCCGCAGTCGCATGCGCCGCCAAGCGGCCGGCCGGAGTCGCCGATGTCGTAGCGGATCATCGGCATCAGCCGGTTGGTCAGCGACGTGACCAGCAGCCGGTTTTCATCGTCGATCTTCACCGATTCGAGGTACACCATGTCGGTGAAGACATGCATGTTGCCGAGCCGGCATTCGCAGGCGATGTTGGGAATTTCGCGGCTGCCGTACTGGTTGAACACCTTGCAGCCGAAGGCCTGCTGCATCAGCCGACGCTGGCTGTCGTCGAGCACTTCGGCCGTGGAGTACACGCCGATCAGCGTCTTCGGCATCGGCAGCCGCTGGTCGATCACCACCCGCGCGACATCCGCCAGCACGCTTGCGTAGCCCTGCAGCAGCACGGGCCGGTAAACCTGGATGAAGCGCGCCCATTCGACGAGCGTGTCCTCGGTGTATTCGTAGGCGGCGATGGTGTGCTCGGCCGCGATGAGATCGTCGAGCCGGGTGCCGAATACGCCGCCGGGGGCGACGTCCTGCCGCGCGCCCCAGAAGTTGAGGATTTTCTGCCCCGGCCGCCAGCCTGAGAGCATGTAGCTGCGCATCATGCCGCCGCGCATCAGTTCGTGCTTGGCGTCGTCGTACCAGAAGGTCAGCGGCTTGCCGGTCGAGCCGCCGGTATGGCCGAGCTTCACCTGGCTGCGGTCGGCCGTGCCGGCCAGCAGGTCGTCGAGGCGCCGGATGACGTCGTCCTTTTTCAGGATGGGCAAGTCGCCGATGGCGATGGGTTGGCCTGCGTCGAGCAGCGGATCGAGCGTGTCGGCGTAATAGGGCGTGTGCGCAGCGGCATAGGCGACGATGCCGGCCAGATCCTGCTGCTGTTTGGCGAGCAGGCTCGCATGATCGAGTGCCTGATTGGTCAGCAACTGCCTGAGATGCGCATACCGCAACGGATAGCGCCTGCGGTGCAGCGCGTGCCGCAGGCGTTCGATCATGGCTGCATCAGCGCGGCCAGTGCATCGTCCCAGGCGCACCGGTCGGCGGGGTAGTGGGCGATGGCGTCGAGCTGGCGTGCGCGCCACGCTGTGCAGGCGGCGGCCGACTCGATGCGTGCCTGGCACGGCGAATCCCTGCCGAAGTTGTGTTCGAGGTTGTCGGCAAACGCCTTGAAGTTTGTGCGCGCGCCCACCAGGCCGGCATCGCGGTTCCACCATGCAGCCGGGTCGTTCAGCAGGGTGTCGAAGCCCGCCAGCTTGTCGATCATGGCCTGGTGCCGGGCGCGATACTTCCCCCGCATCTCGGCTTGCACGCTGTCCAGCGTGGCGGCGATCTGCGCCGGAGCGATGATGCGCTGCGGGTAGCCCTGTCCGGTCAGTCGTTCGACGGAAAACAGCATGACGTCACCGTGAAACTGGCGCTCGAACTCGTCGCACAGGTCGACGTTTTCACGCAAGGTCATCACGCCGGGGCGGAATTCGGATTGCCCGGTGGCGTCGACCGTGCGGGTATGCAGCATGGGCAGGTTGGCCGAGACGAAACGTGCGCCCAGCCCGGCCTTCAGAAGTCGCCCGAGCGTGGGGCCGGACATCCGCAGGCGCAGCGGCGCGAAGGGGATGAACCAGTGCAGGGCCGAGGCGCGGAAGATGGCGTTGCCGGTGTAGACGGTGCGTGCGGGCTGCACGCTCTGCATGAGGTCGGCAGGCTGGTAACGGGTGACGCGGGTGGGATGCTCGCCGTGGAAAAAGCGTTGCAGCCGCTGGGAAAAATCGTCGAAGCAGGCGGCGTTGCTGGGGCGGCCTGGCAGGGAGCAAGGGAAGCGATAGGGCGCATCGGCATGGCGGAAGCCGAACAGATCGGCCATGTCGTGATACGCGGCCTCCCCCGACCCTTGGGGGCTCGGCACGGGCTGCCGGTAGGCCGCCGCGGGATCGTGCCCCGCCATTTCGCGCAGAAAGCCGGTCACGTCGTCGAGGAAATTGCCGGCCATCACCGCTGGCGAAACCGGCGGATCGCCGACCACCTTGCCGGTCAGGACCTCGGCCTCGGTGGCGCTGAAGAGGGCGTCGAGCTGCGCCAGGAAATTCACTGCGTAGACGTCGCGGTCGCCGTCAGCGGTGGCGACCTTCACCTGGAAGGTCTGGTCGGCGTCCACCGTGTAAAAAAGTCGGGACGTATCGGCAGCCTGCGTTTGCGCCAGCTTCAGCCAGGCGATGTTGCGCATGATCGCCTGGCCTTTGTGGCTGAACGCCTCGGGACGCAGGGGGCCGACGATGCGCGATAGATCGATGCTGCCGGGCAGCGTGGCGAGCAGCGCACGCTGTTCGTCGAGTCCGAAGACCTGCATGGCAAGGCCGCGCGCCTCGAATTCGCACGCGATGCGTCGATGTGCAGCGATGCATGCCGGGTCCTGCGAGTCGTCGGCGATCATCACCGCAAACTTTTGCCAGCGGCCGTCGCGCTGGCCGCCGTAGCCATACAGGTTGCAGAGTTCGAGCAGGCTGTCGAGGCAGGCCTGCAGCTGCTGCGGGCTGTCGGCGACCGGAATGACGATGACGAAGTGGTGGCGGCTGTCTGCCCCGCGCGCGGCGATCAGCGTTTCCAGCCGCCGCCAGGCCGATTGATACGAAGGCAACAGCGCCTCATTGAAGCCGCCGTCCCACAGCGCAGCTTCGAAGCGGGCGATGACGGCGCGCTGCGCCGCGATCTGTTCGTCTGGACTAACGAGCCGACAGGTAGCGCGGGAAGGCATGTTTGTCGAGCAGGATTTCGATGAGGTTGATGGCGCCGGTGAGGTCTGCATTCGCGAACATCGCGTCGAGGTCGGTGTCCGTTTCGACGCGGTAATGCGCCACGCCGAAGGACTGCGCGAGCAGGCCGAAATCGGGGTTGGTGAAGTCGCAGTCGATGTAGCGCTCGCCGTAGAGCTGGAACTGGTTCTTGCGGATCAAGCTCAGCGTGCCGTTGTTGATCACCACCACGTTGAGCGGGATGCTGTAGTTCACAGCCGTCATCATTTCCATGCAGCACATCTGGAAGCCGCCGTCGCCGAGGATGGCGAAGGTCGGGCTGTCCTTGGCAAAGCAGCGCGCACCGATCGCGGCGGGAATCGCGTGGCCGAGCGAGGAGATGCCGGAATTGGGAAAGTAGTGATTGCGGTCCGACACGTCGAAGTAGCTCTGTGCAAAAACGATGTTGTCGTCGAACACCAGCGCGTTGTGCGGAAAGCGCTGGGCCAGTTCGCTGTAGAACCGCTGAATCAGGTGGAATGCTTCTTGTTGTGTCGCCGTTTTATCGCCCGCTGGCGGCGTGACGGCTGCACGGTGGGTGTCGATCCGGTCCATGGCCTTGGGCGCCATGCCGTCTTCATCGAGCGTCGCGAACACGTCTTCCATCACCGCACGGATGTCGCCGCAGATCGCCACGTCCGGCTGGAACACGCGGCCGAGCTGCGCGGGATCGCGGTCGACCTGGGCGATTTTCTTGTTCTTCAGCAGCTTCGCGTCCCACAGATAGCTGGTGCGTTCGTTGAAGCCGGCGCCGAGAAAAATCAGCAGATCTGCATGGTCTGCAAGATAGCGATACGCATCGCCGTTGGAGGTGACGCCGAGGCAGCCGAGCGACAGCGGCGTGCCCTCGGCCACCACGCCCTTGGCCTTTAGGCTGGTGGTGACCGGGATGTTGAAACGTTCCGCGAATGCGGCGACGACATCGCGCCCTCCCGCCTGGATGCAGCCATGGCCGGCGACGATGACGGGGGTGTGCGCGTCCCGGATCAGCGCGGCGAGTTCGGCGACCGACGCCGTGTTGCGGAGCGCCGCCTTGCGCGGAAAGTGTATCTGCTCGAGCACGCTGTCGTCGACCGGCTCCTTCTGCACGTTGTAGGGGATCGACAGCAGCACCGGCCCCGGCTCGCGGCCGAGCAGCACCTGCGTGGCCTGGTTCAGCACTTGGCCCAGATAGTCGGTGCGCTCGATCAGCTTGTGATAGCGCGTGATGCTGGCGAACAGCGCACCCTGGTCGATGGCGCCGCCTTCGCCCGAGCTCTCCTGCAGACCGCCCTTGCCGAAGATATAAGTGGAGGTTTCGCCGGTGATCGCCAGCACCGGCAGCCGCTCGGCGTAGGCGTTGGCAATCCCGGTGATGAGATTGGTCGCGCCCGGTCCCGCGGTGGCGATGCAGGCGGCGGGCCGGTGCGACACCCGCGCGTAGCCGCCCGCCATGAAGGCCGCGCCCTGCTCGTGCTTGACCAATACGCTCTTCACTTGCGAATCATGCAGGCGGTCGTAGATCGGCAGCACGTGCGCGCCCGGCATGCCGAAGATATGGTCGATGCCCAGGCGCTCCAGATACCGAACGATCAATTCGCTGACGGAAATGTTCATGTGCTTGTTATGGTGTTTTTTGATCTCGCTCCGCCGGCGCGTGCAGTCGCGACCGGAAGTCCGGGATTTGAGCACAAGAAGCCGTGCGGGAAAACCTTGGGTATTGCGTGGGATTGTGCGTGAGCCCCGGCCGGGTTGCGCAGCCAGGGCTCATTTCGCGGCAGCACACGCTGCCGTTGCACCTGCCCGCGCAGGCGCAACGCTTCGGCGGTTCAGACGTGCGCCAGCTGCTGCTCGATTTCGATGAAGGTATTCGCCACTTCGGTGGTCTCGACGGTGACACCCAACTGCTTGCACAACTGCGACAGCGACAGCAGGCCGCGTACCATCAGTCCGTCTTCCGTTTGCTCGATCACCAGCGCATGCTGACGGCCGCGTGCCTTGAGCGTTTCCAGCACGTGGCCGACGCGGGCATGGGCGATGTCGTCGTAGTCGACCGCTTCCAGGCGTTCCACCGGCGTCATGATGTCGGCCACCAGCACTTCGTCGCGGCGGATGCCGCGGCTTTGCACCACCTGCAGGGGTTTTTCGCCATGGATGTCGGTGCTGGTGATCAGCCCCGCCACACGGTCCTGGCTGTCCATGACGAACAGCAGGCGCACCTTGCGGCGAATCATGCGTTCTTCCGCCTGCTGAATGGTGTCGCCGGGGGTGGCGATGAAGGCGGTCAGGCGGCGGAAATCGGTCATCACATCGAGCGCCGGGTTGTCCAGCCCGACCCGCTCGGGCAATACGCAGGCGGGACGCAGCAGGCCGGCGGTCTTGTCGAGATTGCGGGCGGGAAGGCGGGTATAGGTCATGGTCATGGCGAGTCTCCTTTAACGGTTCCCGAATGCCATCCGCCTCTATTCGGGCGGATGGGCCGGAAGCGACAATCCTGTTCCTGGCAAGCCCGTCTGTCCATTCAAGATTTTTTTGCCCGACATAAATGGTTCTTGCTTGATACGGAGCGTCGTCGAGCGTAGTGACGACGATTTATGCCGCCATCGCCCGCGCGTGGAACGCCAGATGCTCGCCGATGAAGGTGGCGATGAAGTGATAGCTGTGGTCGTAGCCGTCCTGCATCCGCAGCGTGAGCGGGATGCCGCGTGCGGCGCAGGCGGCCTGCAGGTTTTGCGGAAAGAGCTGTTCGTCCAGAAATTCGTCGGCGGTCCCGTGGTCGATCAGCGCAGGCGGCAGCACTGCACCGGCCTTGACCAGGCAGGTGGCGTCATACGCTTCCCAGGCCTGTTTGTCGTCGCCGAGATAGGCGCCGAAGCAGCCCTGGCCCCAGGGGCTGATCACCGGATTGCAGATGGGCGAGAAGGCGGAGACCGAGGCGTACAGACCGGGGTTTTTCAGCGCGCAGACGAGCGCGCCGTGGCCGCCCATCGAATGGCCGCTGATGGCGCGCTTGCCGGGGATCACGGGAAAATTCGTCTCGACCAGCGCCGGCAGTTCGCGGGTGACGTAGTCGTACATCTGGTAGTGCGTGGCCCATGGCGCCTGCGTGGCGTTGACGTAGAAACCCGCGCCCTGGCCGAGGTCGTAGCGCTCGGGCACGTCGGGCACGCCCTCGCCGCGCGGGCTGGTGTCGGGCATGACCAGGATCAGCCCGAGCTCGGCGCAGTAGCGCTGCGCGCCGGCCTTCACCCGCACGTTGTCGTCGGTGCAGGTCAGCCCCGACAGCCAGTACACCACCGGCAGCTTCTGCGTCGACGCCTGCGGCGGCAGGTAGACCGAGAAGGTCATCGTGCAATGACAGGTGGCCGACTCGTGCTGCCAGCGCTCGAGCCAGCCGCCGAACTCCTTGATTCTTTCGACTTGTTTCATCGCCGCCTCAGAAAATGATGACCGAGCGGATGCTTTTGCCTTCGTGCATCAGGTCGAAGGCGCGGTTGATGTCTTCCAGCGGCATGGTGTGGGTCACCAATTTATCCAGTTCGATCTTGCCCGCCATGTAGTTGTCGACGTAGCCAGGCAGCTGGCTGCGGCCCTTGACGCCGCCGAACGCGGTGCCTTTCCAGGTGCGGCCCACCACCAGGTTGAACGGCCGGGTGCAGATTTCCTGGCCGGAACCGGCGACGCCGATCACGGTGGAGACGCCCCAGCCCATGTGGGTGCATTCGAGCGCGTCGCGCATCACGTTGACATTGCCGATGCACTCGAACGAGTAGTCGACGCCGCCCTTGGTCAGGTCGCGGATGTACTCGACCAGCGAGCCGCTGACCTCGCGCGGGTTGATGAAGTCGGTCGCGCCGAGGGCTTTCGCCATCTCGAACTTGTCGGGGTTGATGTCGATGGCGAGGATGCGGCCGGCCTTGGCCATGACCGCGCCCTGGATCGCCGACAGGCCGATGCCGCCCAAGCCGAACACGGCGACGGTCGAACCGGGCTCGACCTTGGCGGTGTTGAGCACGGCCCCAATTCCCGTCGTCACGCCGCAGCCGAGCAGGCACACCTTGTCGAGCGGCGCCGCCGGATTGATCTTGGCAAGCGCGATTTCCGGCACCACGGTGTACTCGGAGAAGGTCGAGCAGCCCATGTAGTGAAAGATCGGCTTGCCGTTCTTGGAAAACCGGCGGGTGCCGTCGGGCATGTAGCCGGTCCACACGGTGGATGCGATCGACTGGCACAGGTTGGTCTTGGGCGAGGCGCAGTATTCGCAGTGCCCGCATTCGGGAATGTAGAGCGGAATGACGTGGTCGCCCGGCTTCAGCGTTTTGACGCCCGGCCCGCACTCCATCACGACGCAGCCGCCTTCGTGGCCGAGGATGCAGGGGAAGGCGCCTTCCGGGTCGTCACCCGACAGCGTGAAGGCATCGGTGTGGCAGACGCCGCTGGCGACTACCTTCAGCAGCACCTCGCCTTCGCGCGGACCCTCGACGTCCACTTCCTCGATCGACAGCGGTTTTTTGGGTTCCCAGGCGACGGCGGCACGTGATTTCATGGACAGGCTCCTTGGTGAATGAATACGGTTTCAGTGGCAGCGACTTCGATGATGCCGAACAACCGAGGGATCAACAACGCACGCGCAACAGGGATAGGCACGACGCGGCTCAGCCAGCCTGCTGCAGCAGCTTCTGGTAGGCGGCCTCGAACAGCTTGACGCCCTCGTCCTGCAGTGTATTGCCGACCGCATCCATATCGACGCCCAGCCGCGCCAGCTCCGCCAGTTGCGCCTCGGCCTCGGCGATGCCTTCCTCCAGGCGCAGCGCAGGCTGGCCATGGTCTCGCAGCGCGGCGAGCGTCTTGTCGGGCAGGGTGTTGATGGTTTGCGCGCCGATCAGCGGTTCGACGTAGAGCAGGTCGTGGTAGTCCGGGTTCTTCACGCCGCTGCTCGCCCACAGCAGATATTGGGGTGCCGCGCCCTGGCGCGCCAGCGCGGCGAAGGCCTCGCCGTGAAAGGTATGCAGATAGGCTTGATAGGCGAGTTTGGCCATTGCCACCGCGGCCTTGCCGCGCAGCGACAGCGCTTCCTGTGTGCCGATGGCGGTGAGCTGCGTATCCACCAGCGTGTCGACGCGCGACAGGAACAGGCTGGCGACCGCTTTGCTGCGGCGTAGGTCAGCACCGGACTCGGCACGCACGCTGAGCCCGCGGATATAGGCGTCGAAAACCGACTGGGTTTGCGCGACCGAAAACAGCAGCGTCACATTGACGTTGATGCCGAGCTGGGTCAGGGCCTCGAATGCGCTCACGCCTTCGGGTGTGCCCGGCACCTTGATCAATACATTGGGCCGATTCACCAATGCCCACAGGCGGTGCGCCTCTTCCACCGTGTGCGTCGTGTCATAGGCCCAGCGCGGCGCGACTTCGAGGCTGACATAGCCGTCGTTGCCGCCGCTGCGTTCGAACACCGGCAGCAGCAGATCGCAGGCGGCCTGGATGTCGGGGATGACCAGTGCTTCGTAGCGGCGCTCGGCTTCCGGCTCGGCAGCTTTCAGCCGCAGCAGGTCGTCGGCGTAGTGGGGGCTGGTGGCGACGGCGTTGTGGAAGATGGAGGGATTCGATGTCACGCCCGACACGCCGTCTTCGGCGATGAGTTTGGCCAGGGTGCCGTCGCGGATCAGATCGCGCGACAGATTGTCCAGCCACAGGCTTTGACCGAGGGTGGTGACGTGCTGCGTGGCATTCATGGGTGGTCCTCGCGTTTGTGAGATGTTCAGGATAGAACACGCATGTGACGGCAAGTTCAGCGGGCCGTAGCGGCCGGCGCCCGAGGCCGCGCCTGTGCTAGACTTCGGCGCATTCCCACGGCTCTTTTCCGGCGCATTCCCATGTCAGGCAGCACACTCGGCAAACTCTTCTGTGTCACCGTGTTCGGCGAATCGCACGGCCCCGCCATCGGCTGCGTGGTCGACGGTTGCCCGCCCGGCATGGCGCTGACCGAAGCCGACATCCAGCACGACCTCGACCGCCGCAAGCCCGGCACCTCGCGCCACGTCACCCAGCGCCGCGAATCCGACACCGCCGAGATCCTGTCCGGCCTCTATGAGGGCAAGACCACCGGCACGCCGATCGCGCTGCTGATCCGCAACGAGGACCAGCGCAGCAAGGACTACGGCAATATCGGCGAGACCTTCCGCCCCGGCCACGCCGACTACACCTACACGCAGAAATACGGCTTCCGCGACCCGCGCGGCGGCGGGCGTTCGTCGGCACGGCTGACCGCGCCGATCGTCGGCGCCGGCGCCATCGCCAAGAAGTGGCTCAAGGAAAAATACGGCATCGTGATCCGCGGCTACATGAGTGCACTGGGCCCGATCGACATCCCCTTCGAGTCGTGGGACGCCATCGACAACAACGCCTTCTTCTCGCCAAGCGCCGCGATCGTGCCCGAGCTTGAAACCTACATGGACGCGCTGCGCAAGTCGGGCGATTCGGTCGGTGCGAAGATCAGCGTGGTGGCCGAGAACGTGCCACCGGGCTGGGGCGAGCCGCTGTACGACAAGCTTGACGCCGACCTTGCCCACGCGCTGATGGGGCTCAATGCCGTCAAGGGCGTGGAGATCGGCGACGGCATGGACGCCGCGCGGCAGAAGGGCACCGAACACCGCGACGAAATCACGCCGGATGGATTCCTCTCCAACCACGCCGGCGGCGTGCTCGGCGGCATCTCCAGCGGCCAAGCCGTCGTCGCCCACATTGCGATCAAGCCCACCTCGTCGATGCGTCTGCCCGGCCGCTCGATCGACCTCAACGGCCAGCCGATCGAGGTCGTCACCCACGGCCGCCACGATCCCTGCGTCGGCATCCGCGCCACCCCGATCGCCGAAGCGCTGATGGCCATCGTGCTGATGGACCACGCGCTGCGCCACCGCGCGCAATGCGGCGACGTCGCAAGCGCCACGCCGGTGGTGCCGGGCCAGGCCGGCTGAGCGCACGCAGGCCCGGATGCACATGATCCGGCGCTTTTTCCTTGTTCTGTTGCTGTGCGGCGGGGCCTGGCAGGGCACTGCGGCGTCGCCGATGGCCTTCATCGACACCCAGATCGCCGCGCATCCAGGTGCAACCGGCGCCTACGTGCTCGATACCGGCGAAGAGGCGCTGCGGGCGCGCGCTTGGCTGGCCGACCATGCGCAGCACACGATCGAGGTGCAGTACTTCATCTGGAGCAGCGACAACATCGGCATCCTCGCCACCGAAGCGCTGCTGCGCGCGGCCGAACGCGGGGTCAAGGTGCGCGTCATCGTCGACGACCTGCTGATCGACGCGTCCGACAAGACGCTGCTCGCGCTGGCCAAGCATCCCGGCGTCGACATCCGCATCTACAACCCTAAGCACCGGGTCGGTACGCCGTTCTACAAGCGCGCGCTCAACGTCGTCACCGACTTCCGCGGCGTCAACCAGCGCATGCACGACAAGACCTTCATCGTCGACGGCAAGGTCGCGATCACCGGCGGCCGCAACATGGCCGACGAGTACTTCGACTACGACCACGAATACACCTTCCGCGACCGTGATGCGCTGCTGGTGGGCGAGGCGGCCCAGGCGATGCGGGTGAATTTCGACGCCTTCTGGGCCAGCAAGCTCGCCGTTCCGGTGGAGTCGCTCTACGACGGCTGGGGCCTGATGCAGAAGAACGTCAAGGTCGGCGCAGACGAGGTGCAGCAGGTCTACCGCGCGCTGCACGCCTACGCCGACAGGCCGGAAAACCTCGCGCCGGAGGTGCGCGCCGCGATCGCTGCGACGCCAGCCGCATTCGACCGCCTGGCACGCGACATGGCGTGGGGCCGGGTCGACTTCATCCACGATGAGCCCGGCAAGAACGGCCGCCGCTGGACCCTGGGCGGCGGCGGCAAGAGCTCGGCGGCGCTGGCGCAGCTGGTGGCCGGCGCGCGCGAATCCATCGTGATCCAGTCGCCCTATCTGGTGATGTCGGACAAGGCGAAGGCGCTGTTCAAGGCGGCGGTCGCGCGCGGGGTCAAGGTGCGCATCCTCACCAACTCGCTCGCCTCCACCGACAACCTGCAGGCCTTCTCCGGCTACCGCAGCCAGCGCAGCCAGCTGCTGAAAATGGGCCTCGACATCCGCGAATACAAGCCCGACCCCGCCAACCGAAACACCCTGTTCTCGCGCGCCAATCCGCCCGCCGTGCCGCCGGTGTTCGCGCTGCACGCCAAGAGCATGGTGGTGGATGGCCAGATCGCCTACATCGGCACCTTCAACTTCGACCCGCGCTCGGAAAACCTCAACACCGAAGTCGGCGCGATCATCCATCACCCCGGCCTGGCGCAGCGGCTGCAGGCGATCATGGAAGCCGACATGCGTCCTGAAAACAGCTGGAGTGCCGCCGACAAGCCCGACCAGTACGTTCCGCTGACCATGCGCGGCCATGTGCGGCTGTGGCAGCTGCTGCCGCTGAAGCCCTTGCTGTAAGCTGCCTTCGCGCGCCCGGGGTTTGACGAATCGCCGGCGTACGCTAGGGTTTAATGAGTCGACTCACCAGGTGACGCCATGCGACTTCCCATCAGTCTGAAAATCTTCAGCATCACCACGGCCCTGCTGGTGCTGATGGTGGTCGTCACTTGGCTGTCGGTGCTCAACTTCCGCCAGCTCAACAACCAGGTGCGCGCGCTGTCCGACTGGTATCTGCCGCTGCAGCAGCAGGTGGCCAGCGTCGAAATTCTCATCCGCCAGCAGATCGTGCACATGGAACGGGTGATGGCGGGGATGGAAGTGGCCAGGCCCGATCCCGAATTCCTCGCCAACGAATCGAACGGCTTCGACATGCGCGGGGTCAATGCCGACCAGATCGTCGATTCCTCGCTGCGCATGCTGGGCGAGGCCGAGGCGCAAAAGGACCTCAAGCTCGACCGCGTGACGCTCGCCGTGCTGGGCAAGCAGCTGCCCGCAATCCAGACCGCACGCCAGCACTTTCACAGAACCTTCCGCCTGTTCCAGATCGAGGCGCAGGAAGGCACGCCGCGATCGCAAAAAATCGTCCGCGAAACCCTGCTGCGCGAGAAGGACACCGTCGACGTCGAAATCGGCAAGACCATCGACATCCTCAACAGGCTGACCCAGGACACCGCCATCCAGGCCAAGAAGGAGGAGAAACGCGCCACCACGCTCAACTGGATCGTCACCGCGATCGCCACCACGCTCGGACTGATCTTCGCCGGCTTCGTCACGCGCTCGCTGGTCGACCCGGTCAAGCGCCTGGTGGGTGGCACACGCGCGGTCGAGGCAGGCGACCTGGATGTGGAAATCCTGGTGCGCACCCACGACGAACTGGCCACGCTCGCCACCTCGTTCAATCACATGGTGGTCGGGCTGCGCGAGAAGGAACGCATCCGCGATACCTTCGGCCAGTACGTCGACCCGCGCATCGTCAAGAGCCTGCTGGAAAACCGCATCCCGGCCGAACGTGGCGAACGCCAGGTGATGACGGTGTTCTTCTCCGACCTGCAGGACTTCACCCGCCTGTGCGAAGGCCTGACGCCGGATGCCGCGGTGCGTTTCCTCAACCGCTATTTTTCGCTGATGTCGGAAGTGATCCGGACCCGGCAGGGCATCGTCGACAAGTACATCGGCGACTCGGTCATGGCGTTCTGGGGCCCGCCCTTCACTGATCCCGCCGACCACGCCACCCTGTGCTGCCTCGCCGCCCTCGAACAGATGGCTCGCATGGAAGCCTTCCGCGCCTGGCTGCCCGAGATGTTCGGCGTCGCCCACGGCCTGCCCGTGGTCAACGTCCGCATGGGCATCGCCAGCGGGGAAGTCACCGTCGGCAACATCGGCTCCGAAACTTCGCGCGGCTACACCGTCATCGGCGACACCGTAAACCTCGCCTCACGCCTGGAGCAGGCCAACAAGTTCTACGGCACGCGGATTCTCGTCAGCGAAGCGACGCGGAATCTGGCGGGCGACACGCTGGCCTTCCGCGAAATCGACAGCCTGCGCGTCGCTGGCAAGTTGGAAACGGTGCGGGTGTATGAATTGCTGGGGCTGACAGCGGAGTTGAGCGAAAGCGACCGGCAGCGGGTGCCGGCGTATGAAGCCGGGCTGGCACGCTATCGCGCGCAGGATTGGGATGCGGCTGAAGCGGCGTTCCGTGAATGCCTTGCGATCGAACCGAAGGATCAGCCCAGCCAGGTCATGCTGGCGCGGATTGTGGCGTTCCGGCAGACGTCGCCGGAGACGGGGTGGGATGGGGTTTGGGTGGCGAGCAGTAAGTAGAGAGCGCTTGTTTTGGGCGGTAGGCGCCGAGCCAAGCGGCAGTCAGAGAGTTCCCAACCTCTGACACGAGCCTGTGGTCATGTTGCATCCCACTTTAGTTTGGCTAGATTCGCAAGCCTGCGAAGAACTTCATTGCATGCCGTTTCAAGTATTCCAAACCGTTGATTCGATAAGTAGGTGGATTCATGTGCGAGAAGATTGCGATAGCCAATAGCCAGCAGGAATAGCTCCCAGTTGTCCTCACCGAAATATTCCTTGGGCACCTCAACGCCCCGGAACTTGCAGTACTGTTCAACTAATGTCTGCGTTTTTCTGTTCTTGTATTTTGGGTAACAGGTGCGCAATTCTTCTTTACCTTGGTGCTCAACATGCATGGCTAGAGACCGAGCTAAAGCCTCAATCCCACCTACGAGCGTCACAAGGCGATTCGGGTTTGCCCCGGGATCCTCCAAACGTTCGCGAACGCGACCAAGTCGCTGTCTTGGGGTGGCCGTAATGTATTTATCTCGAAGCTCGTCAAGCTGGTTGCGGAGCTCTTCAATGCTGTTATCGGTCAAGACGATTCCTAACGCTGAAACGATTTGAACGGAGCTCAAGGGTTCAGCTTCGCATTCTTGCCAGCTATTCAATAACGCCCTCATCCCCATGACACGTACACCCCGGCTCCGTGCTAGTGGAATTGTCGCAACACACGATCTTGCCGGCGCGGCAGCCGCAAATGCCTTTGTGGGCCTTGCAGCAGGCTGTCTGGATCTGGGCGAGTTGCATGACCTTGGCATTCGCGATGCAGGCCTCGGGTGATATCGATGTCTGCTGTGCGGCAGCAGGCGTGGTGTCCACGGTCGAATCGGCGGCGGCTGGGAGCGCGAAGCCGACGGCGACGAATGCGAGCGTGGCGAGCAAAGATGAGATACGCATGACAGTCTCCTTGGGGGAAATAGGCTGCCTCACTATAGCCGATCAGGCGCGGCCTCAGGCATCGCGCAGCAGCAGCCCCAGCATCAGTGCCGCCGCCACCAGGATCGCCGCCAGCAGGGTGAAGGCGCTGCCGTAGCCGGCGACGCCGACTATGAAGCCGGTGAGCACCGGGCCGATCGACTGGCCGACGTCCATCACCGTGCGCAGCACGCCCATCGACGAGCCGTAGCGGCCGTCCTTCGTGAGGTCGGCGACGAGCGCGGCGGTGGACGAGGTGACGGTGGCGAAGCCGAGACCGAATACCAGGCTCAGCACCGACAGGCCGATGAAGTTTGGAAAGTAGGGCAGCAGCACGACGCTCGCCGCGCCGATCAAGAGGCCCGGCAGGATGACGCGGCGGCGGCCGACGCGGTCGGATACCTTGCCCATCAGCGGCTTGGCGAACACGATGCTGAGGAGCTGCACGCCGAGGATGACGCCGATCTGCCACGCGGGGATGCCGAGCGAGGACGCGTACAGCGCGAGGAAGGCTTCGATGGCGCCGAACACCAGGTATTGCGCCGCCTCCACCGTGCTCACCAGCATGATGCCGCGGTCGCGCAGCACCGTTCTCAGGCTGGACCAGAAATGCGGCAATTCCAGCTTCGCCGTCGACTTCGGATCGCGGTCTTTAAGCAGCAGGCCCGCCCCCAGCGCCAGCACGCCGGCGATCGCGCAGGCGATGTACACCGCGCCGAAGCTCGCCAGCGAGATCAGTGCGCCGCCGAGGAAGGGCGCGATGGAGCGGCCGACGATGGTCACCGAGGAATAGGTGGACAGCCGCGCCGCTCGATCTGCCGTATAGCGTTCGGCAATCGCCGCGCTCGCCACCGTGCCGAAGATCGCGGTGGCGAAGCCGTGGTAGAAGCGCACCGCCATCAGCTGCCAGGCGGTTTCGATCACCAGATAGAGGAAGGGCGCGGTGGCGAACACGACCAGCGAGGCCAGCAGCACGCGCCGCTTGCCCAGATGGTCCGACAGCGCGCCGGCGGGATAGCTGATGAGCACACCGGGGATCGTCGACGCCATGACGATCCAGCCGATTTCGGCCGGCGTGGCGTTGAGCGAGGCGGCGAACAGCGGCAGCACCGGCGTTTTCGACAGCGTGGAGCTGAAGATGGCCAGGCCGCCGATGAGCGCGATCAGGACGAAGAAGGAAGGCTGGGCGGGTTTCATCGGGTGGGGGTGTTGGTTTTTTTGCGAATGTAGTGCGAAATCGCGCCACGTGCGAAAAAATCATGCGCATGATGTTCACGCCCTTTTCATCCAGACCATGCAGACGATGAATGCGAGTGTTCCGCCGGTCCTGTTCGGTGCCTTCGACCGCCACAATTTCGGCGACCTGCTGTTTCCGCATCTGCTGACAGCGCTGCTGCCGGGGCGGGCGTTCGAATGCTGCGGACTGGCGGGGCGCGATCTGCGGGCCTTCGGCGGCCATCGGGTGACGCCGCTTCCGTCGCGCCCGGCGCACCTGATCCACGCCGGCGGCGAGCTGCTGACCTGTACCGCCTGGCAGGCCGCCGTCATGTTGCTCGATCCGGCCGCGGCCACGGAAGCCGTCGCGCGCTACGACGCCCATCCGGCAGCGGGGGCCGTGTGGGCGGCGCGCCAGCTCGGCACGGCGCGAATCATGCCCTACGTCGTCGGGCACGATGTACTGGCGCCGGGGGGCAAGCTGATTTTCAACGCCGTCGGCGGCGTGGAGTGGAATGCACTGTCCTCCGCGCAGCGGGACGACGTGAAGGCGGCGCTGCGGCAGGCGGACTGGCTCAGCGTGCGCGACCACGTCACCCAGGCCGCGCTGCGGGCGGAGGGGATCGAGGCGCCGCTGTGCCCCGACCCGGCGGTGATGGTGGAAGCGTGCTTCGGCGAGGTGATACGCCGGCACCGGCAGCAGGGCGCGGTGAAGGCGATCCGCGACGCTTTCCCGCAGGGCTATTTGGCATGCCAGTTCAGCGCGGATTTTTCCGACGACGCCAGCCTCGATGCACTGGCGCGGGGCCTGTCGCGGGTGGCTGCGGCGACGGGACTGGGCGTGGCGCTGTTCCGCGCCGGCGCGGCGCCGTGGCACGACGATCCGGCGCTCTACGAAAAGCTGCAGCGCCGGCTGCCGACCGGCACCGCGCAGCTATTTCCGTCGCTGCATCTGTGGGACATCTGCGCGCTGATCGCCGCCAGCCGCGGCACGGTCGGCAGCAGCCTGCACGGCCGCATTGTCGCGCTGGCTTACGGCCTTCCGCGCGTGAGCCTGGTGCCGCCGCAGCAGGGCGGACGACCCGACAAGCGGACCGCCTTTGCCGAAACCTGGGAGCCGGACGTGGTGCCGCGCGGCGTGGCGCTCGACCGCATCGAGGCCGCGGCGCTGCAGGCGCTGGCGGTTCCCGCCGAGGTGCTGCGCGAGAATGCGGCCAGCCTGCGCGCGCGCTACGTGCAAAGCCAGGCGCAGTGGACCGGCCTGCTGGCGCCATGAATCAGGCTGGCCGGCCGGTCTTGCGCAATAATCCAAACACTACAAAAAGCCTGAAACCCACTATGCCGATTGCCATCCTGTCTCCCGCCGATCTTCGCCTGACCCTCGACCCTGCCTCGCTGGGATTTGCGGACACCTCCGAATTGATCGCGGAACCGCTGCCGTGGATCGGCCAGGCGCGGGCTGAGGCGGCCGCCCGTTTCGGCCTCGGCATGGACCAGCCCAACTACAACCTGTTCGTGCTGGGCGAGGTGGGCAGCGGCCGGACTTCCCTGCTCAAGCAGGCGATGCACGCGGTCGCGGCGAACAAGCGGGTGCCGCCCGACCTCTGCTATCTGCACAACTTCGACGCGCCCGAGCGGCCGCTGGCTCTGCGCCTGCCGGCCGGCGAGGGCCGGCTGCTGCGGCAGTCGCTGGCGCAGGCGGTGAAGACGCTGCAAAGCGAAATTCCCCAGCGGCTGGACGGGCAGGATTACAAGGCCGAGAGCGAGCGTATCGAGAAGGCCTGGAAGGACGACGTGGCGCAGCATTACGCCGAGCTGACGACGTTTGCCGAGACGCGCAGCTTTTCGCTGCACCGCGAGGCCGGGCGCATGGTGTTCACGCTTACGGGCAAGAAGGGGCAGGCGCTGACCGAGGACGAGGTGCTGGCGCTGCCGAAGGCGCGTCGGGCCGAAGTGGAGCAGGCTGAACAGGAGCTGCGCGCCGAAATCACCCGCTACATCGAGAAGACCCAGCCACTGGAGCGCGCGATGAACGAGGCGCTGGCGGCGCTGCGGCGGCAGGTGGTGAAGCCGCTCGTCGAGCGCGAACTGCAGGCGATTCGTGCAGGATTGAAAAAGCAGATCAAGGACGCCGCCAAGCTCAATGCCTGGCTCGACGCGCTGGAACAGGACGTGTTCGACAATCTGGAACTGTTCACTGGCGGCGAGGACGACGAGGGCGGGCAGGAGGCCCTGCAGATGGTGCTGGCGCGCTACCGCGTCAACCTGGTGGTCGACAACGGCGGGCTGACCGGTGCGCCGGTGATCGTCGAGGACAACCCGCTGTTCCGCGCGCTGTTCGGCAGCATCGAATACCAGTCCGAGAACGACGTGCTGATGACCGACTTCTCGCGCATCCGCGCCGGCAGCCTGCTGCAGGCACACGGCGGTTTTCTGATGCTGCACCTGCAGGACGTGCTGGCCGATCCGCTGGTGTGGGAGAAGCTGCGGCGCTTCTTGCGCAGCGGGCGGCTGCAGATCGAGGAGCCGGGCGTATCGTTCTCGCCGATCGCCGCGGTTTCGCTGGTGCCGGAGGCAGTCGATGTCGACGTCAAGCTGGTGCTGGTCGGCTCTCGCGAGCAGTACTACGAGCTGCAGGAAGCGGCGCCGGAATTCGCCCGGCATTTCCGCGCCAAGGTCGATTTCGCCGACAGCTTCGTCGCCAACGCGGACACCCGACGCGCCTCGGCGATTTTCGTCGCCCATGCCTGTCGCGAGCATGGCCTGCCGCATTTTTCGGCGGCGGCGGTGGCGCGCCTGCTCGAGGAATCGCACCGCGAGGCCGCCGACCAGACGCGCGAGAGCGCGATTTTCGCCCGCACCGAGGCGCTGGTGATGGAAAGTGCGGCGATCTGCCGCGCGCGCGGGCCGGGTCTGGTGACGGTGGCGGACGTCGAGGCGGCGCTTGCGGCGCACACCGCGCGGCACGATTACCCCGAGCAGCGCCTGCGCGAGGAAATCGCCGAGGGTGACGTGCTGATCGAGCTGCATGGCGAGCGGGTGGGCCAGGTCAACGGCCTCACCCAGATCGACCTCGGCGATGCCCGCTTCGGCCTGCCGGTGCGGCTGTCCGCGCGCACCTATGCCGGCGAGGACGGCCTGCTCAACATCGAGCGCGAGGTGGAACTGTCCGGGCCGATCCACGACAAGGGCGTGTTCATCCTGCAGAACTATCTGGCGGGACTGTTTGCGCATCTGGCGCCGCTCTCGCTCAACGCCTCGATCGTGTTCGAGCAGCAATACCACGAGGTGGAAGGCGACTCCGCCTCCTGTGCCGAACTCTACGCGCTGCTGTCGGCGCTGTCCGGCCTGCCCCTCAAACAGGGCATCGCCGTGACCGGCGCGGTCAACCAGCACGGGGAAATACTGCCGGTGGGCGCCATCAACGAAAAGATCGAGGGCTGGTTCCGCGTCTGCGAGGCCGCCGGGCTGGACGGCAGCCAGGGCGTGCTGATCCCGACGCGCAACCGCCGCCACCTGATGCTGGCGCCGCGGCTGGTGGAGGCGGTGGCTGCGGGGCGCTTCCATATCCATGCTGCCGACCACGTGAGCGAGGGCCTCGAGCTCCTGGCCGGCGTGGCGGCGGGCGAACCCGACGCAGCGGGGCACTACCCCCACGCCAGCGTGCTGGGGCACGCGCAGGACACCCTGCTCGCGTATCGCCGCGCCTGCCAGCAGCTGGAACACCCCAAGCCGCCGCGCCGGCATTTCCGTGCAGGCGACCGGCCGCAGCGGCGATAGCATCTGCGGGTGGACGGCGTTGGACTATAGTGAAAATCGTCCAATCGTTTTGCAAGGAGCCGATCATGAAAGCACTGCATCGCATGGAACGTTTTCTAGATGAGCACATGATTCCGTTTGACCTTGTGGTGCACCCCCACAGCCAGACCAGCGTCGAAACCGCTCGAGCGACAGGGGTTCCGCCCAACCGGGTCGCCAAGGGCGTACTGCTCGACGGCATCGGCTGCCAGATGGTGGCGATGATCCCGGCCGATCAGGAGGTTCATCTCGGCAAGCTGGGGCTGGATCATGGCGTCGAGTTCAGCTTGGCGGACGAGGCCAGCGTGAGCCGCCTGTTCAGCGAATGCGCGCCCGGCGTGGTGCCGGGGCTGCCGAACGCCTGGGGGGTGGAAATGGTGTGGGACGACGATCTGATGGCGCAGCCGGATATCTACCTGGAAGCCGGCGATCATGAACGCCTGCTGCATATCGAAACCCGCTACCTGCGCGAGGTGTTCGGCGACGCCCCGCACTGCCATTTCAGCCAGCCGCGGATGTCGCATCACTGAGCGGCAGGCTTACGACTGCGCCATCATCAAGAAGGCGCTGTCCGGGTTTTGCGGGGTGTGATATGAATAGGGCAGGCGCCAGATGCGCTGAACGATTCCCTGTCCTGACTGTCTTCATGCCGTGAACCGAAACGCTTCCGACAATCCACATCACCGCCTGGGGCGGGGGATGGCCCTGGCCGCCAGCCTGCTGATGCTGGGAATGTTCTATCTCTATTTCGACAGCAGCCTGCAGGCGCGCAACAACCCCAACCGCCAGCTGCAGATCGCGCCGGGCGCCAAGCTGGTGCTGAAGCGCAGCCACGATGGCCATTACGTCTTTCCGGGCGCGATCAACGGCCAGCCGGTTACCTTCCTGCTCGACACCGGCGCCACGCTGGTGTCGGTGCCGGCGCATCTGGCGGGCGAACTGGGTCTGAAGGCGGGCGCGTATCAGCAGGCCATCACCGCCAACGGCACGGTGACGACCCGTGCCACCCGCCTGGATGCGCTGGCGTTCGGCCCCTTTCGTCTGCACGGCGTGCCCGCCAGTCTCAACCCTGGCATACGCGGCGACCAGGTGTTGCTGGGGATGAGTGCGCTGAAACATCTGGAGTTCACCCAGCGCGGCGACACGCTGGTGTTGCGACCGCTCAGCGATGGGTGACAAATTTCTTGGTTATTCTGTTTATGTGTGCTATTAATGCAGCATCTGTTGGATTCAAGCTTTAAATTGCGGTACCTCTGGTAAGCGTTTTCCTTGAAATTCGATCGATAGAGCATGTCGCTCAATTTTTTTTAGATAGATAGGAAACAAGATGGAAACGGGTACTGTTAAGTGGTTCAACGATGCAAAAGGTTTTGGTTTCATCACCCCGGATAACGGCGGCGAGGATCTCTTTGCACATTTCTCTGCAATCAATTCCAGCGGCTTCAAGTCCCTGCAGGAAAACCAGAAAGTCAGCTTCGAAGTGACGACTGGCCCCAAGGGCAAGCAAGCTTCCAACATCCAGATCGTTTCGTAATTTTTACGATCTGATGTGAAAAACCCCGGTTCGCCGGGGTTTTTTTATTGCTGAATTTCAAGTGTGAACACCCATGGCGCTTAAAGCCACGATCTACAAAGCCGACCTGCAGATTGCCGACATGGACCGGCACGTCTACGGCGACCATGCACTGACCATCGCGCGCCATCCCTCCGAAACCGACGAACGCATGATGGCACGGGTGCTGGCCTATGCGCTTTACGCCCAGGACGGCATCGCCTTCACCAAGGGCCTGTTCGACGTCGACGAGCCGGAAGTGTGGGTGAAGAACCTGGCCGGCGAGATCACCCTGTGGATCGACCTCGGCCAGCCCGACGACGCGCGCATCCGCCGCGCCTGCAGCCGCGCCGACCAGGTCGTGGTGCTGTGCTACAGCAGCAGCTGCGAGGTGTGGTGGAAGCAGATTGCCAGCAAGCTCACGCGCTTTGCCAATCTGACCGTGCTGCAGCTGCCCGCCGACACCAGCCAGGCGCTGGCCGCGCTGGCCGAACGCAGCATGCGCCTGCAGTGCATGGTGCAGGACGGCGAAATCTGGATGAATACGGACACACAGAGCGTACCGGTGAAGCTGATTTCCCTGCAAGCGACCGCCTGAGTCATTTGGCCGGCGGGCAGTTTTTGATGCAGACCGTTTCGCTCACCCGTTGACCGCCGCAGCCGACAAAACAGGCGTCGTAGGCGGGCAGGCAGCCGCAGTCGTCCTGGCAATTCGATTTCAAGAGCTCCGCCCGCACCCTCTCACGCGTCGGCATTGTCGGTTCGCGATAAGCCGGCGGGAAAGCCGGTCCTGGCCATGGATTCCACCAATACGGGTAGTACGGGTAGTAGGGATAGCTGTGTAACCATTCGAAGCGCAGCTGCATCTCGTAGTGGCGCAAGGCCGCAGCGTATTGTTTCAGCTCGGTTTCATACCGCTTGAGTGCGTCGGCATAGCGCGCTTCGATTTGCGGCTCGAGGCCTTTCGCGCAAGCCTGGTAGCGGGTTTGGCACTCGGCCTGACACGCGGTTTTTCTGATTTCACAGCCCTGTACGCAGGCCAGACCTTGGGCATCGCTCGGCGGAATCAGGCGAACGGTCGTTTGATATTGTGGCGTGGCACAGCCCGCCAACCCGCCCAGCAGCACCAGCGCAGCAAAAGGCACCCCCAGGACGGAAACACGCATTGGATCACCCCGCTCAAACACCTACCTGTTTCTAGCATAGGCGGTTTTCAACAGGATTATGGGCCGAGAAAACGTCCTTCAAGTTCCTGCAGATTGAGTTCCTGCAGAATCTGCTGCAGGCGTTCACGCGCGTTCTTGCGCGGCGCATTCTTCTGGGTGGCGATGATGAGCTCGTTCTTCAACGAATGTTCCCAGCCGACGAGCTCGGTGACGGTGACCTGGTAGCCGTGCGACTCCAGCTGCAGGCAGCGCAACACGTTGGTGAGCTGGCTGCCGAATTCGCGCGTGTGGATCGGGTGGCGCCAGATTTCCGACAGCGGCGTTTTGCCGAACGACTCGTTCTTGCGCTTGCGCAGGACGGCTGCGACCTCGGCCTGACAGCATGGCACCAGCACGATGTGGCGGGCCTGCTTGGCGAGCGCGAACCGGATGGCATCGTCGGTTGCGGTGTTGCAGGCGTGCAGCGCGGTGACGATGTCGATATGCGGGGGCAGGGTGTCGGTGGTGATCGATTCCGCCACTGTCGCGCTGAGAAAGGACATGCGCGGAAAGTCCAGCCGCGCCGCCAGTTCGCGCGACTTCTCCACCAGCTCGTCGCGCGTCTCGATGCCGTAGATGTGGCTGCCGGGGCGATCCTTCAGGTACAGGTCGTAGAGGATGAAGCCCAGGTAGGACTTGCCGGCGCCGTGGTCGGCCAGCGTCAGCGTGTCCTGCTGCCCCAGCACATCGTTGAGCAGTGGCTCGATGAAATTGCACAGGTGGTAGACCTGCTTCAGCTTGCGGCGGCTGTCCTGATTGAGCTTGCCGTCGCGCGTCAGGATGTGCAGCTCCTTCAGCAGTTCGACCGACTGGCCGGGGCGCAGCATCTCGGCCAGCGGGTCGGTGAAGACGGTTTTCTGGGCGCGTGTGTCGGGGGTAGGGGAACGCTTCATGGTCGGGAAAAGGCTGGACAAGGCCGAAGGGTATCAAAACCCCCGGCAGGGCAGTACCGATCCGTATAATGCCGCCTTGTTGAAAGGGTTTTTTATCGTGTCCGTCGTCAATATTTCCTGCTACAAGTTCGCCACCCTCGCCGACCGCGAGGCACTCAAGGCCGATCTCACCGCGCGCTGCCTCGAACTGGGCCTCAAGGGCACCATCCTGCTCGCGCCGGAAGGCATCAACGTGTTCCTGGCCGGGTCGCGCGCGGCGATCGACGCCATCGTCGCCCATTTGCGGGCCGATCCGCGCTTCGCCGATCTCGCGCCCAAGGAGAGCCTCTCTGCCGAGCCGCCGTTCAAAAGGATGCGGGTGCGGCTGAAGAAGGAAATCATCACCATGAAGCATCCGCTGATCCGTCCGGAAGCAGGGCGCGCACCCTCGGTGGCCGCCGCCACGCTGAAGCAGTGGCTGGATCACGGCTGCGACGACGAAGGACGCCCGGTGGTGATGCTGGATACCCGCAACGACTACGAAGTGGCGGCAGGCACCTTCGAGAACGCGGTCGATTACGACATCGGGATCTTCAGCGAATTTCCGCCGCGTCTGGCCGAGCATCTCGGCGACTTCGCAGGCAAGACCGTGGTTTCGTTCTGTACCGGCGGCATCCGCTGCGAAAAGGCCGCCATCCACATGAAGGCCATCGGCATCGAGCACGTGTACCAGCTCGAAGGCGGCATCCTCAAGTATTTCGAGGAAGTCGGCGGCGCGCACTACCACGGCGACTGCTTCGTGTTCGACGAGCGCGAGGCGGTGAGCGCGGACCTGCAGCCGGCATCCGGGCGCCTGCACCGCTGAAGCGGATGGACAGGGCGCCATGAGCGAAATCGCCGCGATCCTGTTCTTCACCATCGCCGCCGGCGCCTGCATCCCGCTGGGCGGCTTCGTCGCCAGCTTTGAGCATATCCATTCGCGCTGGATGGAACAGGAACTGCGGCATTTCGTCATCGCGCTCGGCGGCGGCATCCTGCTCGGCGCGGTCGCGATCGTGCTGGTGCCCGAAGGCATTGCCAGCATGAATGGTTCGATGCTCGCCATTCCCCTCGTTCTGGGCGGTGGCCTGACGTTTTTCGTGATCGAGCGCGCACTCGGCCTGCGCCGGCACGAGTCGCCGCAGGTCATGGGCATGCTGCTGGACTATGTGCCCGAGGCCATTGCCATTGGCGGCCTGATCTCACTCGGCTCGCCCGCCGCTCCCCTGCTGGCCCTGCTGATCGGCCTGCAGAACCTGCCCGAAGGCTTCAATGCCTTCCGCGAACTGCATGCGACGGGGCAGCGCAGCGCTCGCCGCACGCTGCTCATCATGGTGTCGCTGGTCGCCATCGGCCCGGCCGCCGGTCTTGGCGGCTACTACCTGCTGGCGGATTTTCCCGCGGCGCTCGGCGCCATCATGCTGTTCGCCTCCGGCGGTCTTCTCTATCTCATCTTCCAGGACATCGCCCCGCAGTCGCGCCTGAACCGCCACTGGGCGCCGCCGCTCGGCGCCGTGGTCGGCTTCAGCGTGGCGCTGTTCGGGGACATGGTGGTGCGCAGCGTTTGAGTCAGCCTTAGTTCAGCGCGCGGATCGACTGCATCGGCGGCACCCGCGTGATGTGGCGCGTGGTGAGCCAGCCGCTCATCCCGACCAGCAGCGCGCCGGCTGCCGGCAACGCAAGCCACAGCCACGGGTGCAGGCGTACCGGCAAGTCGAACAGGCGGTCGGCGATCAGCGCCATGGCGATTTCGGCGCAGACGCTGGCGAGTAGGCCGGCCAGTACGCCGAGCGCGATGAACTCGCTCCACAGACCCTTCGCCAGATAGGCACGCTGGGCACCCAGCGTGCGCAGCAGCACGGCTTCCTGCTGGCGCGCGTCGAGACTGGCCAAGAGCGTGGCGACGACCACCGCCATGCCGGCCGCGAGCAGGAATCCCAGCAATAGCTGGATCGCGCGGATGATCTGCGCGAACACGGCCTCGATGTTGGCGATGAGCTTGTCGAGTGCGAGCACGGTGATGCCGGGAAAGGTCTTGATGAAGCCGGGCAGCACGCCGGCGGCGTCCGGCGGTACGTAGACGCTGGCAATGGAACTGGCGGGCAGCGCGTCGAGCTGGCCGGGGGCGAAGATGACAAAGAAGTTGGGCTGCATCGAGTCCCACTTCACGCTGCGGATGCTGGTGATGCGCGCGGCGAGCGTCTGGTCACCGACCTGGAAACCGAGCGTGTCGCCGACCGCAAGATGCAAGCGCTCGGCCATGCCGGATTCGACCGAAATTTCTGCGGAAGGGTCGCTGCGCAGCAGCGGGGTACCCACCGGCGGTGTCAATTCCGCATCGGCTTTAGCCGATAGCGGATTGCCTACCTTTGGCATACCCTTCACGGGGGCTGGGGCGCGACGCTCGCCATGCCAGCGTCCGGCCAGCACCGTGTTGTTGGGGGGCAGGGTGGCGGTCCAGGTGAGGTTGAGCTCGCGCCGCAGGGTGTTGCTGTCACGCGCGTCAGGCGGCAGCGTCTCGGCGATGGGCTGGCCGTTCTTGCTGGTCAGGCGGCCGCGCACCATGGGATACAGGGCGGAGGCCTGGAGACGATGCTGCGACAGGTAGGCGGCAACCGGTTGCTGCTGATGCGGCGCGATGTTCACCAGAAAGTAGTTGGGCGACTGCGGCGGCAGCTGCTGGCGCCAGCCGTCGATGAGGTCGCTGCGCACCAGTGCCAGCAGGGCCACCAGAAACAGCGCCAGGGTGAAGGCGCCCAGCTGCAGGGTGCTGTCGAAACGATGGCGCAGCAGCTGCGCAAGGCCAAAGCGCAGGGGGCCGTAGCTGATTTTCTGCACGCCGCGTCCGGCGACCAGCGCCAGCCGCGCCAGCAATATCAGTACACCAACGAGTGCAACCAGCGCACCGACGAAGATGCCGACCAGTTTGGCGTCGCCTGCATACCAGGCAATCAGTAACAGCAGCACCGCCCCACTGGCAACTGCGCTGATCCAGGCGGCCACCGGCAGCGGCGGCAGGTCGCGACGCAAGACCCGCAGAGGCGGCACGCGGATCAGCCGCATGAGCGCGGGCAGGCTGGCACCCGCCAGCGCCAACAGGCCGCTTACGACGGCGACCCCGACCGGCGCCAGTCCAAGTGACGGCAGGCGGGTGGCAGCGTCCGGCAGGATCAGGCCCACCAGAGCCTGTTGCATCAGTGCGCCGATCGCCACGCCGAGTGCGCTGCCCAGGAGTCCCAATGTCAGCAGCTGAACAGCATAAAGCGTGCGCAGCTGCGCGGTGGTGGCGCCGAAGCAGCGAAGCAGCGCCGCCTGGTCGTAATGACGCAGCGCGTGGTGGTGGGCGGCGATGGCGATGGCGGCAACCGACAGCAGCAAGCTGATGAGTGCGGTGAGCTGAATGTAACGGTCGGCGTTGGCGAAGGCGCCGCGCAGGGTCTCAACACCTTCGCGAGAGCCGATCACCCGCTGGGTGCTGTCGAGTACGGGTTTCAGCGCACCGCTGAAGACGGAGAGGGAGTCAGGTTCACCGGCAAACTGATAGAGATAGGTGAGCCGGCTGCCGGGCTGCAGCACGTGGGTTTGTCCGATTTCGTCGGTGCGCAGGAATACGCGTGGGGCGAAGCCGAACACACCGCCGAGCTGGCCGGGTTCCTCCGCTACCACGCCGGCAATGCGGAACGTGGCCTCGCCGATCTGCACCGTCTCGCCCACCTGCGCGTTCAGCAGGGCCAGCAGTTCCTGATCGACATAGATCGCGCCGGGTGGAGGTTGTGCCGGGCGTGGCGTACCGGTTTCAAACGGGCGGTCGGCGATGCGGACGCTGCCGCGCAGCGGGTAGGCCGCGTCGACCGCGCGCAATGTCGCCAGCTGGAAGGCGTCGCCGCGGCTGACCATGCTGGCGAATTCGAGCGCACTGCTGGTGCGCAGGGTGTGATCGGGCCAGGACTCGATCGGGCGCGGACTGGTGACGAGCAGGTCGGCGCCGAGAAAGCTGGCGCCCTGTTCGCTCATCGCGCGCTTGATGCGGTCGCCTAGAAAACCGGTGGTGGACACGCTGCCGACGCCGATGATCAGCGCCAGCAGCAGCACGCGCCACTCGCCGCTGGAGCGTTCGCGCCGCAGCAGCCACAGGCCCAGCCTGGAAAAGCTCATGCGCTGGCCGCCTCGGCTGTGCGGCCTGCGACCAGATGCAGCCGGCGCTGGCAGCGTGCCGCCAGCGCGTCGTCGTGGGTGACCAGGACGAGCGTGGTGCGGGCGGAGGCGTTGAGTTCGAACAGGAGCTCGATGATGCGCGCGCCGGTGTCGGCGTCGAGATTGCCGGTGGGCTCGTCGGCGAACACGATTTCGGGGTCGGTGGCGAAGGCGCGCGCGATGGCGACGCGTTGCTGCTCGCCGCCAGACAACTGGCGCGGTGTGGGGCTGGCGCGCGCGGCAAGACCGACACGGTCGAGCCAGTGGGCGGCGCGTTCGCGCGCGTCGGCACGGCCCGTCAGTTCCAGCGGTAGCAGGATGTTTTCCAGCGCGGTGAGCGCCGGCAGCAACTGGAAGGACTGGAACACGAAACCGATGCGGCCGGCGCGCAGGCGGGCGCGGGCGTCCTCGTCGAGATCGTTGAGGCGCTGGCCGAGCAGAAAGATTTCGCCCGCGGACGGCTGATCCAGCCCTGCGAGCAGGCCCAGCAGGGTGGACTTGCCGGAACCGGAGGCGCCCGTGATGGCAAGCGTTTCGCCCGCTTTGACGGCGAGCTCGACTTCGCTGAGGATGGCGAGCGTGCCATCGGCCGTGGTCACCCGCTGCGACAGGGCGTGTGCCATGACGACGCCGTGCGATTGCAACGAGTGGGTTGATCCAGCAGGGAACTGGGCGCTATCGGGTGGCGTCATTGAGAGGGTGTCTGATTAGGATGAGCGAATGAATTATCGCGTGTGGATGCTGCTTCTGTTGTGGTTGCCGGGCTGGGCGATGGCCAGTTCGTGTTCCCTGTTGATCGTGGGTGACAGCCTGAGTTCCGGCTATGGCCTGGAAAATGGCGCAGGCTGGGTGGACAAGCTCGCCGAGCGGCTGAAAAAAAAGGCGCCCGACTGGCGCGTGGTGAATGCCAGCGTGAGCGGCGACACCACGCAGAACGGCCTGCAACGCCTACAGCCTGCGCTCGATCGGCACCGGCCGCAAGGCGTGCTGATCGAGCTCGGCGGCAATGATGCCTTGCGCGGCACCCCGCCGGAGGCGATCCGGCAGAATCTGCTCGCGATGGTTCGTCAGGCAAAGGCTGCGGGTGCCTGGGTGGCCTTGCTGGACGCGCCGGTGCTGCCCAATTACGGCCAGGCGTATGCCGGCGCGGTGACGAGGCTGTATGTCGACGTGGCGCGCGAGGAGAAGATTGTTCGCGTGCCGTGCTTTGTCTGCGGCGTGGGCATCACGGCAGGCATGATGCAGGCCGACGGCATCCATCCCAACGAAAAGGCGCAGACACGGATGCTCGATGCCGTATGGCCGCATATCCAGCCCAAGCTGCGTTGCCCGGTGAAAAAACCATGAGCGGCGCTGGGTGTCCGTGCGGATCGAGGCGTGCGATCGTTGCCTGCTGCGGCCCGTTTCATGCCGGCGCACCGGCCCCGGATGCCGAAAGCCTGATGCGCTCGCGCTACAGCGCCTATGTGCTGGGTCTGGAGGATTATCTGCTGGCGACCTGGCATCCGGCGACCCGTCCTGCTGCGCTGGAACTCGACGCCACGCCACGCCCGCACTGGCTGGGGCTGGCGGTCAAGGCGCATATGCCACTGGACGAGACCCATGCGACGGTGGAATTCGTCGCCCGCTACAAGATCAATGGCCGCGCGTTCAAGCTGCACGAGACCAGCCGCTTCGAGAAGGTGGACGGGCGCTGGCTGTATGTCGACGGCGAGATGCATGAATAGGATTCCGCGAATGAAGGAGATGCCATGCGGGTAAGCAAGCTGGGCCATGCCGTATTGAAAGTGCGCAGTCTGGCGGTGTCGGTGCCGTTCTACCGCGACGTGCTCGGATTGACCGAGGTCGCGCGCCACGGCGGCCGCATGGTGTTCTTTTCGTGCGGGGAGAATCACCACGACCTCGCGCTGCTTGAAATCGGCGAACAGGCGGCGGCACCCTTCGAGCGGCAGGTCGGCCTCTATCACCTGGCATTCAAGGTCGGCGATTCGCTGGATGAACTGCGCGCCTGTCGCGACAACCTCGCCGCGCATGGCGTCGAACTCGACGGGCAGTCCGACCATCGCGTCAGCCAATCGCTGTATTGCCACGACCCGGACGGCATCATGATCGAGTTGTACGTCGACGCCGATCCGGCGCTGTGGCGCGACGACCCGGGGGCCGTCGCGCACATCGGGGCGCTAAAGCTCTAGGGCTGAAACGAAAAAGCCCGCTTTCGCGGGCTTTGTTCGTTAATGGGTGGGGTGGACGATGGGGCTCGAACCCACGACAACAGGAATCACAATCCTGGACTCTACCAACTGAGCTACGTCCACCATTGGTGTCGCCAGCAACGCTGACAACGAAAAAACTTGGCCTGCCCGACAGGAATCGAACCTGTAACCCCCAGCTTAGAAGGCTGGTGCTCTATCCAGTTGAGCTACGGGCAGAGACACTTATCGGGCTTGTGGGGTGGTCGGGGTGAGGGGATTCGAACTCCAGTAATCCTTCTCCCAAAGCAGGCGCGCTACCGGGCTGCGCTACACCCCGAAATCCTATCCATGCATACCAGCCGCATTTCGGAGAAGCGAGACTATACATGGCCGTATTGGCGGGGTCAATTTTCGCTTGAGTAAGGTGGGGGGTTCCGGGAAAATCACCTTTTTGCTTCAGGGTTGTCTTGATGAGCGCACGTATTCTCGACGGCAAGGCCATGGCCGACACCATTCTCGCAGTGATCCACGACAAGGTGGCCGAGCGCGAGGTGCAGGGCAAGCGCCGCCCCGGCCTGGCGGTGATCCTGGTGGGTAGCGATCCTGCTTCGGCGGTGTACGTGCGCAACAAGAAGCTCGCCTGCGAGCGCGCCGGCGTCACCAGTGTGTCGCACGACCTGCCGACGACGACGACCCAGGACGAACTCCTCGCCCTGATCGATACGCTGAACGCCGATGCCGCCATCGACGGCATCCTGGTGCAGCTGCCGCTGCCGGTGCACATCGACGCGGAGACGGTGATCGAGCGCATTCGGCCGGACAAGGACGTCGACGGTTTTCACCCCTACAACATCGGCCGCCTCGCGGTGAAAATGCCGACGCTACGGCCCTCCACCCCGCGCGGCATCATGACACTGTTGCGCGCGACCAACGAGGAGTTGCGCGGCAAGAACGCGGTGATGGTGGGCGCGTCCAATATCGTCGGCCGGCCGATGAGCCTGGAACTGCTGCTGGCGGGCTGCACCATCACCGTGTGCCATAGCGCCACGCGCGACTTGGAGAGCTTCGTGCGTTCCGCCGAAATTCTGGTGGTGGGGGTGGGCAAGCCGCGCATGATTCCGGGCGACTGGGTGCGTGAGGGCGCGATCGTGATCGACGTCGGCATCAACCGCCTGCCCGATGGCAAGCTGGTCGGCGATGTCGACTTCGCACCGGCTGCGGAACGCGCCAGCTGGATCACCCCGGTACCGGGCGGCGTGGGCCCGATGACGGTGGCGACCCTGCTGGAAAATACGCTCGAGGCTGCACTGATGCACAACCCCTAGGGGTCAGGACTGATGCAGCGTCCGTAGGTAAGCTACGTCGACGAACGGCTGGCCGAGATCGGGGCCGGTCAGCACGCGGTTCGGCGTGCCGGGATCGCCCAGGTCGGACAGCACCACGGCAGCGCCGGTGAAATCGTGGTCCAGCGTGTAGTCGTTGACCGTCACCAGCGTTTTCAGGCCAGCGCCGAGGCTGGCGCGCAGTCCGTTCTCGGAATCCTCGAACGCCAGGCAGTCGGCCGGATCGAGGCCCATCTTTTCCAGTGCGTAGTGATAGATATCGGGTGCGGGTTTTTTCGCCGGCACGATGTCGCCTGCGGCGATGACTTCGAACCAGTCCTGGGTGCCGGAGCCCAGGCTGTGTTCCAGCAGCACGGTGACGTTTTCCGGGGTGGTGGTGGTGGCGATCGCCAGGCGCAGGCCGGCGGCCCGCGCCTCGATCAATAGGCGCTTGACCCCCGGGCGCATGGGGATGCCGCCGCGTGCAGCGAGCGTGCTGTAATGGCGGGTCTTGGCCTTGTGAAGGCCGGCCACGAGTTCGTCGAAGTTGTCCGGCTTGCTGTAGTCCGGCCGAAAGTGATCGATATAGTATTTCATCCGCTCCTTCCCCCCGGTGACGGCGAGCAGCTTGCCGTAGAGGGCGACATCCCAGTGCCAGTCGAGGCCGGCGTCCTTGAAAGCTTGATTGAAGGCGGGACGGTGGCCGTCACGCTCGGTGTCGGCGAGGGTACCGTCCACGTCGAAGAGTAGGGCGTGTAATGTCATATGGGTTGCGGCGAGTAAGCGATTCTGATATTAAGTCGGGTTGGGCTTTGCCCGGAATAGACCGAAATTTTCAAAGAGAACAAGATGGCTGAAACTTTGATGCGCTTTGAGCCTTACAAGGCGAAAAAAGGCGAAGAATACATGAACGCGAAACAGCTCGCGCATTTTCGCAAAATGCTCGATGCCTGGAAAGCCGAGTTGTCGCAGGACATCGATACCACGCTGCATTCCATGCAGGACGAGCAGACCGTGTTCGCCGACCCCAACGACCGCGCCACGCAGGAATCCGACATGGCACTGGAGTTGCGTAACCGCGACCGCGAGCGCAAGCTGATCAAGAAAATCAACGAAACCATCGCCAAGATCGACAGCGGCGATTACGGCTACTGTGAATCCTGCGGCGTCGAAATCGGGCTGGATCGTCTGCAGGCGCGTCCGACCGCAACGTTGTGTATCGACTGCAAGACGCTCGAGGAAATCCGCGAACGTCAGGTCGCCAAATAAAGGCGGCACGCCAGGTCGCCGAGTAAAAGCGGCACGTCAGGTGCCAAGCCAAAGTTGGCGCGTCAGATCGCCAAATAAAAATCCGGGGAAACGCCATGGCCCAGAGCAGTTCAAATCAGCTCGACGAATTTGACCGTTACTACAATGGCCTCCTGTACAGCGTGATGCGCTGGGATCAGCTGACCGCGTTCTGGCAGAAGGTCGATGCCGGGGCTGGCTGGTATCTCTATGCCGTCGGCCAGGATGTGCCGCAGACGTCCTCCTCCGCAGACAAGGTGCAACAGTTCATGAGCGAACTGGATGAACTGCTGCGGCGCGAACATCACGAGGATTACTGCGCGATTGTCTACGCCGATAACCTCGATGCCCCCAACTTCATCAAGATTTACGACCCCAACCATCTTGGCAGTTCGTGCGGTTCCAGTTCGATGAAGTCTTCAGTGGTGCCGGGCTGGCTGATGAGCCGCACGCCGCCGCGTGAACTCGAAATGCGAGGCGTGGTGACCGGCCAGCGCAAGCGCTGGTGGCAGGCGTTTCTGGGTGAAGTGGCCTGACTGCCGAGCCGATGGGACCAATAAAAAACGCGCCGGGTGGCGCGTTTTTTATTGGGGCCGGCAGCATTCCGCCGGCCGGAGGAACGCTGCCGGCTTAGCTGGCTTCTTCCTCGCTGCTCGGCGCCGGGGCGGGTGCCGGGGCGGGTGCCGGGGCGGGCGCTTCCAGCAGAGCCTTCATCGACAAGCGCAGACGGCCTTTTTCGTCGGCTTCCAGAATCATCACCTTCACGACCTGGCCTTCTTTCAGATAATCACCGATGGCATTGACGCGCTCATGGGCAATCTGCGAAATGTTCAGCAGGCCATCGCGACCCGGCAGTACGTTG
>JAIBFA010000017.1 GCA_019459325.1 Thiobacillus sp.
CGGCTACTACGCCGTGCTCACCCTGGTGCTGGGCGAAACCACCGAGCATGCCACGCACGCCCTCGTGGGCCTGGCCTTCGGCGGTTCGCTGATTTCCATCTTCGCCCGACTCGGCGGCGGCATCTTCACCAAGGGCGCCGACGTCGGCGCCGACCTGGTGGGCAAGGTCGAAGCCGGCATCCCCGAGGACGACCCGCGCAATCCCGCGGTGATCGCCGATAACGTGGGCGACAACGTCGGCGACTGCGCCGGCATGGCGGCCGACCTGTTCGAAACCTACGCCGTGACCATCATCGCCACCATGCTGCTGGGCGGTCTCCTGATCACCGGCTCCCCCGAGGCGGTGATCTATCCGCTGGTGCTGGGCGGCTTCTCCATCATCGCTTCCATCATCGGCACCTACTTCGTCAAGGCGCGTGAGGGCGGCAAGATCATGAACGCGCTGTATCGCGGCCTGATCGTGTCGGGCGTGCTGGCCGCGGTCGCGTTCTATACCATAACCACCTGGATGATGGGCGAAGGCGTGATGATCGGCGGTGAACTGGTGACCTCGATGAACCTGTACTTCGCCACCCTGATCGGCCTGGCGCTGACTGCGGCGATGGTGTGGATCACCGAGTACTACACCGCGACCGAGTTCAGCCCGGTGCGCCATATCGCGCAGGCGTCCACCACCGGTCACGGCACCAACGTGATCGCCGGTCTGGGGGTATCGATGAAGTCCACCGCTGCGCCGGTGCTGGCCGTCTGTGCCGCCATCTGGGGCGCGTATGAATTGGCCGGCCTGTACGGCATCGCCATCGCCGCCACCTCGATGCTGTCGATGGCCGGCATCATCGTCGCGCTCGACGCCTACGGCCCGATCACCGACAACGCCGGCGGCATCGCCGAAATGGCCGGCCTGCCGGACAACATCCGCAACATCACCGACCCGCTCGACGCCGTCGGCAACACCACCAAGGCCGTCACCAAGGGCTACGCCATCGGTTCGGCCGGCCTCGCCGCGCTGGTTCTGTTCGCGGATTACACCCATGCGCTGAATGCCCAGTCCTTGGCAATGGATGCCAGCTCGATCGCCATGACCTTCGACCTGTCCAACCACATGGTCATCATCGGCCTGTTCATCGGCGGCATGGTGCCCTACCTGTTCGGCGCGATGGGCATGGAAGCGGTCGGCCGCGCCGCCGGTTCCGTGGTGGTGGAAGTACGCCGCCAGTTCAAGGAAATCCCCGGCATCATGGAAGGGACGGCCAAGCCGGAATACGGCACCTGCGTCGACATGCTGACCAAGGCCGCGATCAAGGAAATGATCGTGCCGTCGCTGCTGCCGGTCGCCGTTCCGGTCATCGTCGGCCTCACCCTCGGCGCGCAGGCGCTGGGTGGCGTGCTGGTCGGCACCATCGTCACCGGCATCTTCGTGGCCATCTCGATGACCACCGGCGGCGGCGCCTGGGACAACGCCAAGAAGTACATCGAGGAAGGCAACTACGGCGGCAAGGGTTCAGAAGCGCACAAGGCTGCCGTTACGGGTGATACCGTCGGCGATCCCTACAAGGACACCGCCGGCCCGGCCGTCAACCCGCTGATCAAGATCATTAACATCGTGGCACTGCTAATCGTGCCGCTGATTGGATGAAGCCTGGCCCTTGGGTCTTGATTGCCGAAACCGGCGCACGATGAATTGCGCTAAGCTTGCACCGGGCCGCAACGACCCGGTGCAAAAAATCAATTAATAACGAGAGGAATTGGCAATGGCAAAGAATGTTGGCGGCATCGACCGCATCATCCGCGCAGTGGTGGGAATCGGTTTGATCTGTTACGCAATGTCGAATCTGCCGGGGGCCGAAGACTGGATGGTTCCGGCGGGCGTCGTCGGCTTCATCGTATTGCTGACCGCGATCTTCGGCTTCTGTCCGGCCTATCTGCCCTTCGGCATCAAAACCTGCAAAGCGAAATAACTTTCACCCTTCTGCAGTTCAGAAAAGTGCGTCCGATGGGCGCACTGTTCATTTCCGCAAGCTGATTCGCCTTCTCCTTCTTCGTCGCGCCCGCCCTCGGCAGCACCGCCACGCCGGCGAAACGTGGTCTGAAAACCACAAAAAAAGCCCTCGCGCAAGGCAAACACGGCAGCAAGGGTTCAGAAACGCATAAAGCTGCCGATAGCGTTTTACCGTCGGCGATCCCTACCGGGACACCGCCGGACCCGCCGTCAACCCGCTGATCAAGAATATCAACGTCGTGGCACTGCTGATCGTGCCGTTGATAGGGTAAGGGAAAGGAAGGATCGGCTGATCGGGGAAGGGGACTGTCATCGTGTGATGCGCTGATCCAGTGCGCCTTGCGATGACGGTCCCCGGTTGTCATGGCGGATATTTGCTGATAATCAAAGGAGAACGAAGATGAGCAACATGAGCATGACAGACCGTCTCACCCGCCTTGCCATTGCTTTTGCCCTCATGTACTGGGCGATGACCCCCACGGGCCCGACGCTTTTGGCTGGATATGCCGGCATGTTCCTGCTGGCCACCGCCGCCATCGGCTGGTGCCCGTGGTACATGTCTTTCGGCATGAAATCCAAAAAGCAGTAAACTTTCGCAGCGCCGCAAGGTCTGCAGAGTGCGCCCTCGTGGCGCACTTTTTATTTCCGGAACCCTCATCTCCATGCGTCTACTGTTCCTGCTCTTCGCGCTTGCCCTCGGCAGCGCAGCCCACGCCGGTGGCGTCGAACGTCTCAAGGCCTTTATCGCCGGCGCCAAAACCGCCGAGGCCGACTTCACCCAGACCGTCGCCGACAAGAACGGCCGCGTCAGCCAGCAGGCCAGCGGCACGATGGCCTTCGCACGCCCCGGCAAATTCCGCTGGGATTACAACAAGCCGTATGAACAGGTGATCGTCGGCGACGGCGTCAAGCTGTGGCTGTACGACACCGACCTGGAGCAGGTCACCGTCAAAACGCTCGGCGACGTCATTGCCGGCACGCCGGCCGCGCTTCTGGCCGGCGACAACGCCATCGAAAAGTACTTCAGCCTGAAAAATGCAGGCGAAGCCGGCGGCCTGGAATGGCTGGAAGCCACGCCCAAGACCCGCGACACCACCTTCGAGCGCATCCGCATGGGCTTCAAGGGCGACGTCCTCATGCAGATGGAGCTGTTCGACTTTTTCGGCCAGCGCACCACGCTCAAGCTCACCAAGATGGTGCGCAACCCGTCCATCCCGGCGTCGCGCTTCACCTTCACCCCGCCCAAGGGTGCCGACATCATCGGCGAGTAATCCGTCATGGCGAGGCGTAGCCGAAGCAATCCAGCCCATTAAACCCGTCACCGGCGGATGCCGGTGCGACAACACCAGAATGACGGCACAATAGCGATCAATCATGTGCCCCGCAGACCTTTTCAGCACCGAACCCGACACCCCCGAGACCGCGCGCGACGATCCCAATGCGCCGCTGGCCGAACGCCTGCGCCCGCACACCCTGGCCGACGTCGTCGGGCAAACCCACTTGCTCGGCCCCGGCAAGCCGCTCAGGCTCGCCTTCGATTCCGGCAAGTTGCATTCGATGATCCTGTGGGGGCCGCCGGGTGTGGGCAAGACGACCCTGGCCAGATTGACCGCGCAGGCCTTCGGCGCCGATTTCATCGCGATCTCGGCCGTGCTCTCCGGCGTCAAAGACATCCGCGAAGCCGTCGAGCGCGCGCGCATGAACCAGACCCTGGCCCGCACCACCATCCTGTTCGTCGACGAAGTCCACCGCTTCAACAAGGCGCAGCAGGATGCGTTTTTGCCGCACGTCGAATCCGGGCTCTTCACCTTCATCGGCGCCACCACCGAAAACCCCTCGTTCGAAGTCGTCGGCGCGCTCTTGTCGCGTGCCCAGGTCTACGTGCTGAAGTCGCTGACGCCCGACGAACTCGGCCAGCTGATGCAGCGCGCGCTGGCCGAACTGCCGGACCTGAAGCTGGGTGAGGGCGTCGACAAACTGCTGGCCGCCTACGCCGACGGCGACGCCCGCAAACTGCTCAACCTGTTGGAACAACTCGACACCGCCGCCCGCACCTCGCAGGTGAAGGAAGTCGACGCTGCCTTCGTCGAAAACGCGCTGGCGCAATCGATGCGCCGCTTCGACAAGGGCGGCGAAGCCTTCTACGACCAGATTTCCGCGCTGCACAAAAGCGTGCGTGGCAGCGACCCCGATGCCTCGCTCTACTGGCTGGTGCGCATGCTCGACGGCGGCGCCGACCCGCGCTACCTCGGCCGCCGCCTCATCCGCATGGCGAGCGAGGACATCGGCCTGGCCGACCCGCGTGCGCTGAGATTGGCCTTGGACGCCGTCGAAACCTACGAGCGACTAGGCTCCCCCGAAGGCGAACTCGCGCTCGCCCAAGCCTGCCTCTACCTGGCCTGCGCACCCAAGAGCAACGCCGCCTACGTCGCCTACAACGCCGCGCGCGCCTTCGTGCAGTCCAACCCCTCCAACGACGTCCCCATCCACCTGCGCAACGCCCCCACCAAGCTCATGAAGGAACTGGGCTACGGCCGCGCCTACCGCTACGCCCACGACGAGCCCGAAGCCTACGCCGCCGGTGAGCGCTACTTCCCCGACGACCTCGACGAACAGCAGTTCTACGCACCCACCCCGCGCGGCCTCGAAGGCAAGATCGCCGACAAGCTGGCGCATCTGCGCAAGCTGGATGAGGAGGCGGGCAAGGACTGAGCCTGTCCAGGCCTTACGATGGGCTTGAACAATAGCCTTGCAGGTGGTATACAGCATGGTATATACCGATCGTTTGAAGGAGACGAACCATGCAAACCGCAAAGCTATTCAAAAACGGCCGCAGCCAGGCCGTGCGCCTGCCGGCTGAATATCGGTTCGAAGGGGACGAGGTTCTGATCCGCCGAGATCCGGTTACCGGCGACATCATCCTCAGCCCGCGCAACAAGAAATTTGAGGATTGGGTCAAGCTGCGCGACAGGCTGCTACCCCGTATTCCGCAAGAAGACCTAGACGTCCTCGACGACCTGCGCGACACCGGCCCCCATGCCGAACGCGACTGGCCATGAGTGCCGTGCTGATGCTGGACACCAATGCGGTTTCTGCTCTCGTCAAAGGACAGGCGGATAGCCTGAGCAAAACACTGGAACAGCGGCCCTTTTGCATCTCCGTCATCACCGAAGCGGAATTGCGCTTCGGCTTGGCGCGCAGGCCCGTCAATGCAGATCTGCGTAGCATCATTGAGAATCTACTGCTGGCAACCAACATCCGCCCCTGGAACTCCGCCTGTGCAGAGCGCTATGGGCATTTGCGTGCCGAACTCGAAGCACTCGGCAAGCCGCTGGGTCCTATGGACCTGCTCATCGCCACGCATGCGCTGGCGGAAGACTGCACCCTGGTCAGCGCTGACCGGGCATTCGCTCACGTTCCCGGTCTCAGGGTATTGGACTGGACAGCAGCGCCGGCCAACTGAATGGCCTGACACCGAACCCACCCCGCGCGGACTCGAAGGCAACATCGCCGACAAACTGGCGCATCTGAAGAAGCTGGATGACGAAGCCGGTAACAGCTGAGGGTTGCAGTCGCGGCTGAGCCCGGCCCCGCCGGGCTACAGCCGGGCGAGATCCGGCGCTTCGGGGCCGACCCAGGCGCGGGCGAACTGCTTGCGCGCGGTCGCGGCCGCGCCCTGCTTGCCGAGCTTCTGATAGGTTGCAGCCAGCCCGTGTAGCGCCCAGCCGTTGTTGGGCGCGCGCAGCAGGCTTTGCCGGAACGTCGCCTCGGCCTCGTCCAGCTTGCCGGCGGCCAGCAGCACGGCCCCCAGCGACTGGCGCACCGGGTAATACCAGTAGGGCGGCTCCGAATAGATGAGCTTGTCCTCCAGGGCCACCGCCTGCTCGAACGCGATGCGCGCCTGCGCCCAATTGCCGGCGGACTGGGCGATGCGCCCCAGCACCACATGCTGCGCCAGCGCGATCACGTCCGGCGCGGGCACGCCGGCACCCACCAGCCCGGAATAATCACCGCTTTGCGCCAGGCGCCGCATGGCGTCCACCTCCGCTCGCGCGGCGGCAGGATCGCCGCGCACGGCGTGCGCCACACCGCGCGCGTAGTGCCACATCGCCTTGACGTAGGGCAGCTCGTCGCCGGGGTCGGGCAGGGCGAGCGTGGTGGCCGGCGCGCTGAACTGGGCATGCGTGAAGTAGGGCGCCACCAGGATCGGCTGCACCCAGGCGATGCTGCGCCCAGCGTCCTGGCTGACCACGCGCGCGAGCTTTTCCGCGGCGGCGATGGCGTTCTTGCCGTCGCCCGCCATCAGCGCCGAGGTCATCAGCGAATGGATGTTGTGCGGGTAGTAGGCGAGCGGGTAGATGCCTGCGGGGCTGGCCTCGGCGAGGTAGGCCTCGTCGGCCGCCACCGCGCGCCGGTTCGCCTCGATGGCGTCCTTGTACTGGCCGACGCGGTAGTAGATGTGAAACGGCATGTGCACCAGATGCCCCGCGCCCGGCATCAGCCTGCCGAGCCGGTCGGCGTAGGGCAGCGCGCGGCCGGGCTTGGTGGAGGCCTCCACCATGTGGATGTAGTAATGGATCGCGCCGGGGTGGTCGGGCTGGCGCTGCAGCACCTTTTCCAGCGTCGCGAGGATCTCGGCCGTACGCCCCTTGGGCCGCGCACCTGCCGCCTCCCAGTAATCCCAGGGCGACAGGTTCATCAGCGCCTCGGCATGCAGCAGCGCGATGTCCGCATCGCGCGGATAGCGCGCCGCCACCTTGCCCATGGCCTCGGCATAGGCCGCGTCGAGCGCGGCGCGCTCGGCCTTGGGGTCGCTGGCATAGCGCCGGGCGAGCGCGTCGATGAGGGCGCGTTCGCGGGCGCCGGCCTTGGGTGCCAGCGCCTGCGCCCGCTCCATCGCGGCCAGCGCGGCGGTGTTGGCCGCGGCGTCCATCGGCGCATTGATGTTCGGCCCCAGCACCAGCGCCTCGCCCCAGTGGCACAGGGCGCACGCCGGATCCAGGCGTTGCGCGTGGCGGAACGCCCGCGCCGCCTCGGCGTGGTTGAAGGCGTAGGCCAGCTTCAGCCCCTGGTCGAAATAGCGCTGGGCAAGCGGGTTCGTCGTGCTGATCGCAAAATGCAGCGTGCCGAGGTTGTCCCACAGCGGCGGGGGTGTCGACGCGGCCTCGGCGCCGGCGGACGCAGCGGTCGGGAAAGGGCGCACCTCGGTCTTGGCGGCGGCGAGCTTCTGGTAGTAGCCCATCAGGCGCCGGGCCTTATCGCCCGACACGCAGGCGGCACCCTGCGCCTGCAGCAGCGGGTCGAAATCGGATTCCGCCCGGGCAGGCCCGGAGGACTGCGCCAATAGCAGGCCGCCCGTCAGCAGGCCGGCGGCGGTCAGCGCGTAAATCAGGGATCGAATGGACATCATGAGCCTCCTTGCAGGGGGCGGCCACGGAAACGGAGGCCGCGTCGTGTTTTTTAGACCAGCATCGCATCCAGGCCAAGCCGTCCCCGCCGCGCGCCTTCACTTTATGCACCGGCCACGCATCCCCGAACCGAGCGTACCAACTCGGCCTTGCAAAAAGTCCATAAATGGACTATCAATGCAGAATCGATTCATATCCGAACTGGTAAGGGGTGACATGCAAACCACAGCTCAGGCCATCAAGGCCCAGAACAAACCCAGCAGCCGCGAGCTTTCCGCCGCCGGCCTGCGTGCGTTCTTCAACATCGCGCGCGACTGGGGGCTCAACACCGACGAGCAGATGGTGCTGCTGGGCACACCGGGCCGCTCGACCTTCTTCAAGTGGAAATCCGCCCCCGAGAGCGCCGACCTCAAGCGCGACACGCTCGAGCGCTTGTCTTACCTCCTGGGCATCTACAAGGCGCTGCAGGTCCTGTTGCCTTCAACGACAGCGGCCGATGCCTGGGTGAAAAAGCCCAACACGGCGCCACTGTTCGGCGGCAAGAGCGCGCTCGACCGCATGCTCGGCGGCAACGTCGCCGACCTCTTGGCGGTGCGCCAGTATCTGGATGCCCGGCGGGGCGGGTGGGCTTGAGTTACCCCGCCACGCGGCTGAACTGGAACCCGGCCTACCGCGTCATCCCGAGTCGCTTTCCTTCCGTCGGCCTGTTCGAGCGCGTCGCCCGCCCCGAAGACTTTGACGCCCTCTATGCGCTGGAGGCCATGACCAATGACCGCATCCGCGAGGAAGTCGGCGAGATCAGCCTGGTCCCGCCCGACGAGCGGCTGTTCGGCCCCGGCAGCACCTGCATCATGGCCGCCTTCACCCATCTCAACCCGCAGGGCAGCCGCTTCAGTGACGGCACCTATGGGGTGTTCTATTGCGCCCGCCACCGCGACACCGCCATCGCCGAAACCCAGTATCACTCGGCCCTGTTCATGGAGGCCACCCACGAGCCGCCCATGCGACTGCAAATGCGGCTTTACACCGTGAAAGCGAAGGGCGAGGTGGCCGACTTGCGTGAGGCCAGTCATGCCGACCCCCGCATTGTCGATCCGGGCGACTACGGTCATGCCCAAGGCATTGGCCGAAAACTCAGGTCGGAAGGCGTGCAAGGCCTTCTTTACCCCTCGGTGCGGCACCCCGCCGGCGAATGTCTGGCTGCCTTTCGCACAGGCTTGTTGAGAAACTGCCTGCATGCCGCCTACCTGGAATACAACTGGAACGGCCGGACCATCGATGCCGTGTTCGAAGTCTCCCAGTTGCTATGACGCGTAAGCAAGATGGCGTAATGAAAAGTGCTGTTTTTTTACCCGAAGAAACCGGGGTTGAGCGCATCGCTCAATCGCGCTATTGTAAGGATTCCTTACTTTCCGAATCGGATGGAACATGCTCGCCAAGATGACCGCCAAGAACCAGCTCACCCTGCCAAAAAGCGTGACCAATGCGCTTGGCCAGGTGGAATATTTCGAGGTGCAAGCCAAGGATGGTCAGATCATCCTCACGCCCGTTCGCATCCAGCGTGCCGATGCAGTGCGCGCCAAGCTGGCCGAGCTCGAACTGAACGAGCAGGACATCGCAGACGCCGTCACCTGGGCGCGCCAATCCGGGGGTAAACCGAAAAAATGAGTCGCCCGCCACGGGTGGTGCTCGATACCAATCTGGTTCTTTCCGCCCTGGTATTCGCCCAAGGTCGGCTTGCGGCACTGCGCCATGCCTGGCAGGGCGGGCATGTCGTGCCGCTTGTTTCCAAGGCGACCACGGCCGAGCTGATCCGCGTGCTGGCTTATCCCAAGTTCAAGCTCAGCCACGAAGAACAACAGGAATTGCTGGCCGATTACCTGCCGTGGTGCGCCACCGTACGCATCCCTAATCCTCCACCCCCGACCCCCGACTGCCGCGATCCCTTCGATCAGCCATTCCTGCAACTCGCTGTCGCCGGCAAGGCCGATTACCTCGTCAGTGGTGATCAGGATGTATTGAGCCTGGCGGATCAGATGGATTGCCCCGTTGTTACCGCCGAGCAATTCCTGAAAGTTTTCAACAAATAAGCTTGTGGGTCGCCGAGAGGCTGGCGCAGGTGATGAGCCGGGAAGGGAAAAATGTCCGCGATCGGTGTTCTGTGGCACACCCCAAGGACCCGTGCACGGAACGATGAAGCGCCCATCCCGTTCAAAGCCTCCCGCGCAAGAAATCAGCCGCTTCGCACACCCAGCACCCAGGCACGCTTACTTTCCCCGTCAGGAGACCCGCCATGCTCAAACGCATCCTCATCCTCGTCGCCCTCGCCATCAGCCCGCCGATACTGGCCGACAGCCACGCCCCGTGGGGCAGCGCCAAAGTGCTGGACATCGCGTATTCAAAGCAAAAGGTTGTCTACGACACCGCCGTCAGCTCGGTGGCCGCGCTCACCAGCGTGCTCGATCGCGCCAGTTATCTCAGCGTGATCAACGGCGCCGATCCCTTCGACAACAAGATCGTCATCGTTTTGCACGGCAATGAAATCGACTACTTCGCCACCAGGAACTACCCCAGGCACAAAGCCCTGATGGACCGCGCCCAGAGCCTGAGCGTGGGCGGCATCATCGAATTCAGGATGTGCAGGATCGCCGCCCAGAGCCGCGGCTACGCGGCCAAGGACATCCACGGCTTTGTGTCCATGGTGCCGATGGGCGATGCCGAAATCGTCCGGCTGCAGCACGAAGGCTATGGCTACATGCGCTGACGCGGCCAGCCGCAAGCGCTTCCGGTTCGGCACACCATCGTTTTAGGATTCTTGCTCCCCCCGCGTCGGGGTGATCGCCATCATGGTCACTTCCATCCAGCGGTCCACCGAGGGCGCTTCATTCGTGGGCGCCGCCTTGTTCCCGCGACCCGTCTTCTGTTTGGCCAGCAAGGCCGGATGACGGAGCAGATTACCGGGCAGGTCATCGCGGAGTTGCTGCGGCGTCATGTCCGCCGCCGATTTCCTTTTCTTGGTGCAGTCGTACTCCGGCGGGAACAGCGGCGCAAACACCTTGAGCCCGATGTGCCGTCCCAGTTCGCGATAACTCTCGAACTGGTTTTCGTCGAAGAACTGGTCGCCCGTCGATTCGTTGGGAAACTTCGTGTGGCGGTCGGCGTATTCCTTCACGTCGCTCGACTCGTCGCCGCTCAGCGAGGCCTTGATGTAGATCAGCACGCCCGGCAGCGCATTCGGATAGCGGATACAGCCCACCGCGAAGTGCGACTTGCTGCGCTTCGTCTTGCCATGGGGCCGCAGATCCGCCAGATCGATTTCGATCCGCGTGCCAAAGTCCGTCCAGCATTTGCGCACCGCATTGGCCAGGTCCTCGAACTGGTAGTCCGGATCGCAGCCCGCATCCACCGCCACCACGACATGGCAGCGCCGGCGCACCAGCTCGTAGATGCCCAGATTCTCGAAGTGGCCGCCGTCCGAAATGTTGAGAAAGCTCGCGCGGCTGTCCAGCATTCCAAACACCTCCTTCAGCAGCGCAAAACCGCCGAAACGCGGGCTGGCCTTGCGCCAGGCTTTGGGATGGCGCGGATTGCCGCACCAGCGCCCGAGGCGAACGTTGAACACGCTCATCAGCGCCGACAGCGCAGCCGACGTGTGGTAGCCCATGTTGGGGTTGGTCGCCGCACCCGACGTGGCCACCACATTGCCCAGCAGGATGCCGCCAGGCGGGTTGAAAAAAGCAAACTGGTTGGCCGCGTATTCTTCGGTATGGCGATAGGCGCCGACGCAGTCGCCTTCCGAATTCCAGAATTCGTAGCCGGTGTAGAAGGGCGTGAAGGCAAAGGAAGCGGCCCGGCGCGTCTGCCAGGCCAGGTCCTCGCCGCCGTTCAGGTTCATCGCCGCGTTGATGATGGGGAAGGGGCGCTGGTTCACCAGCACCGACAGCGGCAGATCGTCGCCGGGATCGAAGCCGGTAAACGGATGCGGCTTGCGCACCACCTTGGTCGGCACCGTTTGCCCCACGCGCGTGGCGCCCAGATAGCAGCGCGTGAGACGGTTGCGGTAAAAGCCGTTCAGCGAGAACAGGTTGATATCCACCCGCCAGCTCAGCAAGCCGAACACCGCAGCGCAAATCCCACCCACCAGCCACACATCGTGCACGTCCACCCGGACCAGGTTGAACATGGACGAATGCAGGATGGGCCCGAAAGGCCCCGCAGCGGCGATCGGCACGCAGGCGTCGCACATCCCCCCCGGGCTGGCCAGCACCGTATGCAGCACGCTGGCCAGCACAATCGCCAGGCCGATGATGAACACATAGGGGGCCACCACCACCACCTGATTCAACCACCCCTTGCCCTTGCCCTGGCCTGACGGACCCTGGCCCCCGGTAAACGAACTCTTGCCCAGCAGCACCCCGCCGATGCTGGTGGCCGCCCAGGCCAGCCCGCCGGCCACCGCCAGACCCGCCAGCCACTTCACCAGCGGCCCCGCATACAGCGTCACCGCAAACACGGCCAGCCATATGGCAGCCGCCTGCGCGATAAAGCCGCCCAGGCGCGCCCACCACTCGCGGTCCTGATCCGTGTACAGCCGCTTCATCATCCCGATGTGCAGCGTCACCACCGCCGAATAACTCAGCAACACCAGCGGCGTGCCGAACGTGGTCGCGTAGGCCACGGCGCCCACTTTGGGAAGGCTTTCCGCCCCTTTGCACAGGCTGTAGAAAATCACCCCGCCCAGCGCGCCCGCCAGCAGCGTCCACGGAAGCTGCCAGGCAAACCGCGCCAGCCCCGATCCCATTTCGATCAGCTCTTCCAGCGCAGCGCGCCGGCGCTTGGGATAGCCCAGCACCGCCAACAGCGCCACCAGCTTGTTCAGCAGCTTCGGGACGACGTTGCTGCCCCCGCTCTTCAACCAGAACACCACCACCCAGGGCGCCAGATACACCAGCGTCGTCCACATCACCCATTGCCACAGCGTGTACTCGGCGGCAGCGCCATGCGCCAGCAGCGTCAGCGAAAACAGCCATGCCGAAATCAGCGACGGCACCACCACCAGGCCGACGATGAAGCCCGGCCCATTCAAATTGAAGCGGTCGATCTTCTTAAACCGCGTCAGGCTCAGCGCACACGCGCCCACCGCAACCAGCATCGGCACAATCGCCAGGCCATACAGCAGGGGCAGCCCCGTGTTGGCCAGCGGCGTCCTCAGCGCGAACAGCCACGGCTCCACCAGCCAGCGGCTCAGGTTCAGCAACAGATAGGGCAGCGTCAGCAGCGCGCCAAAGAACGCCACCAGGATCAGCTGGTTCAACAGCAGATTGCGCAGATAGGTGGAAACCGCCGCCAGCGAATCCCCCGAAAACACCCCCAGCCGCGGCGTCAGATAATTGCTGTAGCGGCGCAGAAAGCGCAGCGAAGGATGTTCCGGCGGGCAGTCCGAAGCCGGCGTGCCTTCCTTGCACCACGGCCGCGCCTCGCCGGACAGCTCAAGCTCCACCGCCGCCAAGCCATCCTCCACCGACTGGCCCGGCTTGCGGCTGCGAAAAATCAGCGTCGACAGCCAGGCCCCGATATAGCCCCCGCCCGACACCGTCGACAGATAGTCGAACGCGCGCAGCAGCCGCAGCCGCGCCAGCGCCTGGATCACCCCCAGGCAAAAAGTCGCGCTGCGTATCCCCCCGCCCGAAAAGGCCAGCCCCACCAGCTGCGCCCGGTCCGCGCAGGCCTCCGGGCTCTGGTTCGGATCGTGGGCCTGCGGACGCAGCCGCTCGATCTCGTCCCGCAACACCCTGGAAAATTCGTCGCTGACCGTATTTGCATTCGAATCCATCTTGCCTCCCTTATGTGTAAGGCAGCTTGGCGGGCTGCCTTTGTTGTTTCTTATTCATAGCGCAGCTTAGCGAAGTCGGCAGAAACCCGGGCAGGTTTTGGCAGGGAAGTTCGCCTAACTAGCGGGTTGTGCGAAGATTCGGCAGATACCAAACAAGGGGGTGTTTTGGCACTACAGCCCGAACAACAAGCTAGGGGAAAAATTGAGTTCAGCGAGGAATACATCGTTCAGCGCCTGCAGGGCAACCAGATCGACACCACCGCCCGCGTCTGCATCTGCACCATTCAGCGCATGTACTCCATGCTCAAGGGCCGCGACCTCCTTCCCGACCTCCACGCCAATGGTGGTGGTCGGGTTTGGCCGCGCAGCACGAATCCAATGACATCTTCCCATTGCTAGTCATGCCTAATTCAAAAGACACCTACAGTCGGCCCTCTAAACCCCCGAGTTGCGTCGTCCGGGAGGACACCATCGAATACGGCTTCATCGGCAAACTCCAAAGCCTCAAGTACGAATATCGCGAAGACATCTGCGACCGCGCCGCACTGGAGAAGAACTTCCGGGAAAGGTTCGAAGCCCTCAACCGGGTTAAGCTGACCGAAGCCGAGTTCGCCAGGCTGTTGGATGAAATCGTCACCCCGGATGTCTTCACCGCTGCCAAGACCCTGCGCAGCATCAATGCCTTCACCCGCGACGACGGCACGCCGCTGAACTACACGCTGGTTAACATCAAGGACTGGTGTAAGAACACGTTCGAGGTCGTCAACCAGCTCCGCATCAACACGGACAACAGCCACCACCGCTACGATGTCCTCCTGCTCATCAACGGTGTGCCCTGTGTGCAGATCGAGCTGAAGACGCTCGGTATCAGCCCGCGCCGGGCCATGGAGCAGATCGTCGAATACAAGCACGACCCCGGCAACGGCTACACCAAGACGCTGCTCTGCTTCATGCAGCTCTTCATCGTCAGCAACCGCGATCGCACCTACTACTTCGCCAACAACAACGCCCGTCACTTCGCTTTCAACGCCGACGAGCGCTTTCTGCCCATCTATGAGTTCGCGGACGAGGACAACAGCAAGATCACCCAACTCGACGAGTTCGCCGAGCGCTTCCTGAAAAAGTGCGACCTCGGCAGGACCATCAGCCGCTACATGGTTCTGCTTGCCGGGGAGCAAAAGCTCATGATCATGCGGCCCTATCAGGTCTATGCCGTGCAGCACATGGTGAAGTGCATCGACGAAGACAACGGCAACGGCTACATCTGGCACACCACCGGAAGCGGCAAGACGCTCACCTCCTTCAAAGCCTCCACGCTGCTGAAGGAGAACGACCACATTCACAAATGCGTCTTCGTCGTGGACCGCAAGGATCTCGACCGCCAGACGCGGGAGGAATTCAACAAGTTCCAGGAAGGCTGCGTCGAAGAAAACACCAACACCGCCGCCCTTGTGCGCCGCCTGCTTTCCGAGGACTACGCCGACAAGGTCATCGTCACCACCATCCAAAAGCTCGGCCTCGCACTGGACGAAAACAGCAAGCGCAACAAGCAGCGCACAAAAAACGGCCAGGCCACCTACAAGGAGCAGCTCGAAGCCCTGAAGGACAACCGCATCGTCTTCATCTTCGACGAGTGCCACCGCTCGCAGTTTGGCGAGAATCACAAGGCCATCAAAGCGTTCTTCCCCAAGGCGCAGCTCTTCGGCTTCACCGGCACGCCCATCTTCGAGGCGAATGCCTCCTTGCAGAAAATCGAGGACACGCAGGCCTCCATGCGCACCACGGAAGACCTCTTCCAGAAGCAACTGCACGCCTACACCATCACCCACGCCATCGAGGACGGGAACGTCCTGCGCTTCCACATCGATTACTTCAAGCCCGAGGGCAAAAACCCGCCGAAACCCGGCGAGGCCATCGCCAAGAAGGCCGTCATCGACGCCATCCTCGCCAAGCACGATGCCGCCACCGGCGGGCGCCGCTTCAACGCCATCCTCGCCACCGCGTCCATCAATGACGCCATCGAATACCACACGCTATTCAAGACGATGCAGGCCGAGAAACAGGCCGCCGATCTTGACTTCAAGCCGCTGAACATCGCTTGTGTCTTCTCCCCGCCCGCACAGCTCGCGGAGAATCCCGAAAGCAAAAAGGACATCGAACAGCTCTCCGAAGACCTACCGCAAGAGCAGGAAGACAACAAGGTCGAGCCAGAAGCGAAGAAGAAGGCGCTTGAAGCCATCCTCGCCGATTACAACGCCCGCTACGGCACCAATCACCGCCTCAGCGAGTTCGACCTCTACTACCAGGATGTGCAGAAGCGCATCAAAGACCAGCAGTGGCCCAATGCCGACTACCCCCCGGCGCAGAAGATCGACATCACCATCGTCGTGGACATGCTGCTCACCGGCTTCGATTCCAAGTTCCTGAACACGCTCTACGTGGACAAGAATCTCAAGCACCACGGCTTGATCCAGGCCTTCTCCCGCACCAACCGCATACTCAACGGCACCAAGCCCTACGGCAACATCCTCGACTTCCGCCAGCAGCAGGACGCCGTGGATGCCGCCATCGCCCTCTTTTCCGGCGAAAAAACCGGTGAGCAGGCGCGGGAAATCTGGCTCGTGGACAAGGCCCCCGTGGTCATCCAGAAACTGGAGGCCGCTGTGCAGAAGCTGGACGAGTTCATGAAGTCTCAGGGCCTCGATTGCACCCCCTCCGCCGTGGCCAATTTGAAGGGCGACGAGGCCCGCGCCGCCTTCATCACCCACTTCAAGGAAGTCCAGCGGCTCAAGACCCAGCTCGACCAATACACCGACCTCACCGAGGAAAACAAAGCCACCATCGAGCAGGTGCTGCCCGAGGAAAACCTGCGCGGCTTCAAAGGCCAGTATCTGGAAACCGCCAAGAAGCTCAAAGACCAGCAGGGCAAGAGCGGCGAGAAAGACGACACCACCGACTCCGTGGACCAGATCGACTTCGAGTTCGTCCTCTTCGCCTCCGCCGTCATTGATTACGACTACATCATGGGCCTCATCGCCAAGTTCTCGGAAAAAGGCCCGGGCAAGTCGAAGATGACCCGCGAGGAACTCATCGGCCTCATCAGCGCCGATGCCAAGTTCATGAACGAAAGGGACGACATCGCCGAATACATCGGCACACTCAAGGCCGGCGAGGGCCTCAGCGAAACCGCCATCCGCGAGGGCTACACCCGCTTTAAGGCGGAGAAGAACGCCAAGGAACTCGCCGCCATCGCCACGCGGCACGGCCTCGCCACCGCCGCCCTGCAAGCCTTCGTGGACGGCATCCTCCAGCGCATGATCTTCGATGGCGAGCAGCTCAGCGACCTCATGGCCCCGCTCGACCTCGGCTGGAAAGCCCGCACCCAGGCCGAACTCGCCCTGATGGAAGACCTCCACCCCCTCCTCACCAAACGCGCCGGGGGGCGCGACATCTCAGGACTTAGCGCGTATGAGCAGTAAGAACAAAACCACCGCCACGAAGGATGAGGCAGCGCCCGCGCTGGTGCCGAAGCTGCGGTTTCCGGCGTTTCGGGGGACCGAGGGATGGAAAGAGAAGCGCCTTGGAAATGAAGGTGAGTTCTTGTCGTCGCTAACTGGAAAAGTGGGAGGCGATTTTGATGTAGGTGAAGCCAGATTCGTTACCTACATGAATGTGTTCTCGAACACATTTGTAGATCCGAAGGCGTTGAGGCTTGTGGACGTGAAAGAGGGCGAGAACCAGAACGCTGTTGCCAGTGGTGATGTCTTTTTCACGATTTCATCTGAGACACCCGAGGAAGTCGGTATGTCGAGCGTTTTGCTGGAGGACTTGGAGAATTGCTATCTCAACTCCTTCTGCGCGCTGTTTAGGTTTTCCAAAAGCAAGCGTCCCAATCCGGTCTTCACAGGCTACTTGCTCCGGCAGCCGTTGGTCAGGGACTACTTCACAAAGAAAGCACAAGGTTCCACGCGTTTTAATTTATCGAAGGATGCTTTCAGAAGTCTCCCTTTCTTCGTTCCATCACCCGCCGAACAACAAAAAATCGCCGAGTGCCTGAGTTCGGTGGACGATCTGATGGCTGCGCAAGCGCGGAAAGTGGACGCACTCAAGACCCATAAAAAAGGCCTGATGCAGCAGCTTTTCCCCCGCGAAGGCGAAACCCAACCCCGCCTCCGCTTCCCCGAATTCCAAAACGCCGGGGAGTGGGAAGAACGGTTATTGGAAAGCTTCATCGCAGAATTCCGAGGCAAATCGACCATTCAAGATGAATACGAGGTAATGACATCCGCCCGAAGCGGATTGGTGAGGCAACGCGACTATTACGACAATGATCGGATCACTGAGCGCGACAACATCGGGTTCAATGTCATTCCGCCAAATTACATGACCTATCGGAGCCGAAGTGACGACCGCCAGTTCTACTTTAATGAAAACAACCTGGGAATTACCGGAATTGTGAGTGTGTATTACCCTGTGTTTCGAGTCATCAACGGCTCAAACAAGTTTCTCATTGAGCTTCTGGCGGCTTTCTCTCGAGTCGTCGGAAAATATAGCGTGGGAACCTCACAAACAGTTCTCTCGCTCAATCAGCTTGGGCGAATAAGACTTCCGTTTCCACCAACGGAGAAAGAACAACAACGCATCGCCTCGTGCCTGAGCAGCCTCGACGCCCTGATCACCTTGGAGACCCAAAAGCTCGAAGCCCTCAAGACCCACAAGAAAGGGCTGATGCAGCAGCTTTTCCCATCCCCGGAGGAGGTTGAAGCGTGAGCGCGGCATCTAAAGTCGAAAAGTTTAGGTCGCTCAAATCCTTGGCTGCAAAGTTGCGCAAGGATTTGCGAGGAGTTCGTGGCAGAAAGAAGACTGCAAAACGCAAGGGCACCAGCCCAATCAAAGGTAACGATTGTGTACTCCTATTCGCACATAATGGAGTCGGCAAGACCCGCCTATCCACAGAATTCAAGGATATCGCCAAAAACGGCAGTGGGGCAGACACGCTTTATTTCAATGCCTACACTGAAGACCTTTTCGATTGGGATAACGACTTTGAAGAGGACCTTGAGCGCCTGATCAAATTCAAGTCCCATTCACAGTTCTTCACAGACCTTGATGGCATGGGGCTAGACGATCAAATCCGCGCGCATTTACACCGACATGCCGACTTCAACTTCAACATCAATTTTGCTGAAGAGGAGATACGGTTCTTTCGGGATGTGGTGGAAGACGGAAAGAGCAAGCGCGTTGAGGACATCAAGATATCGAGAGGCGAGGAGAACCTCTTCATTTGGTGCTTTTTCTTAGCCATTCTCCAGCTGGCTACCGAAGCGGAAAAAGGCCAACCGTACGACTGGGTGAAATACGTTTATATCGATGATCCAATATCGTCGTTGGATGAGCACAATACGATTGCTGTCGCGTCAGATCTCGCGAGAATCATCAAGGGGACGAAAAACGGTGTGAAGTTTGTGATTTCCAGTCACCATGGTCTGTTTTTCAACCTCATGTTCAACGAACTTAAGGGCAAGAGAGGACCTGACGACAACAATGAGATCAGACGGAAGGCGTATATTCTTCATCGACCCAACGACACTCCGTCATATACCTTACAGGACACGGCGGAGTCTCCGTTCCTGCATCATGTGGCCGCTTTGGCTGAGTTGAAGGCAGTTTCAAAGACCGGCAAGATTTCACAGTCCCACTTCAATATGCTTCGCAGCATCCTAGAGAAGACTGCGATTTTCTTTGGGAGTCAGCACATTTCGACCTGCTTTAACGGACTCCCGAAGAAGGCTTTATACGCTCGCTTTTTGAATGTGCGCAGCCACGCCAAGTATTCGGTATTTGAAGCTGCCCCAATTCATGCCGCCGACAAGAAGATGTTCCGGGAGATCCTTGCCGCCTTCCTAGATCGCTACAACTTTGTCTTGCCCGATATTCTTGGGAATACCCAGCCCAGCAATGCCTCACCAACCACCGCAGTTGCGCCCGTTAAGGCTGCGGCAGTGGCGGCGAAGAAGACCGCGCCACAAGCACCCACGACTGCCCCGACCACATGAACGATTCCAACCAAAAACAACTGGGCAACACGCTCTGGAGCATCGCCGACCAACTGCGCGGAGCCATGGATGCGGACGACTTCCGCGACTACATGCTGTCCTTCCTCTTCCTGCGCTATCTCTCTGACAATTACGAGATAGCGGCGAAGAAAGAGCTGGGGAAGGATTATCCCGATGTGGGCGGAGACACCCGCAAGGTGCCGTTGGCGCTGTGGTATGCCAACAACGTGGACGACATCCCGGCGTTCGAGAAACAGATGCGGCGCAAGGTGCATTACGTCATCCAGCCCGCGCACCTCTGGAACAGCATCGCCAACCTGGCCCGCACCCAAAACGCGGACCTGCTGAACACGCTGCAAGCGGGCTTCAAATACATCGAGACGGAATCCTTTGAGAGCACCTTCCAGGGCCTGTTCTCCGAGATTGACCTGAGTTCCCCCAAGCTGGGCAAGAAGTATGAGGACCGGAACGCCAAGCTCTGCAACATCATCCAGAAGATCGCCGAAGGGCTGGCGGAGTTCTCCACGGACATTGACGCATTGGGCGATGCCTATGAATACCTGATTGGCCAGTTTGCCGCCGGGTCCGGGAAGAAGGCGGGCGAGTTCTACACCCCGCAGCAGATTTCCGACATCCTCTCCTCCATCGTCACGCTGGACAGCCAGGAACCGAAAACCGGGACGAAGAAGCGCCTGGAAAGCGTGATGGACTTTGCCTGCGGCTCCGGCTCGCTGCTGCTCAACGTCCGCAAGAAGGTGAACAAGGCAGGCGGCACCATCGGCAAAATCTTCGGCCAGGAGAAGAACATCACGACCTACAACCTCGCGCGCATGAACATGCTGCTGCACGGGGTGAAGGACACGGAGTTCGAGATCTTCCACGGCGACACCCTGCTCAACGAGTGGGACATGATGCGGGAGCAGAACCCGGCCAGAAAGCCGAGCTTCGACGCCATCGTCGCCAACCCGCCCTTCAGCTACCGCTGGGAACCCACCGACGCACTGGCCGACGACGTGCGCTTCAAAAGCCATGGCCTCGCCCCCAAGTCTGCCGCCGACTTCGCCTTCCTGCTGCACGGCTTCCACTTCCTCAAAGACGAAGGCGTGATGGCGATCATCCTGCCGCATGGCGTGCTCTTCCGTGGCGGTGCCGAGGAACGCATCCGCACCAAGCTACTCAAGGACGGCCACATCGACACCGTCATCGGCTTGCCCGCCAATCTCTTCTACTCTACCGGCATCCCGGTCTGCATCCTCGTGCTCAAGAAGTGCAAGAAGCCCGACGACGTGCTCTTCATCAACGCCGCCGAGCACTTCGTAAAAGGCAAGCGCCAGAATCAACTGACCAAGGAGCACATTGCCAAGATCATCGACACCTACCAATTCCGCAAAGAAGAGACGCGCTACTCACGGCGGGTGTCGATGGCGGAGATCGAGAAGAACGACTTCAACCTGAACATCTCCCGCTACATCAGCACGGCGGTGGGCGAGGAGGAGATCGACCTCGCGGCGACCCATGCGAGCTTGGTGGCAATCGAGAATGCGATCCATAAAGCGACTGCGAAACACAATGAATTCCTTAAAGAGCTGGACAAGCCGCTGTTACCGTCGGCGGACTGAAGTTCGTCGTGGATTTGGAAGCCGCGACAAGGCCAGCCTGGATATCTTCTGGTTAAGGGATGAATCGTTGTCCGACTCCGACAACCTTCCCGCGCCGGAAGTGATCGCGGCGGAGATTGTGGAGGATTTGGAGGCGGCGCTGGAACAGTTTCGGGTGATTCTGGCCGATATGGATAGCACCTCAATAGAAATTCAGGGTACTGGAGCCCCGCCCGTTTAAATGGAACTGACATACATCCTTGTCGACTTCGAGAATGTTCAGCCGCCCGATATGGGTTTGCTAAGCGGGGATCAGTACCAACTCAGAATCTTTCGCGGGCCGCACCAGAACAAGCTGGACTTCGACATCGCCGTATCGCTTCAGCCTCACGGCGACAGAGTGAAATACATACAAAGCGACAGGCATGGGAAGAATGCACTCGACTTCCACATCGCGTTTTATATGGGCCGATTGCTTCAGGAGCTTGAGGCGAGTGGTTCCGCCGCAAGCAGCCACACCCGATTCGTCGTGATTTCAAAAGACGGTGGCTTTGATGCATTGATGAACCACGTTCAGTCGCTTGGCTATGGCGCAATGAAGGCTGCGAGTATTCGCCAAGCCTTGGGGCTGGAGGAGCCAATCACTGAGCCTGGAAGTGCCCTGCAGCCGATGTCTGCAGGCAACATCGGCTTCGCGACGCCTTCACCAGTGGCGCAGCCACCTGGCAAACCCCCTGCGGTCAAGAAGGTAGCCCCCGTTTCGAAAGCGCAGCCCGCCAAGCCAGCCGCAACCCCAAAGAAAACTGCGTCAGCTCAGGCAAAACCTGGCAAGCCAGAGGCAAAGAAACCTCAGCCGCCAGCCCGGAAGACTCTCGGGCCGGAAGACAAAGAAAAAGTCCTCGAGAATCTGCGCCTGCACCCGGAGAAAAGGCCGGTAAAGCGTCAGACATTGGAAAACCACATCACGTCTTTGCTCGGTAGCAATGTCGCGCCCAAAGCCGTGCGGGGCTTGGTTGCTGGTCTGGAGAACGAAGGGGTCATCAAATTCACCGAGAACAAGATTGATGAGTACAAGGTTCCCAAGCGCAAGAAGTAGATGTGTCGCAGTCCTGTGTTCTGGGCTGTTGCTCGGGGTGGTCGCGGTTTCACCAGCCAAGGCAGATCAGCAGTTCTACCGCTGTGTCGTGAACGGCAAAACTATCTACACGGATAAACCGTGCGATGCGCCAACGCTGCCCGGCGTTGAAGGGTCGAGTGCCTCGACGAGTAGCAATGCCTCAGGCCAGGCCGGGAAGCCTGCAAGGGCCATCGAACTCGATTACTCGACGCCTTACGGAATCTGGCGCGGCCAGGCTCAATATCAGGCGACCAGCAAAGGTCAGCCCATACGGGAGGCACACGCCGTTATTCCTCTGGTGATACAGGTTGAGAAGCAGGGGCGGGTGCGGGGCGCAAGTCCCGAGAATGGGTGCAAGTTGCTCGGTGTCGCAGCGCCCTACATGGCGCCGAACATTTTGACGCTGGACGTGACCTTATCGGAGTGTCGTTATACAGCCCTCAATCGGCGTTATTCGGGCACGCTTGCTTTGTATCAGTCGAGCAATTCAGTCCAGTTTTCCTTGCAGTCCATCAATGTGGCATCGGCGTTTATCGGAAACGTGGGTCATTTCGACATCAAGGCCACGATGCGCCGCTGATCGGAAAACCAAGCATTCAACAATTTCATATTTGTCAGGAAATCAAAATTGGCACGTCGCAAACAAAGCCTCTTTGAAGTTTTGATCGAGACAACCAGCAAGCTTCCCTGGTGGGCGGGCGTCGTGCTCGCGATCGCTGCATATCTCTGGCTGCACGTCGTTGCCTCCAGTGAAGTGACGGCTGTCGCCCAGTCCGGAAAGATGGGCGAGTTCGTCAGCCAGAATATTTTCAAGACGCTGGCCAGTGTTGGCCAGTATCTGTTGCCATTTGCTTTCCTGGTGGGGGCTGCCATGTCGGCATTTGGTCGTGCCAGGCGTCGGGCATTGCATGCGCAGGTGGCGGGTAGCCCTGACCGGGGTGCGCTCAACGATATGAGCTGGCAGCAGTTCGAGGCTTTGGTGGGCGAGACTTCCTGGTGCAATGCAAGCAGTGGCGGGCGCTCAAGGTCGGCGTGACCATCGTGCGTGAACTCTATGGGGTGATGGCAGCCAGGGGCGCCGCCGGCGGATTTGTGGTGACGTCCGGGGTGTTCACGGATGAGGCCCATGCGTTTGCCAGGGGCAAGAACATCGAGCTGATGGACGGCAAGGCGCTGCATGCGCTGATACGCGGGGTGAGCCTGCCGGCCAGGGCTTTCCGCGACCCGCTCAGCGTCATGACGACAGGCGCGCCTTTTTGCCCGGAATGTCAGAGCCGGATGGTGAAGCGCAAGGCCAAGCGGGGTGCCAAGGCGGGCAATGTGTTCTGGGGTTGTTCGCAATATCCGGCCTGCAAGGGCACGCGGCCGGCCTGATTCACGACCAAACCGGTCAGCCTCGAATTGTTTTTGACAAACGCCCTGCACGCACCAGGATAAGCCTCCACGCTCCCAAAAACTCGCGGCCAAACTGCACTTCCCATTCGGTACCGGGCATGGGTTAAGCCAGATCTTGCGTACGCAGGGGCAGATTGCGCAGGCGCTTGCCGGTGGCGGCGAACAGGGCATTGACCACGGCCGGTGCAATGGGCGGCACGCCCGGCTCACCCACGCCACTGGGGTTGGCGCTTGAAGGAACGATATGCACTTCGACCTGCGGCATTTCGTCCATGCGCAGCAGCGGATAGTCGTGAAAATTGGATTGCGCCACCTGGCCGTCATCGAGCGTGATGGCGCTATGGAGCGCGGCAGAAAGGCCGAAGCCGATGCCGCCTTCCATCTGGGCGCGCACAATGCTCGGGTTGATGGCGATGCCGCAATCGACGGCGCACACCACCCGGTCGACCTTGAAGCTGCCATCTGGTTTGACGCTGACTTCGGCCACTTCGGCCACCACGGTTCCGAAGGATTCATGGACCGCGATGCCGCGCCCGCGACGCGTGCCTGCCTTGGCGATAAGCGGCTTGCCCCAGCCAGCCTTGCTGGCGGCCAGATCGAGTACGGCCAGGTGGCGAGGGTGATGCTTGAGCAAGCTGCGACGAAATTCGACCGGGTCCTTGTCCGCAGCGTGCGCGACTTCATCGAAGAAGACTTCGGTGGAAAAAGCGGTATGGCTCGAGCCGACCGAGCGCCACCATTGCACCGGCACCGGATAGGTCGGGGTGTGCAGGTCCACCAGCATGTTGGGGATGGCGTAGGGCAGGTTGGCGGCGCCCTCGACCGAGGTGGCGTCGACGCCGTTTTTGATCATGCCTTCGAACATGGTGCCGGCGACGATGGATTGCCCCACCAGACGATGCTGCCAGGCGACCAGATTGCCGTTTTCATCCAGCCCCGCGCGCAGCGTGTGATAGAACAGGGGACGATACTGTCCGGCACGCATGTCGTCTTCGCGCGTCCAGATCATTTTCACCGGCGCGCGGCCGTTGATGGCCTTGGCGATCTGCACGGCTTCCAGCACGTAGTCCGAATGCGGATTGGAGCGGCGCCCAAAGCTGCCGCCGGCGTATAGCATGTTGATCTTCACGTTCTCGATCGGGATGCCGAGCAGTTTGGAGACATTTGTTTGATCGCCGGTCTGCGCCTGTTCGCCGTTCCAGATTTCGCACTGATCGCCCGTGAGCTTGACCACGCAATTCAATGGCTCCATGGCAGCGTGTGCCAGGTAGGGAAATTCGTAAGCGGCTTCGATGCGCTTGGCGGCGCGGCCCATGGTTTTGATGGCATCGCCTGCTGTGTGGGCGATCGAGCCAGGCGAGCGCGCCAGGGTTTTATAACGATCGAGCATGTCGGTGGTGCCGAGTTTGAAAGCCTTGCTCTCGTCCCAGGTCACCTTGAGGGCGTCGCGCCCCTTCTTGGCGGACCAGAAATCCTTTGCCAGTACAGCCACTCCATTCGAAATCGCAACCACGTCGACGACGCCGGCAACCGCCTTCGCGCCCGTTGCGTCGAAAGACTTGACGGTGGTGCCAAAGCGCGGGGGGTGGGCGACGAGGGCGGTGAGCATGCCGGGCAGTTTCACGTCGCTGGTGAACTGGGCGCTGCCGTTGATCTTGGGCTTGCTGTCCTGGCGCGGCGATTGTTTGCCGATGTAGACAAAATCCTTGGGCTTCTTGAGCGTGATGTCTTCCGGCTGGGGGGCCTCTTGCAGGGCGGCCTTGGCCGCAAGTTCGCCGAAGCTGACTTGTCGATTGGACGCGGCGTGGCTGACGATGCCGTTTTTAACGGTAATGTCCTTTGCCGGCACGCTCCAATCCGCGGCGGCAGCCGCAACCAGCATGAAGCGCGCTGCGGCGCCCGCCCGGCGCATCTGCTCGAATGAGTTGGCCATGGCCGTGCTGCCGCCGGTCCCCTGCATGGGCCCCCACAGCAGGTTGTTGTAGCGCTTGGCATCGGCTGGCGCGCCTTCGACTTTGATTTGCGGCCAGGCGGCATCGAGTTCCTCTGCCACAAGGGTGGCCAGGCCGGTGTAGGTGCCTTGTCCCATCTCCAGATGCTTGGCGATGACCGTGACGGTATTGTCCTCGCCGATCCGCACAAAGGCATTGGGTTCGAATTCGGTGGCTGCGGCAGGCGCGGCGGCGCCGGCTTTTCCTGGCGCGGCTGCGACCGGCGCGGCAAGACTGTTGGGTAGGTAGACGGCAAGGGTGAGCCCGGCACCCGCCTGAAGGAAGCGGCGGCGGCTTTCATTGACGATCTTGATTTCGCGCATGCTCGCTCCCCTCAGGCCAAATGCTTCGCCGCTTCGTGAATCGCGGCGCGGATGCGTTGATAGGTGGCGCAGCGGCACAGATTGGCCGCCATGGCACTGTCGATGTCTTCGTCGCTGGGTTTCTTGTTGCTGCTGAGCAGGGCGACGGCAGACATGATCTGACCCGACTGGCAGTAGCCGCACTGCACGACTTCAAGTTTTTCCCAGGCAGTTTGCACCGCGCGGCCGACCTTGGAGCTGAGGCCTTCGATGGTGGTGATCTTTTGCCCGGCTACGGCCGATACCGGCGTGACGCAGGCGCGGACCGGATTGCCGTTGAGATGAACCGTGCAGGCGCCGCACAGTGCAATGCCGCAGCCATATTTTGTGCCGGTGAAACCGAGATGGTCGCGCAGTACCCACAGGATGGGCGTATCGGGCGCGACATCAACCTGGTATTTCTTGCCGTTGATGGATAGGGCAATCACGTTGTGTCTCCTCCAGGGTGAAACGGGTAAAGCAATCGTTAGGGTGCTTTTTGCTGCCGGGATAAAAATAAGTATAGGAAGTTATGGCGCGATGTTGGCGGTCAGCCTGACTTACAGTTACCACATCACGCTGACGGTGCAGGTGACCGAACACGAGATTCCTGTGATCGGGTCAGTGGGTCGACGCTGGAATCACATTTAGTGTAGCTTTGCCGCATATAGCAGATGGACCAAGGGACCCGCATGCATGAAACGCTTTTCGCCAGCACCGAAGGCCGGTTCCTGGGCGCCGGCCTGGCGCTGACCGGCCTGATGCTGCTGGCGTTCGGGATCGGCTGGCACCTGTTTCCGGACCGCATTCTTCCCTACGCGATCATGACGGGGCTGAACCTGATCATAGGCCGGGAGGCGGGGATGTCCTTCGGCTATGCGAGCGGTTTCGGTCATGCCCAGGTGGTGCCCCTCAATATCCTGATCGAGACCATCCAGGTGCTGGTGATCTACCCGCTGTTCGTACAGAGTACGCGGCAATTGATCCACCTGCGGACCCTGCAGCCTTTCGTCGCGCGCATGCAGCGCGCCGCGGAGTCCCGCGGCGGAACGGTGAAAAAGTTCGGCATCGTTGGTCTGTTTGTTTTCGTGTTTGTCCCGTTCTGGATGACCGGCCCGGTGGTGGGGGCGATCATCGGATTTCTGATCGGCTTGCGCCCCTGGGCGAATCTGGCCGTGGTGCTGGTGTCGACGTATGTCGCCATCGGCATCTGGGCGCTGCTGCTGAACGAGCTCAACGTCTGGGCGTCCACCGTCAACCAGTTCGCGCCCTATGCGTTGTTCCTGGCGGTCATTCTTATCGCGGCTGCGATACAGTTTCTGGGGCGGCACCATGAGCGCTCCGCCAGAAACGAACCCGACTGAATACGCGCTGTTCCACAAGTCCGTCATCGCGAGGAGCGAAGCGACGCGGCGATCCAGCGGCCTTTGATTTTGCTTAAGTGGGTGGGTGATCCGGTTTCAGGGCCGGTCAGCCGCAGGTTTTCTCAACTGCCGGCAGGACTTTTTTGCCGGCGGTCGTGCACTTTTTGGCTTTAACCGTTTTGACGGGATTGGCAGGGGCTGTCAGTCGGATGTCGACTCGCCGTCCCAGCGCTGCAGCTGCGCTGGCCAGGGTGGTCAGCGTCAGCCCGGGGTCGTTTTCGTCGAGCAGCCGGTCCAGCGCGGCGCGGCTGGTGTGCATGCGGGTGGCAAGTCGCGCTTTGGTGAGCTGTTGGGCTTTCATTTCCTCGGCAATCTGCCAGGCGATGACGCGCTTGAGGGCCACGGCGGTCACTTCTTCCAGCATGGCTTCCTGTTGCAGGAAGTCGTCAAAGCTGCTGCCGATGTTGTGCTTGCCCATGATCTATTTGCCTCTCAGTTGCTTCAGCCGATCCTTCGCCAGGTTCAGATCCGGCTTCGGGGTGGCTTGCTGTTTCTTGATGAAGCCGTGCAGCAGCACCATCATCGACCCTTCCAGCGTAAACAATACCCGCGCGATCTTGTTGTCGAGCCTGATGCGCACTTCCCAGATATCGCCTTCCAGGTGCCTGACCAAGGGCATGCCCAGAGGCCAGCCGAATTGGACGGTCTTGATATCCTCGCCTATGGCCTTGCGGTCGGCGGCAGACAGTTCTTTCAGCCAGTCGCGCACCGGTTCTGCTGCAGCGTCGGTCTGAAAGAATCGAACATCCAGCGCGGGCTTGGTCATTGGACTGTACCAATATTGGTACGTGTATACAAGAAAAGTTTGCCGGCGTCCGAAGAGGCGGGCTGTGGCACTGGCGGCGCTTACCCCCTCAGCCGCACCCGCCTTTCCACCGTGAGCACGTCGCCCGCCGCATCCACCACCGCATAAAGCCGGGGCTGCGGGCTGCAGGCCCAGGTCGGGCTCGGGGCGGGGCTGTCGAGGTACACCACTTGCGCGCCGTCGAACTGCTTTTCGACCTGGCCGTGGGCAAGCAGATGGTGCAGGGTGTCGATGGATATCCCGCGTTGCTTCATGCGGCTGAAGGCGAGGGGGCTGATCTTTCCGAGCTTCATCATGGTTTACTCCTGTTTGCCTGCGGGTGGGCATGGCCGTTTCACCGGGCATGCCCACCGCGCATTGGCGTTTTTTGAATTCAGTATTTATACTGTACATGCATACAGTATTCGAGGGAAGCCCATGCGAGACCTGACGCGTCGCCAGGAAGAAATCTTCAGCCTGATCCGGGAATGGATCGAGACCACCGGCCTGCCGCCCACGCGGGCAGAGATCGCGCAGCACTTCGGCTTCAGTTCGCCCAACGCGGCCGAGCAGCATCTCAAGGTGCTGGCCAAAAAGGGGATGCTGGATCTGGTGCCCGGGATGTCCCGCGGCATCCGGCTGAAGGGCGGCGCAGGGGTGCCGCTCGTGGGCCAGGTGGCGGCAGGCAGCCCGATCCTGGCGCAGGAAAACATCGAGCGGCACGTCCAGTTCGACCCCGCGATGTTTTCGCCGCGCGCGGACTACCTGCTCACGGTGCGCGGCATGAGCATGAAG
>JAIBFA010000034.1 GCA_019459325.1 Thiobacillus sp.
CCATGATGACCTTGTATTCCGGTAGTACCGATCCGTACAGCCACCGCTGTCGCATCGTCCTGTTCGAAAAGGACATGGACTTTGAAGTCATCGATGTGGACATGCACAACAAGCCGGAAGAAATCGCCAGCATCAGCCCCAGCGGCAAGATGCCGGTGCTGGTCGAACGCGACCTGATTCTGACCGAGTCCAACATCATCAACGAATACATCGACGAGCGCTTTCCGCATCCGCAGCTGATGCCGCCGGACCCCGTCATGCGCGCCCGCGCACGGCTGGTGCTGTTCAACTTCGAGCACGACCTGTTCTCCCACGTCAACACGCTGGAGCACAGCCTCGGCAAGGGGTCGGACAAGGCGCGCCAGGAAATCCGCGACAGCCTGTCGCAGCTCACGCCCATCCTCACCAAGCAGAAGTATCTGATGAACGACGAGTTCTCCATGCTGGATGTGGCGATCGCGCCGCTGTTGTGGCGCCTCGAGCACTACGGCATCGAACTGCCGAAAGTGGCCGCGCCGGTGCTCAAGTACCGCGAGCGCCTGTTCAGCCGTCCCGCCTTCATCAACGCGCTGACCCCCACCGAAAAGGCGCTGCGCAAGTAAGCGGCGAAAGGATCAAGGGCAGCGCAGGTGGCCGAAATTTCAACCAAGCCGTATCTGATCCGCGCGCTGTATGAATGGTGCGCGGATTCAGGCTACACCCCGCAGCTGCTGGTTGCGGTGGATGGCCGCACCCGCGTGCCGCCCGGCTTCGTCAAGGATGGCCAGATCGTGCTGAACATCAGCGCGGGCGCCACCCGCAATCTCACCCTGGAAAACGACTGGATCCAGTTTTCCGCGCGCTTCGGCGGTGTTTCACACGAGATTTCCGTTCCGGTGGATCGCGTGGCTGCCATCTTCGCGCGCGAAAACGGCCAGGGCCTGCATTTCGAACCCGTCGATTCGCCGGAGCAGACACCGCCGCCTTCCGCGCCTGAGGATGCGCCTGCGCCACCCAAGGGCCGGCCTTCGCTTAAAGTCGTCAAGTAATCGCTTAATCAAACGCGCGGCATCGCTATAATGTCGCCCGTCGCCGCTTTAGCTCAGGGGTAGAGCAACCGCCTTGTAAGCGGTAGGTCGTCAGTTCAAATCCGACAAGCGGCACCACCTACACATTAAAAACCCGCATCCAGCGACGGATGCGGGTTTTTTATTGCGCGCAACGCTGACACAGCACGCGTTATTCGATCCCTAGGCGCTCCAGGCGATAGCGCAGGCTGCGGAAGGTGACGCCGAGCACGCGGGCGGCAGCGGTCTTGTTGTAGCGCGTCTGTTCCAGCGCTTCCAGGATGGCCTCGCGCTCCATCTGGTCGAGGTAATCCTGCAGCGGATATTTGCTGCCGGCCGCGGCGCTGGCCGCAGGCAGGGCTGGCGCCAGATTGAGATCGGCGGCGCTGATGTGCTGGTCTTCGCACAGCGCCAGCGCGCGCTCCAGCGTGTTTTCCAGTTCGCGTACGTTGCCGGGGAAGGCATAGGCGCAGAGCGCCTTGTCAGCGTCGCGATCCAGCCGGACATCGGCGCCGCCCAGTTTGTCGAGCAGAAAGCGCGCCATCTCGGGGATGTCCTCGACGCGATCGCGCAGGCTGGGCATAAGCAGATCGATGACGTTGAGGCGGTAATACAGATCCTGGCGGAAACGCCCGGCTTCCACCCATGTGGCGAGATTCTGGTGGGTGGCGCTGATGATGCGCACGTCGACCGGCTCTTCGGCCGTGGCGCCGACCTTGCGCACCTTCTTTTCCTGCAGCACGCGCAGCAGTTTCACCTGCATCGACAGCGGCAGGTCGGCCACCTCGTCGAGAAACAGGGTGCCGCCGTCGGCCGCCTGAAAAAAACCATTGCGGTCGGCGTCGGCGCCGGTGAACGCGCCTTTCCGGTAACCGAAAAATTCGCTTTCCATCAGCGTTTCGGGAATCGCGCCGCAGTTGACCGCGACGAAAGGCTTGTCCGAACGATTGCCCAGCCGGTGGATCAGGCGCGCCGCGAGTTCCTTGCCGCTGCCCGATTCGCCGGCGATGTGTACCGGCGCCTGGGTGCGCGCGAGCTTGGCGATGCGTGCGCGGATGTCCTGCATGGTGGCGGACTGGCCGATCAGGTCGCGCGCCGGGCTGTCCGACTGCGCGGCCTCGGGGATTTTCAGCGCGGACTTGACCAGCGCGCGCAGTTGGTCGAGCGCCACCGGCTTCGCCAGATAGTCGAACGCGCCTGCCTTCAGCGCCGCCACGGCGTTGCCGGCGTTGCCGTACGCAGTGATGACCGCCACCGGCACCGGCGCTGACAGCGCGCTGGCACTGGCGATCACCTCCAGTCCTTCGCCATCGCCGAGTCGCATGTCGGTCAGGCAGAGATCGTAATGCCTTTGTTTCAGGCGGGTTTGCGCTTCCGCCACGCTCACCGCGCGGTCGGTTTCCAGTCCCATCTTGACCAGCGTCAGCTCCATCAGATCGAGCAGGTCGGTCTCGTCGTCCACCAGCAGAATGCGCGGAGAGCTGGCCATTTTCACTCGCTCCCGCGCAGACTGAGGCGGAAGCGGGCACAGCCCGCGCCCGGCACATAAGCCAGCTCGGCGTGGTTGGCCTCGGCCAGTTCACGTGCGAGAAACAGGCCCAGCCCGGTTCCCTGCGCATCGGTGGTGAAAAACGGCTCGAACAGTTTGCCCTGGTGTTCCGGAGACAGACCCGGCCCGTCGTCCTCGATCTCGAACTGCATGCTGCCGTCATGCATGTGGGCGCGGAAGCGGATGCTGGCCGCCTGCTTGCGGCTGTAACGCCAGGCATTGCGCAGCAGATTCCACACGATCTGGCGCAGGTGGTCAGGGTCGAACTGAAAATGCAGGGATTCGGACATGCTGACTATGACGGCGTCCGCCGGGATTTCTTCAGTCTGACGCAGCTCGTCGATCAGGGTGCCGAGCGTCGCGGCATCGAAGCGGACCGGATTGAGGCGGTCGCGCCGGTTGAGCGTCAGCACTTCTTCCACCAGGCGGTCGAGTCGCCGTGCGTTGTTTTCGATGATCGCGCTCAGTCTCACCTGTGCGGCGTCGTGCGCTTCCTCGTGCAGCAATTGCGCCGCGTGGCTGATGGCCGACAGCGGATTGCGGATCTCGTGCGCGATGTTGGCGGTCAGCCGACCGAGCGCCGCCAGTTTCAGCCGCTGCGCCGCCTGCTCGGCCTGGCTTTGGTCTTCCAGCACCAGCACCCGGCTGTCGTCCGGCGTGGATAGTGGAATGCAACGCACCCGCAACTGGGCGTTCGGCGTGCTCAGAGTGGGGGCCGTGCCGGGACTCAATTGCCGCGAAAGGCGCGCCAGTTCGGGTGAGAGGGCGTCCAGCCGGGTGATGCCGGGTTTCAGCGGAAGCGTGACGCCGAGCAGCGCCAGCGCACGCGGGCTGGCGTGGCGCACCACGCCGTCGCCACGTACCGCCAGCAGGCCATCGGGAGAATTCTCGATCGCCAGCGCGTTGATGCGATTGAGCAATGCCAGTTCTTCAGCCTGCTGTTGCGCCAGCGTTTCCGAGCGCAGCGCGCGCTGCGTCAGCGCATGCGCCAGCCAGCCGATGGCGAAGTAACCCGCGCACAGCACGCCGACCTGGAAAAAACTGTTCATCCCCTGGCCGCCGCCGAGCAGGCTGAAGCCGTGCTGCAGCAACACGGCGATCGACGCGATCGCCGCATACAGCAGGGTCAGCCGGCCGCTGCCGACCAGCCCGCCCGAGGCGATGGAGATCACCAGCAGCAAGCTCATGCCGTTTGCCAGTCGATCGCTGGTGCTCATCAACAGCATCACGAACAGGATGTCGGCGATGATGTGGGTGGTGAGCTGGACCTGAAACCCCGGCCAGCGAGCGCGGATGCCCAGCACGAACAGCGCCGCGATCACCAGATAGGCGTAGGCGATCCCCTGGAAACGCGCGCTGGCACCTTCGCGAAACAGATCCGACGTGCCGAACAGCAGACTGCTGAACACCAGTGCCACCGCCAGGGTCAGTCGATACAGGTTGAAGTAATCGAGACTGCGCCAGTGCGACGCGTAATAACCGTGCGCTGCAGGACGGGGCGGGGCACCCGCCGGGTCGATCATTTTTTGCCGAGTTGTTTGTGTTCGGGTGTACAGAAAAAGTCGCCGCTGGAATAAATCGCTTCGCTGCGCGGGAGGTTCACCCCGCAATGGGCGCACTTCACCATGTCCTCGACCGTGTTTTCACGGGCAGGGGCGGAGGGTTTGTCGAGCGAGCGCTGGTAGGCGCGGATCACCGCCCACACCGTGAAACCGATCACTATCAGCAACAAAATCTTGATCACACCACCCCCTAAATGGCGCTCAGCATAGCATGGCCGCGCACAGACGGCGTGGCGCGGGGCTTTGTCTGTGCAAAGCAGGCTGAGCGCATGTTGACGGCATCCGCCGAGGTGACGCGACGACGCTTCCCGACGTGATCGCATTGCTTGACACTCGATCGGTTGTCGGGATTTTTTACACTGCATTCGCATGTGTCTAGTACTTTTGGGTGGTGAGATAAAAAACATCCGAAAATACATGTGATTATTTATTGCCACGACAAGTTGGCATAGCTTCTGCTTATGTTTGACCAAGCCATTTGGACAGCAGATTCGAAGGCCCGCAACATAAAAAAGCAGTAAAAAATAAAGCAACAAACAGTGCGCGTGAAAAGCAGTGGACATCCGTAATTTTGATGTCCAGGCGAGTTCGATGAGCGAGCTTGCCGCATCCTGTCGTCGTTGGCTTTGCTCTCAACGATATCTCATGCGCACGCCGAGACGGTGCTGCGCCGCATTTCCGATTGCAGATACCGTTTCAACGTGCGCTTGAGCCCGTTTTCCGATGCATGGAAAACAGGCGGGATGAAATCGGCCGCGAGGCGAATAACGAGTGGTTAATTAAAAACAGCAGGGCAGGGCAAGCCGGGGATAAAACCGGCATCCCGGCCCATGAAGCTGAAAAAATAAAGCAATAAGCAGTGCGCGTGAATAGCAGTGGGCGTCGGAGTTTTGGCGCCAGGACGGGGTATCTCCATGCCCCATCCGTTTCTGTTTCGCCGGGCGACAGCCCGGCGATGTCTCATGCGCACGCCGTTACGGCGCTGCGTGTTTTTTTTGCGGATCCTGCGGCGTGCGCTGAGTCTTGTTTGCTCGGGCGGATTTGCGTCCGGCGAACGGGCAGTTTGCATGCGGCCGCAAGGCCTAACTGCTTGACAGATTTTCGACTGGAGATTTGCGTAATTCACCTGGATGACTTGTCCGGGGCTTTATCCCAACCCATACAACCCAAAGGAGCAATCCATGAAGCGCGTGAAAACACTGACTGCAGGTATCTTCCTGCTGAGCCAGGCACTCTCCGGGGCCGCTTTCGCGGCCTCCGTCACCCTGGCTGGCACCACCGTCGATTTCACCTTCGACGACACAATGCTGGGACTGTTCGGACAAGCCAATGTGTCCGGCGACACCCTGTATTTCACACCGATCGATTTTGAAGCCCAGTCGCTTAATGGCGCAGGCTATGCGCTGACCAACGACACGATGAACATCAAGGTGGCTGCGCATGCCGGCTGGTTGTTCTCCAGCATCGATCTCTCGGAGAAAGGCGACTATCTGCTGCTGGGGTCGGGCAGCACGGCCGATGTCGGGGGCCAGATGCGGGTCTTCGATGTCGCAACACCGCTGGTGGACGTGACCGCCAGCATCCAGTCCAGCAGCCCGCTCAACCAGGTGGGTTTGCCCACCCACAACTGGGCGGCCGGCGCTTCGACCGACCTGTCAGCGTGGAACACCACCCAAGCGATCAACGTGACCGTTCAAAATCTGCTTCTGGCTTCGACGGGCGTCACGCCTTCTCTGTCATTCCTGGAGAAGAAATTCGTCGGCCTGACCGCGGTCATGGCGCCGGTTCCAGAGGCCGAAACCTACGCCATGATGCTGGCAGGCCTGGGGCTGGTGGGCTGGGCGGCCGTGCGTCGTCGCCGTCCTGTTTCGAAATGAACAATAGGGTCAATAAGGTGAAACCCATAATGGCGGATTGAGCCGCCCGCTTCATGGCGTGAGCCGCCCCGAAGCGGCATCGCTTGCATGAGCGATGCCGGGGGTACGTTTCCTCGAATGCGTTCACGCGCATCTTTGGCCCGCCTCATGGCGGGTCTTTTTTTGCGATGCCTGCATAGCGGGCACCACGCCTGGGTGATCGGTCTTTACCCTGATCATTCAGGGGGTTGCCTATCAGCCGCGCCATGTCACGGTCAGCGCTATTTCCTGCTATCCGCTGTCGGCGGCACCCTGAACAAGGATGGTAGAGACTCGGCGCGGGTACTGTCGGAATTCTTTACTCGCCGCCGGAATCGGGCCGCCGCCAACCGGACCAAAAAGGGGAATGCTTTAACAATCAATAAGGTACAAAAACTTGTTGAAATGGGTGTGCATCTTGCTTAGTCAACCATGCTGAATAAACTCAACAGAAAATCATAAAAATGCTGTCACTTCGCAAAGTACTACTGAGCTTGAGCCTGCTGGCGCTTGCCCACGCATCCCTGGCTGCCCCCATCACGCTGGACGCCGATCGCTTTACCGTCACCTATGACGCGGATCAGACAGGTCTCTACGGTCAGGGCTTTCTGTCGGGTTCGCTCGACACGGTCTATTTTCAGCCCAGCGCCTTTGCTGCCCTTTCGGGTGGGGGTCAGACCAGCACCCCGGCCACGCTCCAGCTGAGTTTCACCATCGACCCGGGCTACGCCTTTGCCGGCTTCACCTTCACCGAGCGCGGCGACTACTTCCTGTTTGGGCAGGGCGCAGTCAATGTAGCGGCCAGCGTCCTGGCCGCCAACGCCGACACGGCGGCGTCCGCCGCACTGAGCCTGACTCCCGGTATGCCACTCGATCAGACGGGGAGTTCCACAGCTTGGGAGCTGGCCGGAAACCTCGCGTCGCAAGGACTGGGCATGCCGCAGACCCTGCTGGTCACCCTCGATAATGAATTGTTCGCCAGCGCCGCGGCGGGCAGCCTGGGCTTTATCAAGAACACCTATGTCGGATTCCGGCTTCTCACCGTGGCTCAGCCGGCTGCCGTCCCCGAACCGTCCGGGTGGGCCCTTTTGCTGGCCGGCATGTTGGCGGCCTTGCTGGTTGGGCGTCGGCGAGTGGTGCGTGTGCCATCCGGCATGCGGGGTTGAGCAGCACGAATGAGCGTAGTATCCGCAAGGCAACATCGATAACAACATCAGATAAATAAATAGAGGCAGGAGGAAACATGAGCACTTTCAAGAAAACCGCGCAAGCGGTGCTGGGTTTGTCTGCCGCGCTCCTAACGGGCGCAGCCCTGGCGGACATCCCTGCCCCTCTGGTGGGCACATATGTGACCTACACGTTTGTCACTGATCCGGGGCTTTTTGGCGCTGCGTCCCTGTCCGGGGATGATCTGGTCTTTACCCCCGTCCTGGTGCCCACCCCGGCCTTCAAGGCTGTGTCTGCAAACGGAGTGGGCGGGTTCCAGTATCAGGACCTGATTGTCACCGTCAGTGCCAATACCGGCTACCAGTTGTCGGCTTTCAATCTGACGGAAAGCGGCAGCTACAGTCTCGCCGGGAGTATGGCTGTCGCCGGGGTGACAGGCAGCATTACTGCGCTGGATATCGAAGGCACGACTGAAAAATCGGAAATTGGAGGCATCGTGGCAACCGGTTTGGGAGTCAACGGCGTCACCACCGGCTGGACGGGCACTGCAGGAATCGCCCTGCCCACAACGGGCTGGGGCGGAGTCGATGGCGTGGTAACCAGCGTCAAGCTCACTATTTCGAACCAGCTGTTTGCCACGACCGGGCTGGGTAGCACAGCTGAAATCTGGAAAAACGCTGTCGGCCTCAATGTTGTCACTACGCCCGTTCCAGAAGCCGAAACCTACGCCATGATGCTCGTGGGGCTCGGCTTGGTCGGCTTCATGGTGCGACGCAGAAACCGCGCTGTCGCCTGACGCTAACGAGTATTTCCTATGAAACGGCCCCCGATTGGGCTAGCCGTTACGTTAAACTGTTGATGGCTAGCCCCTAGGGGCTGCAATTAGAAGACCCGCAAGCCGAAAGGCTTCGCGGGTCTTTTTCATCTGGGGATTCAGTAGCCCGTCCTGGCCTGATTTCGTTGTCATAAACTACAAGATAGCGGGCTTTAAGCCAGAATTACAGCCTTAATTGTCGTTTATGACAACGTTTTGTGCGCTGCCACATAATGCCCCGCACGTCGTCGGCTACCACGCTGTCGGAAGAAGCTTGAGGGTCTCCGGGGAGTGTGCCCAGTGGTTAAGGGACTTGTTGAGCCGGCCGTCTGGACCGGTAAGGGTCGTGGTCGCCAGGTCCAGTATCTTCAGGCTGGCAACTGCCTTGTCCATGGCCGCCCGGTCCGATACCGGCGGCAGCTTCAGGTGCCGCGCAAGGGTGACGATCGCGTAGGAGCTAAGGCCGGGCCATGCGACCCGGGCCAAATCTTTGGTGCAGCCGAAGTGGTTCTTGAACGGGAGCCGATACTGACCGGCGGCGTGCGCCAGCAGGTCTTGCGTGGCCGGGCCATCGTACGCAAACAGAAACTCATCCCCGACGAACGATAAGAGCCCGGTCAGCGCGTCCTGGAGGCTGATCCCCGACTCGGCCAGGATCCCGCCATGGATGCCGCTCGCCCGGATGGCGCTGGCTGGAAGGTCGTGCGCGGTTCGGACGAGGGTGGAGTGCTCCCGAACGACGATACCTCTATCAACCAGCAAGGCAGCAATCTCAAACACCTCAGCGGTGCCGGCGTCGCGGCCGGTGCTCATGACCTCAACTACGGCGAACCGGCCCTTGCGCACCACGGTCGCGGGAACCATGAGCGCGATGGTGTCCTCGAGGCTCAGCAGGCTTGCGCTGTCCTTGAGGAACGGGCGGGAGAGCGAGGATACCTTTGGAATTCGCAGCCGTCTCGTGGGAGCAGATGCTACGAGGGCTGTGCGGGGGCGTTTCTTGGTCATGTGCGGTGGCGCGCGCCAGGACGTGGCGCGGAGTATTCAGCTATGCCTCGTTACGGCAATGGGGTGTCAAGCTTGAGCCTATAGGCCTGGTGCCTATATCCTCGCTCACATCCCGACCGGTCCAAATCTATGCCAACGATATCTACTGAAGAGTACGTCCACCAGCGGCGCTTAAAGCTTGGCGAATGGGTTATGGCGAGAGATCGCGTCTACTTGGACAAGCGCTTTTGGATATATCTGCGTGATGCCCGCCTTGGACGACCGGCTCCCCCCGCTGCAAGCGTGCTGCTTGAGGCCCTTACCCTCGGCGTAAGAGAGGGGCGCCAACTTTGCCCTGTCAGCGACGTGCTTTTCATGGAGCTGATGAAGCAAGCGGATTTGAGCACAAGATCCGCTACGGCAGAGCTGATGGATGATCTCAGCTGCGGTGTCACATTGGTTTCACACCCAGAACGGGTTGCCATTGAAGTTGAGCAGCTCTTCAGCCCGGCGACCGGCTGCGGGACGCGCCCTCGACTAGAGGCGCGAGTGTGGTCAAAGGTCAGCTACATCTTTGGCATTTCGCACCGTGACTCGCCCGAATTGACCGAAGCGCAGCGGCATACGATCCAGCAGGCTTTCTTCGAATATATGTGGAACATCCCGCTTGCGCGGATGATCGCTGACCTAGGCAAGCATCAGTTCCCTGAGGCCCCGTACCCGGGCCTCGTAAACCGCCTCAATGAAGGCAATGCTGCGCATGCGGATGAGATGCGGAGCTTTCCGAAAGTCTACAAGGACGAAGTGCACGGCGCGCTTGAAGCGGCGATGCCAATCGTTGGCGAGGTTCTCGGCAGGATGGCGGTTACCGCCGGCTATCCGCAGGAAATGGTCGCCGCGGAGCGTGATTCTTTCAACCGAGAGGTTTACGCTCTTCTGCGCGTAGCAATCGCCAAAGACGATGTCCGACGGGCCCTGAGAACCCTGCATATCGGGGCCTCCTTGCATGCCGGCGTCAGGTGGAAGCGGAGGCAAAAACTCGTCCCCAATGACCTGTACGACTTTCACCACGCAGAAGCCGCGGTGGGCTACTGCGACGTTTTCCTCACGGATGGGCCAATGCACGCCCTCTTAGCGCAACGCCACCTTAGGATTGAGCAGGACTTTCCGTGCCGCATCATGTCGTCATGGGATGAAATCTTGGATTGGACACAGAAGTCCTCGGCCATAGGACAGCCTTCTTGAGGCTAGGCCGCCCCTGCACGACATATCTGGTCAACCAAGCTACCGGCGCCGAGCACACTGTTACAGCCGGCACGGAACCGGATGGCCAGGCGCTAGTGATCGATCAGGAGCCGTCGTTATACTGGCTCTCCACGCCCGAAAGCGACTTTCCATGACCACGCCACTCCTCGACAAGGCCGCCAAGCTTGTTTCCCACCTTAAGGCCATGCGGCCTGAAGATAGAGATCGCGCCAGCGAGGAGAGCATTCGTCAGGCGGAGGCAGAGCATGAGGAATTTCTAGCAGCTTTCAGCATTGGTCACTGCTATCTCTGCGGGAACCCGCTGTCCTCGTTTAGCAAAAAAACGCCTTGTCTGCACTGGCTACTCAAGCCGAAGGGGTTCAAGAAGAACGACCTGCCCGCCGTTGCGCAACGATTTGGCTTCTTCCAGGCACAAACCTACCTTCGGTGGGTGGCCAACACCGAGGGCTTCGCCCGACACATTAATGATCTTCCGGAGGAGGGGACCGGGGGCAAGCTAATCGAGCTTACCGTCCGGTACCGAAGCTTGGAGTGGTCGTTTTCCTGTGCGGAGTCCGATTTTCTCGGCCATGCTACCTCGCAGCACTCCAAGCACCCCCATTACCACTTTCAGATGCGGATCGAGCAGCGCCCCTTCATCAACTTCAGTGACTTCCATGTCCCGTTCAAGGAAGCGGACATTGTCGGTTTAGAGGCGAAGCGCGTCGCCCCTCATCTTGTTAAGCACGCTTTTCCCCGAGGGGAAGGGATGGCCGAAGTGATGAATGAAGCTAGCCTGGATACACTCGTGTCGGCCGGCAGCACCCCCGACATCGAATCCGAGGCCTTGGTCCATCTCAGTTCGATGGTTATGGCCGACGAGGGCTCTCAGATCGACGGCACGGAACTCTATAACCTTTTCCAAGAGGCTAAGGCAAAGGGTGTAACGGTAGCGAGCCTGTTGCATAAGCTCCAGAACACCAGCACGCGCGTTGTCGTCAGCCCGGGGTCCGGGGTGGTCGAGCAGGCCCCCCGGTCCGGCAGGAAAAAAGACCTTTAATTTTTCGGGTCACGTGACGGCGTCACCTGGGACGCCGCGATCAATTACCGACTCATCCCTCATCGCAATCGCCTCCCGGACCACCGCCGCGGCCATCTCCTCATCGGCCGGCAGCATCATGCGCGGGATGTTCTCCCCGAACACTTTCCGATACTCCTCATTCAGGTCGAGCCAGTCCTGCTCGGTCACTGTGACCTCGCTGCTCGGATCGCGGCCATGATCGGCGCGAAATAGATCGCCGGCCCTTCCTTGGCCGCCGCAATCACCTCTCGTAGAAACGCCCGCATCTCCATCCCTCCCGCCAAGCTGCTCTGGCTCCATTATGGGCCATCCGCCGGCCCCCCGCGCACCGGCCTCGCGCAGGCCCTGACCGCCACTGGATTCAAACTCGATTTGAGAAATTGAAACTATCCGTTACATAATAACAACACACAATTGAAGGCTTATACAGCTATTCACGATGCAAGCATTACAAGGATTCTATGGAAAACAGAGGCAGTAATTTGCCAATTAACCTGAACGTTAATGACATAATGCCAAAACAGACTAACCTTGTGTTATGCGCTAACATCTGCTAGTATGTTACGGCGTAACTTTTCGAAAAAAGGGCTTTAGTGTGGCGCTAACGAACGCGGAGCGGCAGAAGCGGTTCAGGGACCGGCAGCAGCTCGGCCGCCAGTCCGGCGGATCGAATCGGGTCCGCCTCGGCGGCTATGTCGCGGCCGGGTCGGCGGCCCGCCTGAAAAGCCTGGCAGCGTACTTTGGGAAGTCGCAGCAGGCGGTGGTCGAGATGCTGATCGATGCGGCTGACCTGCGCATAATGGAGCGCCTGAGAAAGAACCCGGACGACCGTCTCCTGAAGGCGTACGTTCAGGCCCGACTGCAACAGGACGGCTCAATAATCGAATAAGGGGAGTGGCGTCATGCGGCTACTGGCCGGTTTCATTCATCTCGCCGCTGCGGCGGTGATCTTCTCGACGGTAGCCTACCCCACGTACTGCGAGCCCCGCTGACCCGGCGGCCACACTGGATAAACCCCGGAGATAGACCTGATCTCACCTCGGAACACCTGCGCAGCCGGGCCGAGAAGCTCAAGCCGGACAAAACAAGGAACTCTATGACTTTCACTGAACTCGCCAACTTCATCTGGTCTGTCGCCGACGATCTGCGCGGAGACTATCGCCAGTCCGACTACGGCAAGATCATCCTTCCGTTTGCGCTGCTGCGCCGCCTCGATTGCGTGCTTGAGCCCACCAAGGACGCTGTCCTTGCCGAATATGCCAAGCGCAAGGATCAGGCCGTCGACCTCGACGTATTCCTGAAGCGCAAGAGCAAGCAGGCCTTCTACAACACCTCCGAGTTCACCTTCGCGTCCCTCCTGGACGACCAGAAGCACATCCGCCAGAACCTGGTGAAGTACATCGGCGACTTCTCCGAGGACGCCCGCGACGTGTTCGAGCGGTTCAAGTTCATCGACCGCGTGGCCGAGCTGGACGACAAGAACCTGCTGTTCATCCTAGTAAAGAAGTTCGCCGCGATCGACATGCACCCCGACGTCGTTCCCAACGAGAGCATGGGCCTGGCGTTCGAGGAGTTGATCCGGAAGTTCGCGGAAGCCTCCAACGAGACCGCTGGTGAGCACTTCACCCCGCGCGAGGTGATCCGCCTCATGGTCATGCTGCTGTTCGCCGGCGACGACAACGCACTATCGAAGCCCGGCGCCGTGCGCTCCCTTTACGACCCCACGGCCGGCACCGGCGGCATGCTCTCCGTCGGCGAGCATGTCATCGCCAGCCTCAACCCCTCGGCCCGCCTGCGCCTTTATGGCCAGGAGCTCAACGACGAGTCCTACGCCATCTGCAAGGCGGACATGCTCATCAAGGGCCAGGATCCCAACAACATCCACCGCGGCAACACCCTGGCCGAAGACAAGCTGGCCAGCCTCGTGTTCGACTACGCCCTCTCGAATCCCCCGTTCGGCGTGGACTGGAAGAAGGTCTACGACATCGTGAAGGCGGAGTACGAGAAGAAGGGCTTTGCCGGCCGCTTTGGTCCCGGCCTGCCGCGTGTCTCCGACGGCTCCATGCTCTTCCTGCTGCACCTCATCAGCAAGATGCGTCCGGCCAGCGAGGGCGGCAGCCGCATCGGTATCGTCCTGAACGGCTCGCCATTGTTCACCGGAGGCGCCGGCAGCGGCGAGAGCGAGATCCGCCGTTACCTCCTCGAGCATGACCTGGTCGAGGCCATCGTCGGCCTCCCGACCGACCTGTTCTTCAACACCGGCATTGCGACCTACGTCTGGATCATCAGCAACCGCAAGGGCAAGGATCGCAAGGGCAAGGTCCAGCTGATCGACGCCAGCGGCTTCTGGCAGAAGATGCGCAAGAGCCTGGGCTCCAAGCGCAAGGAGATGTCCGAGGAGCACATCGCCGAGGTGCTCCGTCTCTACTCGGACGCTGGGGAAGCCCGCCTCGCCACCGTGTTCGACGCCGCCGGCAAGGAGATCAGCCACCAGATACTCAAGCCTGGGGACAAGGCGCCAGTTGCCCCGAAGGGCGGCAAGGTCAAGGCGGTTCCGGTCTCCCGCATCTTCAGCAACGAAGAATTCGGTTACCAGACCATCACGGTCGAGCGCCCCCTGCGCGACGAGGCCGGCAAGATTGTGATTGGCGACAAGGGCAAGATGAAGGGCAAACCCCTACCGGACGCCAACCTGCGCGACACGGAAAACGTACCGCTGGCCGAGGATGTCGAGGCGTACTTCAAGCGCGAGGTGCTGCCGCATGCCCCGGACGCCTGGATCGACCACGAGAAGACCAAGGTGGGCTACGAGATCCCGTTCAACCGGCACTTCTACATGTTTGAGCCCCCGCGCGACTTGGCCCTGATCGATGTGGACCTTGAGGCATGCACTGACCGCATCAAGGCCATGATTCATGGGCTGGCAGCATGAGCGTCCCTCGTTATCCCGAGTACAAGGACAGCGGCGTGGAGTGGCTAGGGGATCTCCCCGCGCACTGGGACGCCTCTCCGCTAAAGCACCTGCTTAGCATCCAGAACGGGGCTGACCATAAGCACGTGGAGCAAGACGTAGGCTATCCCGTGATCGGTTCCGGTGGGGTCTTCGCTTATGCCTCTGATTACCTGTATGACGGGGAATCTGTTCTTCTAGGCCGAAAGGGGACGATTGATAAGCCCCTGTATGTATTCGGCAAGTTCTGGACTGTCGACACCATGTATTGGTCGAAGGTGCTGGCCGGCAACTGTGGGAAGTTTGCCCACTACTTAGCCACCACAATCCCCTTCGGCTATTACGCAACGAACACAGCCTTGCCTAGTATGACGAAGGGCGCATTGAACGCCCACGTAGTCGCGCGTCCGCCGCTCGACGAGCAGGCCGCCATCGCCGCCTTCCTCGACCGCGAAACTGGCAAGATCGACGCCCTGGCCGCAGAGTACGAGCGGCTGATCGACCTGCTCAAGGAAAAGCGCCAGGCCGTCATCTCCCACGCTGTCACCAAGGGGCTTGACCCTAAGGTGCCGATGAAGGACTCGGGGGTGGAGTGGCTGGGGGAGGTGCCGGCGCATTGGGAAGTAAGGAGGCTCAAGCGCATATCGCCATGCATCACAGTCGGTATCGTCGTTAACCCCAGCACGTTTGTGGCCGATGATGGGTTTCCGTTTATTTACGGCGGCGACATTCGGGAAGGCGTAATCGATTGGAAAAATTCCCGTCGAATTGCGGCGAAGTCTAGCGAAGCAAACGCAAAAACCCAGCTACAAGCTGGGGATCTTCTAACGGTGAGGGTCGGTGCGCCGGGCATTACCGCTGTTGTTCCGTCTGAGTGCGAAGGCGGAAACTGCGCGTCCGTGATGCTTGTTCGTCGAGGGCCTTTTAACTCAAACTGGCTATGCTATGCGATGAACACTCGGATCGTCCGCTATCAGGTGGAAGTTGTCCAATACGGCGCAGCTCAAGAGCAGTTCAACATCAGCCATGCCGTCAATTTCTGGACGCCCGTTCCACCCCGTACCGAACAGGACGAGATAGCCGCATTCCTTGCAACTGAAACCGCCAAGTTCGACACACTGGCGGCCGAGGCCGAAAAAGCCATCGACCTGCTCAAGGAGCGCCGCTCCGCCCTGATCTCAGCCGCCGTGACCGGCAAGATAGACGTGAGAGGCCTGGTGCCGGTTGCAGCCAGCAAGGAGGCCGCCTGATGAGCCGACGCTACCGAGGCTACGGCGGGCGGCGCCGATCGAATAACAGCCTCGGCGGAACCGTCGGGGACGCAGCCTTCATCGCGGGCAGGCTCAGCCCCAAGTGGGCGCTGATCTTGGGCCTCTTTGGGTTTGCCGTGTTCTACTTGGGTATCCCCTGGTTCATCGAGGCACGCATCCAAGCCATGGAAGCTGCGCGCCAGAGCATCACGCATGAGGTGGTCGCCCAAGTGCTCAACCGCCGGTTCGTGCGGCCGAGCGAGTGGGCAGGGATCGCCATCCTGCTCGTGTGCACAGCCATTGCAATCTGGAAAGCGGCAATATACTCAGCACCCAATAACAGCAGTACCCGACAAATGAGCCTTCTGGCCCGGATTCTGGCCAGATTCCTGGATTAAGCCTATGCCAACCCTATCCAACGTCCACACCGAGATGGTCTTCGAAGACGAGCTGTGCACCCACCTGGTGGCCAACGGCTGGTCCATCCGCACTCACCTGAGGGACGCCACCGGCTACAGCCGTGAACTGGCCCTGTTTCCCGACGACCTGCTGGCCTTCGTCCAGGAGACCCAGCCCGCCGAGTGGGCCAAGTTCAAGAAGTGGCACAACGGCCAGTCCGAGCAGATCTTCGTGAAGCGCGTGGCCGAGCAGCTGGATAAGCACGGCACCCTGCACCTGCTGCGCAGCGGCTTCAAGGACCGTGACGCCAAGTTCTTCCTGTGCCAGTTCCGCCCGGCGCACTACAAGAACCAGCAGCTAGTGGATTGGTACCAGGCCAACCGCCTGACCTGCATCCGGCAGCTGCATTACAGCCTCCACAACGAGAACAGCATCGACCTGGTGCTGTTCGTCAACGGCATCCCGGTGGCCACGTCCGAGCTGAAGACGGACATGACCCAGAACATCGTGGATGCCGTGAACCAGTACAAGCACGACCGGCATCCCAAGGACCCCAAGACCAAGGAACCGGAGGCCCTGCTGCAGTTCAAAACGCGGGCCCTGGTGCACTTCGCCGTTTCGACCGACGAGGCCTACATGGCGACCCGCCTGGCCGGGCCGGATACGCGGTTCCTACCCTTCAACCTGGGCAAGCCGGATGGCCTCGGCGGCCGCGGTGCTGGCAACCCGGCCGCGCCCGACGACAAGGGATACCCGACCTGGTATCTGTGGGAAAAGATCTGGGACCGCGACGTCTGGCTGGAGATCCTGGGCAACTTCCTCCACCTCAAGCGCGAGGAAGAAGAGATCGCGGGCAAGAAGCTGATCTCCGAAAGCCTGATTTTCCCCCGGTACCACCAGCTCGACGCGGTCGTGAACCTGGTCTACAGCGCCACCCACGAGGGCGCCGGCAAGACCTATCTGGTCCAGCACAGCGCCGGCTCCGGCAAGTCGAACACGATCGCCTGGACCGCGCACCGGCTGGCTTCGCTGCACGACGCCGCCGGCAAGAAAATCTTCGACACGGTCGTCGTCATCACCGACCGCAAGGTGCTCGACCGCCAGTTACAGGAGACCATCTCACAGTTCGAGCAGAAGGATGGCGTGGTCATGAAAATCGATCAGGACAGCCAGCAGCTGGCCGACGCGTTGAACGCGAACACCCCCATCATCGTTACCACGCTCCAGAAGTTCTCCTTCATCACCGAGAAGGTCCAGGGCCTTGCTGCCAAGCGCTTTGCGCTGATCGTCGACGAGGCCCATTCGAGCCAGACCGGGGCGGCCGCGAAGAATGCCAAAAAGGCCCTGACCTCCGGGGCGAAGAACCCGCCCCTGACCGTCACACTGGCCGGCGAGGAGCACACCATCACCCCGGACGTCGCGATCGATCCTGAGGAGGTTACGGCCGAGGACGTGATCAACGAGGTCATGGCTTCGAGGACGCGCCCCGCGAACGTTAGCTACTTCGCCTTCACGGCCACGCCCAAGCCTAAAACCCTGGAGCTGTTCGGCCGACCCGGCAAGGATGGGGTGCCTGAGCCGTTCCATGTCTACTCGATGCGCCAGGCCATCGAGGAAGGCTTCATCATGGACGTGCTGAAGAACTACGTCTCCTACGCGGCTTACTACAAGCTGGGCTCGCAGGCCGACCAGAAACTGGTTCCGGCCGGGAAGGCCAAGAAGTCCCTTGCCCGCTTCGCCAGCCTCCACGAAACCAACATCGCGCAGAAGGTGGCGGTCATTGTGGAGCACTTTCGGACGACGGTCATGCCCAAGATTGGCGGCAAGGCCAAGGCCATGGTGGTGACGAACGGCCGCGTGGCCGCCGTCCGCTACAAGCTAGCCATGGACCGGTACCTGAAAGACTTGGCCGCGAAGGACCCGGCCTACGCGCAGATGGGCACCCTGGTCGCGTACTCCGGCAGCGTCAAGGATGCAGAATCCGGCCCGGACGAATTCACCGAGTCCGGCATGAACGCCATCCATGGCCGTGAGCCGGCGGAGGCCTTCAAGGAAGATGAGTACCGGCTGCTGCTGGTCGCCAACAAGTACCAGACGGGGTTCGACCAGCCCTTGCTGCACACCATGTACGTCGACAAGAAGCTGTCCGGCGTGCTGGCGGTCCAGACACTGTCCCGCCTGAACCGCGTATGCCCCGGCAAGAACGAGACCTTTGTGCTGGACTTCGTGAACAAGCCCGAGGACATTCTGGCGTCCTTCAAGCCTTACTACCGTACGGCTGAGCTTGAGGATGTCACCGACCCCAATCTTGTGCACGAGCTGCACATCAAGCTCGACCAGGCGAAGGTCTATCACTGGAACGAGGTGGAAGCGTTCGCCAAGGCGTTCTTCGACCCCAAGCGCAAGCAGTCGGCCCTGCACGGGCACCTGAAACCAGCCTATGACCGCTGGAAGGACCTGGATGCCGCGGAGGCCGAGCAGTTCCGCAAGAACCTTGGCACCTTTATCCGGATGTACGATTTCCTATCCCAGATCATCCCTTACGATGACCTGGAGCTGGAGCAGCTGTATGCCTTCGGCAAGCATCTGATGCCGCGGCTGGTCGAGCATGGCGGCGGCGGTTTGCCTGACCTGACCGCCGACGTGAAGCTGACGCACTACCGGCTGCAGAAGCTCGGCGAGCAGAAGCTTGACCTGGAGACAGGGGATGTTGTGAAGCTGCACCCGTCGACGGGTGCAGGCCCCAAGGCCCGGCCCTCAGACGACGAGGTGGAGCTGCGTGAGATCGTCGAGAAGATGAACGACCTGTTCTCCGGTAGCCTGACCGAAGCCGATCTGGTCGGTTACGTCGCGACCATGAAGGGCAAGCTGCTCGCCAACGACCGGCTCGCCGACCAGGCGGCCAGCAACACGGAGGAGCAGTTCGCCATGGGCGACTTCCCCGTCATTCTTACGGACATCGTGATCGAGGGCCAGGAGGCACACAACGCCATCGCCGACCAGCTGCTGCAAGATAAGCGGGTCTTCGCGGCCATGCAGGGGATGCTCGCCCGGATGGTGTACCGGGCCTTTCAGAACAAGGGCGCGGGCTGACGCCTGTGGATAACCTCAGGCAGGGGCAGTAAACTCGCGCCTTGACCGATCTCAAAAAGAAGCTGATGACCGTTGTAGCTTATCGTATCGTCCTTGTAGACACTAACTGCTTTCTTCGGCTCTACCAATCTCCGGCAAGCCCGCTCCTGGGCCAGGATATTGGGGGCTACCGGCTGCTAACCCTTGGTTGCCTGATTGATGAGTTCCTTGAGAACCCGGCTCTCGTGCTGAATTACCGGTGGATCTCGAGCAAGCCAATAATCGATGAGGTCCAGAAGGCCAAACTCAAGATCTCTGAAATCTACAAACGCAAAGTGCGCGCTAACAGCCTAGAGCTAAAGCTTTTCGCTGACACCTTCATCCGTGATTATTGTCGTAAGCGCAAGATTGTTCCCCGAGGGCTCTCGTCACGAGATCTGGAGCTCCTCGGCACCGCAATTGTGCTCAAGTGCGTCATTGCAACCGACGAATGGCCCCTCACTCAGGTCTCCAAAGAATTGATGGAGGACCCTGATTACGAGATCGAGATATTCAACAGTCTCGACGTGCTAAGTATTCTGGAATCGCACGGGAGACTGAGCGCGGATGAGCGCAGGCAGACTGTTGACTCCTGGAAACGGCTGAGCGAGAAACTGCCTCGAGACTGGGAGGCGCAGTATCAGTTGCTGTTCGGCGAAGCCCCAGGTTCACCCGACGAGGAGTGAAGCCGCATCAGGAGATGTGACAGCTCTTGGGCTTGTCCAATCCCGATATTCAACGCCGATGCGATGAAGGAAGGATCCCTTCCGCCTTCGGCAACTTGCCATTGGGCCAGCGCCCTGAAAACGGGGGTGCTGAACTCGTCCTCTGACTTCAGAACGTATTCCTCGGCAGAAAGTTCTTTAACGCCAAACGTGGACTCGACCACAGTGGGCACACGAACCCGGTTGGTCTGCCAATCCGCCCAGAAGGCTCGAGTGTTCAGCCCGGTGGGTTCTTTCTTGTGAACTCTGGCGGCACGGTCAGCCTGGCTAAAGACGGTAACAACGGATATGCCGTAGCTGCCCGCATACCACGTAGCCCGCTCTTTGCGCTGTGAGTCCGAGGTGATGGCACAGAGTGCATCAACCGCCACTTCCATTGGGAAGAGCAGCTCCTGGGCGAATCGCTCGGCGAAGGCTTCCCCCTCGGCCCCCTGCAGGGCGTGCAATGAGTAGCAGTGCCCGAGTTCGTGCGCCAGCCAGTAGTTGAAGTCGTCGTCCCGTGAATTCAGACTGAACACCACCCACGATGTCCCCGACTCCGGCAGGAACACGCTCAGCGCGTTTTCGTGCCCGGCCTTCTTGCTGTCCCACAGGACTGGCACAAGCAGCGCGCCAAAGTCGTGAAGCAGCCCTAGCAACTGAGCTCGGGAAAGGGGGGCTTTAGGGGCCAGCCCAATACGGGCGCGAACCTGCCGTGCCGCTTCGCGAATGTACTCGTCATCCTGCTGAGGGTCTTCGAGAACAGGGGGGGCGAACACGGGCCGGCTGCGCACGAAAGGAACCAGTGCTCTGAGATGCGCCGCCAAGTCCTCGGCCGCTTCCAGTGCGGGCCCGGTTACAGGCCGATTCCTTTTGGTGCGGAACGCGATGAGGGGTGTGGGATCGGCCTCATCCACGGCGAAAAGCCTCTCAACCTCGAGTTGGAGGGCCACAGCCAGGGACTTCAGCTTGTTGGGACGCGGGATGGACTCCCCTGCGAGCCAATTGGAAACGGACTCCTTGCTCACTGAGCATTTCTCGGCGAGCGCTGTTTGGTTGAGCCCTTGCCCAACCATGGCAGACTTGATGAGTGTGGTGTTCAGCATGGCGTTGGAGGTTAGCTTAGGTAAGCCCGATTGGTCAAGTTTCGTCAAGTTGTATAGGGATAATAGGTTATTTAAGCGTGGCTGCCTGGCAACACGCCGGCCTTGCGCTTCCGGTTGACTGCCCCATCCGGTTGCCGCCGCACCCCAGCCTGCGCACTCCAAGCGCAACTCAAGCCGCAGCGGCTGCAACCCCAGGTGCAACAGCCTCGGCGCTTTCGCCGATTGGCTCTTCCGGCCTCCGAACGAAATACAGGATGTCCTCTGACGCCACTGGTCCGCGTGCCAAACCCATCCGCATCGCCGGCGTCATGCCGTCCTCGCCGACCTCACAATAGTTGAAGTAGACCCGGAAGACCTCCAGCATCTTGGCGAGGATGGCAGGGTCGTAGGCATTCTTGCCGAACCACCTGCGCTCGCCAGACGAGGCGCTGACGATCCCGCGCTCAGCCAGCGTTACGCCCCTCCGCACCTGCATAAAGAAGCGGTCGATGGACCGAAGCGAGGCCTTCCGGTAGAGCCTGGCCGCGTGGTTCAGCTGTGACTCCCGCGCCTCCGGGTCTTCCGCGGGCTCCTCGATGTCCGTGAGCCAGCAGACCTGCTTCTCGGGCTCGCGCATGTCGGGCAGTGGGTGCCACAGCCACCGGTCCTGCCACTTTCCGATAGTCCTCAGGCGTTCCATTTCCGCCCGGAGCATCCGGATCTCTGCCTCCCGCGCGCTCAGCCCCTCATCTGCCTGCAGCTTCTTGAGCCGCTGCTGGGCCTGGCGCACCAGATTCCGCTTGGTGTCGACGGTGGCCTCTTTCAGCACCCGGACGTAGTAGGCATCGGCAGTCCGGTCAAGGACTCGCTTGGGCACGGCAGCCATAATGGCAGCACGTAGCCCTGATTCCTGGTCGACGAAGAATCTGAGCTTTTCCGCACCCCTGAGCAGCCGCGTGACGAACTGGATGTGCGCGTTCATGGAAACCTGTTCGTGGATCTGCATGCCCCGTACCGGCACGCGAGTAGAGGGCTGCGGCCCATCCCCTGCCTCGATGTTGTCCCGGCCCACAGCGTCCGCGTAAGTGGCCTCAATGGCCTTTTCCAGCCCCTCTGCGGTGCTCCCTTCCGCCCGTTTTCTGCCGTCGGCGCGCTTGGCCGCGTCCTCGAAGTCCTGAGGAAGCCAGACTCGCGCGTAGCGGCGAAAGGGTTGGCTCAGCTTGTCGTCCCCGTAACGGGGCATATCGGCGAGTACCTCGTCGGTGGTGATATCTGGGTCGTAGTTGAGGTGCACGCCGTAGACGTACCCCGTCTCGAGGTCAGCGCTGCCGCAGGAGAGCAGGAGCGTGTTGCGACGGTCCTTGCGGGTGGTCCAGTTGACCATGAGGGCCTGGCGATCGACCGTGATGTAGCGCTTGCCAAGGTTGTCGGCGAACGCCAGCACGCGCTCCCGCTCACCCGCGAACTGGCGGCACTGCCGCCAGATAAAGTCGATTCGCCGGTACAGGGTGCCCGGCGTGATGCCGAGGAGCTTGATGGTTCGCCGCAGCGGGACGGAGTTGACTAGGTGCTCGAAGATGTCGCGGTTGCGATGGGTTTCCCGCTGCCGGTGGGTCGCCTTGCCTCCGTGAGCGAAGACGCTCTTGCAGGCCTTGCAGCGGTAGCGCGGGGTGCCGTGGGTCGAGGTACCGAACCGCACGTAGTTCTTGGGCGCCTTGGTTATAGGGACGTCGTAGAACTCGCACTCGTCGTTGGTGCATGCCGGGCCGCTGGGTGGCTCGAGGTAGGCACTGATGCGCAGCAGTTCCTCGGCGATCGCGAGGTTGCTCTGCATGGGGATGCGCTCATTGCATAGTTCGCATTGAAGGGTCGGCTCATCACGTCCATGGGCGCCAACAATGTAGTCCCCTTGGCCCGGCGGCGGAGGAACGAAGCCCACAGGTGGACGCCCGCGAGGAATGCGCGGGCTGTCCTTCGGGGGCACGCCGAAGTTGGCGCACAGGGGGTTTTTGCAGTGGTTTACCTGGATGCCGGCAGCCGTTGGCGGGTGCCGCCAAGGCCATTTTCCTGAAGACGATTTCTTCTTGGACAAAATGCGCTCCACATCATAGATATGGAGCGCATTTTAGGTCCGTCCGAAGACGGGAATCAACAGTTTAACGTAACGGCTAGCCCGATTGGGGGCCGTTTTCTTTTGGTGCATGGTCGATCAAGCAGAATTCCGCCCAGTTCCAGATCCGGCTGACGTCTAACAATGAAATGTACTCAGGGCATATTCGACGGCTGTCGGAATTTTTTACATTCACGGAATATATGGCCATGGTTCTGTGGATAAATTATTTTAATTTTATTCAGGTGGTTGATAGTACAAGTGAATAAATTAAATACATGGAATTGGCATTCGTATTGCTTATCTTCCTGCCGTGATTTTATTGTTGGCTCGTGACGCGTTGTTGATAGCTTGTGCTGCTATCGACTCGGTGCGTTAAATCTGCTTATGACTAATACATAAAAAACACGAGGAGGAGGGTTGTATGAGCGTTTCGTTCGACAAACCAAGAGCAAAGACCAGGCTGGTGGCGTTTGCCTTGCTGTTCGGCCTGTCTGGCGCCGGTACCGCCCAGGCCGTTACTTTATTCAGTGAGGATTTCGAGGGGTATACCAGTTTCCCCACTTGGGATCCGTTCTTGGATCCGGTCAATGCCGGCATCCCCACGATTTCCGAGGGTGCAAACGAGGTCTGGTATGGTGCTCGCTTCGAGACGCCGGACAACGGCACGATCGATGCTGATCTGGCCGTGCAGCAGTTCGGCGGGATCTTGAGCAGCAACAACACCCATACCGGCCGGGTGGAAGACGACGCCGGCATGCTGCTCAGGATCGACACGACCGGCATGAGCAGCGTCAACCTGAGCTTTGACTGGCGTACTTTCCTGGTCAACTCCACCAGCGACCGTTTCGTCGTGGGCTACCACGTGGGGCCGATCGCCGATTTCGGGGCGTGCAGCGGCGAGGGTGAAACAGGCTGCTTCGCCGATCTGAGGACGAGCATGCCGTGGTCGGCTGGCAACTGGACCGAACTGCTGCGTGCCAGCAGGAGCAGCAGTTGGACCGGTGAATCCTATTTGCTTGGAAACGACGCCAACAACCAGTCCGAAGTCTGGATCGCATTCTGGATGGACAACGGCGAGGGCGATTACGCCAAGTTCGACAATGTGCTGGTCACCGCCGTCCCCGAAGCCGAAACCTACGCCATGATGCTGGCCGGCCTGGGCCTGATCGGTTTCATGGCACGGAGACGCACCCGCGCGTCTGTCTGATACCCCGTTCCAGTCGTTATATATATAGCGGCTTTCGCAAGAAAGCCGCTTTTTATTGGGGTCCCCGCCGATTCAATTATGGTTAACCCCTATCTGGTACTTTTGTTGGATAATGGCCGTGCCCTGTCGGTATCATGCAGGGTGAAAACCGATAAATAACGCGCCTGCCCACAGGCCACGGGAAACCCCCACCGTGACGACGTATCTGGAGTGATGACTAACCACAATCAGTGGCTGTTCCGACAGCAGCTTTCCGTTGTAACGCTCACCAAGATTCTGCTCGACCCTTTCGTGGCCGTCCTGGTGCTGATCGGCTGCACGCTGTATTTCGGCGAGCCCTTTCGCGGGCCGTATCCCATCCTCGCCCTCATCGTCTTCACCCTGACTTTCCCCGGAAAATGGCCCGAAGTCACCCTGCGCGCCTTCTGGAACGAGGTCGTCATGCCCTGGTTCTTCCTGTCCGGGCTGATTCTACTGTTCGGCTATTCCACCGGCTACCTGGACTGGTTCCCGCCCAACCTGGTGATGGCGTGGATGCTTGCCACCCCCGTTGCCATGTGGCTGGCGCACCGCGTCGTCCGCAAGATCCTGCCGCGCCTGCTGCTGCTGGAAGGCGGGCGCCGCCGTGCCATCGTCGTGGGCGCAGGGCATCTGGGCACCGAATTGCGCGGCCGCTTTGCCAACGACAGTGCGCTGGGCGTCGACGTGGTCGGCTTCTTCGATGACCGCACCCTCGATCGCACCGAACTCGTCGACCCCCAAAAGCTGCTCGGCAAGTTGGTCGACATCCCGGAATACGTCAACCGCAACGGCATCGACCTCGTCTACATCACCCTGCCCATGGCCGCACAGCCGCGCACCCTGGGCCTGCTCGACGCCCTGCGCGACACCACCACCTCGGTCTATTTCGTGCCGGATATCTTCGTCTCCGACCTCATCCAGGCGCGGGTCGATCATATACACGGCATGCCCGTGGTGGCGCTGACCGAAACCCCAACACTCGGCGTTTCCGGCATCGGCAAGCGCATCAGCGACGTCGTCATCGCCGGCCTCATCCTGCTGATGATCTGGCCGCTGCTGCTCATCCTGGCCGCCGGCGTCAAGCTGTCCTCGCCCGGCCCCGTCATCTTCAAACAGCGCCGCTACGGCCTCGACGGCCAGGAAATCCTCGTCTACAAATTCCGCTCCATGCGCGTCTGCGACGATGGCGACATCATCAAGCAGGCTGGCCGCTGCGACCCCCGCATCACCCGCTTCGGCGCTTTCATCCGCCGCACCTCGCTCGACGAACTGCCGCAGTTCATCAACGTCCTGCAGGGCCGCATGAGCGTCGTCGGGCCGCGTCCCCATGCCGTCGCCCACAACGAGCAGTACCGCAAGCTCATCAAGGGCTACATGCTGCGCCACAAGGTCAAGCCCGGCATCACCGGCTGGGCCCAGGTCAACGGCCTGCGCGGCGAAACCGAAACCCTCGACAAGATGCGCGCCCGCGTCCAGTACGACATCGACTACATGCGCAACTGGTCGCTGGTGTTCGACCTCATGATCATCGGCAAGACCCTCGCCGTCGTCTGGCGCGACCAGAACGCGTACTGAGTGCAGAGGGCGTGGCCGCGGCAAGGGCTCGGGCAAGGGGCTTTGCTCGGGCGGCACCCGACGCCCCTCTGGCGGTGACTGAGCTCATGGCCCCGGGTCCCGATCGTGCGACCTGGTCAAAAATCAGTAGAACCCCGCCTCACCTCAGGTTCACGAGCGTTGCCGTCTCCTTGAACCGCCAAAAACAATGTTTATGGATCAATTAAATAAATTGATCAAAAGCATTTTGTCGATAAAATTTACACATGTGTTTTCATGCGGTACGTAATTACCAAGTAACTGATAAATAACAATTAAGTTTCAATTCCGTCAGGGGCGGCGCCAAAAATATTGCCTAAATCAGTCTTGGTTTTCGATTTTCTTCATAGAATTTTGTCGGAATTCTTTACACGGATGGTTCATCCCTACTAGATGGCTCATGCAAAGCAACCAAATTCATTTATTAAATGCTTGATTGCAAAGGCCATAAGCAAATGTGTCGCAATGCTGGTACGTCCGTTGCTAAGTATGGGTCGCCGCGAAGGGATTTATTCGGTGAAAGAGTTTTGCACCGTGTGGCAGGAGGATGTAGCTGTTTGATCGATCGATACCTATCTACATGAGGAGATTTAAAAAATGAAATTCACAATGACTAAAATCGCTGCTGTTGCGGCTCTGGCTCTGGCCTCTTCCGCTGCCATGGCTGCTCCGGTTGCCACCGGTGGCACGTTCCAAATGAATGTTAATGAAGGTTTTGACTACGATCCGGCAGGCGGCGGCGGCCCAGTCAATACCGACAACTCCATCAGCGGCTTCGTTGACATGGCGGCCGGCACTTGGGGCGTGTCCTCTGCTGCGACGTTTTTTGGTTTTAACTGGACGGCTAGCAACGGAACACTGATCACCACCGCCGGTTCCTACGCCCTGAACGTCGCGACTGGCGCCTTGACTACTGAGGCTCCGTATGCCGGCGCGAATGTTAACGATGGCACCATCCACTTCCAGGTGGGGGCAAACCAGATGGCCGGCCTGATCGACTTTGCCTGGAGTTCCAGCAGCGGTATTAATGTCGTCAACGTGTGGGACATCAATTCCAACGGCAGCCTTACCGCCATCCTTGCTCCTGGCATGGAGGAGGCCCCCTTCCCCGGCTACAACGCCCACTTCAATCTGACCGCGGCTGGCTTGGTGCCCGAGGCTTCAACCTACGGCATGATGCTGGCTGGTCTGGGCCTGGTCGGTTTCGCAGTGCGCCGCCGCAAGCTGATGGCCTGAGTGTTCACGCCCGGAGCATGTTCCGGGCTGACCACGCTTCCGGCTGGGTTCTGGCTGGAAAGGGTTAAGGATACGGCGGGCAACCGCCGTATTTTTTTGCGCCTATACGCGGGCTACCGCTCATGGTGCGCAACCCGCTCAGTCGTACAGAGTGCCTTGCACTGTGCGCACTGATGGGGATTCCTTAGGTTCCTGGAGAATAAACATGAAGCACAAGCTAACCGTGTTGGCCGTCGCGCTTTGCGCCAGCCCCGCGCTTGCGGCGACCACTTGGGATTCCGATCTTGGTGTCTGGGCAACCACGATCGATGCCGCGACCTATGGTGGCTCGACCGGCACTATCACCTTTAACGACTGGGGCTATAAAGGTCCCACTGTCAACGGCTACACGGTTGGCGCCAACGACTTCCAGGTCGGCGCGGGCTTCGACGCCAGCAGCATCGGCCAAAGGCAGCACGTAGTGACCAAAACGCCCGACTATCTGACTTCGGACCCGGCCAGCAATGTGGTAGGGGATTTGGGCGATATGACTACCTTCGCCAATGCCAACATGGACGGCGGGGTCAACTTCTACAAGTGGGGCTACACTACGCCGACGAACAGCACCTTTAACAAAATGCTGATCGACACCGCCGGCAATTACCACATCGCAAAGCAGGACATGTCCTTCGGCTATTACGATAAGTTCGAGTATCGCGACACTACTAAAGTCAACCCTGACCAAAGCTACGATACCCGGATCAACTTCAAACCCTATACCGTCTCCGATGCCAAGGGCTGGTGTGGTTCGGTACTGACGCCCAACCCCGGCGGCTTGGCGCAGATGGCTGGCCAGGTCACCTTCGATTTCGCCATGGACGTGTATTTCGATTTTGGCGGAACGCCGATCTATTCCTCTACTCAGCTCGTACCCGGATTCGTCATGCGCAGCTATGGCGACTACACAGTCAACGTCACTACCCCAGGGGGCGACCAGCAGGTATTCGAAGCCCATGCGGTCGGCAACAACACCAACCCGGAATCGATCGTTGAGGGTGTGGGTGGAACGCTCGATCCCGCCTTCCAGAACGATGTATCCTTCCTTGGTGCGGGGGTGCTGCCCGCAGGCGTGTGGGTATCAGCGGATTCGTTCGAGTCTGACGGGAAGACGCGAAAAATGCGCACTGACTTCAACGCCACCACCGGCGAGAGTACCGAGGTGTGGGACGTGACCATCGTCGAGGCCGGCACGGCCGGGGCGGTGTGGCACAGTAATGCTTATGCCGGCTTTGCTTATGTGTTGCGCGCCGACGGCATGCGCATCCTCGACTACGTCAACCCGACCGGGCACTCCGACTATGTGGCCACCGTGCCCGAACCGGAGAGCTACGCCATGATGCTATTAGGCGTTGGCTTGGTCGGCATGGCGGTGCGCCGGCGCAGATCGGCCTGAGTTATCTTTTTTGGAGCGCTTTGGAATCGGCACTTATGTGCCGATTCTTTATGGGCATTCGGTTAGTACCCCGTTAAATTGGCTCATGTGGACTTCAATGCCAACATTTGAACGGATTTTGGGCGATTCATGCGTGCCCAGGATTGAGTTCTATTCGTTAAACGGCCACCCAAGCTAAATGGATGATGAGAAATAATCTTTACCAAAACCTGTCTGTCAGCGCAAACATCAACATAGTTCTTGGCATGCTGGGAATCTGTAGCCTGGGAATATTTCTGGCATGGTTTGTTACAGCCATGCAGTTGCTCCCCTTGCCAAGAGACCCGATATGGTCAGCACTGGCCGGCGCATCATGGCAATTTTTTACCACGGTTGTTGTGTTGTATTGGTGGGCAAAAAAGAGATTGCGCCTGCCTTTCGATCAACTGGGTATAACAACTAAGAATTTACTCCAGACGACAATTCTTGGCTGCCTACTTTATAGCCTGGCATTGATAGCATTTATAAGTTGCAGCAACGACCCCTTCATCGCTCAACATGGGTTGCGACAAGCAAGTACAGAAGATGCAATGACACTTCTACTCAGTATGAGCATGATTGCGGCAGGCACCGATCTCACCACGCGCGGTTTTATTTTGCTTGGGCTTGCCCGATATAGCCCGTTGATCTTCGCCATCATCGTCCAGAATGCGCTCTGGTATTTGGGGCATATAACTGAGATCACCCAGCTCACGGGATGTCTGACATTGTGGGGAGCAATTGGATTAACGCTTACTCTGGGCATTTTGGGTGACATTGTCGCCCTAAAAACAAGGAATATCTTAGGATTGGCTATTGCTCACATATTGCTGAACATAAGCATGATGGTGTTTATCAGAAATCTTTGATTGTTCTCGACATGAATCTTTTTTTCGTGGTGTGTGTGGCGTGTGTGGTAGGGCTGTTTACAGTTTCCCACTCTATCGCACTGACTTCCGTTTTCGACTTTTATTTTTATTTGTTGCCGTTTGGAATGGCGCTTGTGGGGCTGTTTCTGTCTGCTGGAATCGCACGCTTACCTTCTCCCGCATCCGTTAGTACTGGAATCCTGCCGGCGTTTTCAATATTCGGTGCATTTGCGATGTTGGCGTGTGTTCTCGTGTACCTGTACGCAGCATCGCTAGGCCCATCTTTGTTTGTTTTATTGGTCATCATCATTCAATTATCGGCCTATATTTTCTTCTGGTCTGTCATTGTGCGGGAGCGGCACCTTGCGTTGTCTGCAATAGGTATCGTAGCCGGCTTGGCTCTCGGGTATTTATTCATCAGTTATCTGAACATGGATCCGCTGGTGGCGATTTTGATAGCCTGTGTTTTTTCTGCTGCGCTTTACGTCGCTCAATTGTTGAAGCGAGTTCAACGTGTCGCATACATATTAATTGTTGGTTTTATTGCATTCGCAGTTTTTCAAGGCAAGCATTATCAAGTCATGCCAACCTCAATGGGATGGATATTGGATTACGGCAAGGCCGGGCCGGAAAATATTGTTGATAGGAATGCAGGTACAAAAATCTGGGGTCCGGCAGGGATGTCGGAAATGTACCCATTAAGTTCTGATGAACGTGCCGCATGGTTGTACACGAATGGCAGCTCAGCTGCTTTGGTGCTTACGGGTGAATTGGCCAGCTACGATAACGCTTGGTGGGAGCAGAAAGCTCCATTGGCAATGGCAATTCACGATGCCGTGCAGCCGAAGTCCATCATTGATATTGGTATTGCTCCAAGTGATATGGCCTGGCGAGCAATTGGCCGGGACGTGCGAAGTCTTTATGGACTGTACGGATCGCATGATTGGTCCCTTATGCCTGTGCGCGGTATCGAATTAATACGGAAATCTGTCGTGCTGCTACAACAACCCGTTTTGAACGCGGAAGAAAAGATCAAATTGCCTGTTGATATGATCGTTCTCTCGTCAGGGCATGAAGGGAAGGAAGGTTGGGTAAGTTCGAATCTGGGCGAGCAGAGATTTCTTAATCAGGAAAGTATCCTGTCGTACTGGCAGACCCTGGATGAGGACGGTGTTCTGGTATTGCTTTCGAGACAGGAATCAGTGTTTCTAAGGCAATTTTTCAGCGTCTGGACTGCTCTGAATAATGCCGGAATGTCGGATGCTGAATTTCTGGATCGTGCATGGAGTGTGGTGCCCGATACAGCATCAGTTGAGAGCCCCTATCGCTATGCATTTGTTCTAACCAAGAAGGCAAGGGATGGAAAATTCGCACAGGCGCTTAGAAGCCAGGTATTGAAGTTGCCTGTCAGATATTTATTTGGTTATGGCCTGCCCCCTAGCTCTCCATACGAGGTGTTTTATCAGAAGGACATGAATAATGTCCATGGCATATTCACGCTGGCGGCGTCCCGAAAATATGGGAAGCATGTGACGCTAGATCCTTCACATTTGCATAAGTCGATTCCTTATCAATTTGTCAAAGATGTGTTTCCACAATACAAAAATATGCTGGTCTTGTCAGTGAGTATTCTGATTGGAATTATTCTGTTTCCGCTGCAAAAATTTCGCCGGATCGAAAATATTCAGTCATTGCATGGGCCAAGCGTTGCAGTATGGATGGTGACAGGTGGCGCGACAGGTATCTTGATGGTTGTTGCGTTGGCTTTTCTTTTTGTCTATCCGTCAGGTGTTACGCAAGAAATCAGATTGCTTTATCTGGGCATTTTGCTATCGATTGCATCCTTGATGCATCTTTACAAAAAGTCGTCCAGCATTACAAGACAAACGACACGGCTGCTCATGTTTGCATCCGCGTTGGTTCTAATGATTTATCTGGCCACCAGGTATATCCAGATCACTGTGGATGACAGCACGTTGTACCTGGGGGCTGCGGGGATATTGTTCGTTACGTTAGGGATAACTTTGCCCGGTATGCAATCGAGTTTAATGCGTGATTCGGAGCCCCCTTTGACTTGGTGGTGGTTCGCGATGGCTGCAGGTGCCGCCGCAGCGCTGTTCTGGTCAATGAGGCTGTATGCCGTATTGGGTGATAGTTTATTATTTTTTGCAGGCTTGCTTGTGCTGTGCATCGCTGGCGTTTTTTGGTGGCATGCGCGCTCGCTTAACGGCGAAATTCGCGAGCGCGGAGCAGCGGAAGTCAATTCGGTTATTTGATCGTTGAGCACTTCCTGATTTTTGCGCTGCTACGCCCCTGCAATGACCACGTGCTAAGCGCTGCCCCAGAAATGGTAGTGAACCACCAAAATTGAAGCGGGCAGATAAATACATGTGATGCGCCATCTATGATGCTCAGCCGCAGGGTGAAGCGGCCGAGTGGCGTAAGGTTGTAATTCATCAGATTACTCTGGGACACCGAGCCTTCGAGGGATTTGGAGGTGATTTGTTGGATTTTTGCAACCGACCATAAATAAAATTACGCTTTTGAATATATAGTGCGTTTGCCGGTTGGCTAGTAAAATTGCACCAGTTTTTTGCGTGGGATGGGGCATTCAGATTAAGCACCTCCTCGTAATTTGAAATTACATACCACAATCATAATGGAGGAGTTTATGCGTTTCTTATTGAAGCACACCGCGCTGGTCGCGGCCTGCTTGGCCGCGTTCCCGGCCCACGCCACTAACGGTTATTTTCTGCCCGGTTTCGGCTTCCGCTCGCAGGGGATGGGTGGCGTCGGCATTGCCTATGGTCGTGATTCCCTGTCAACCGCGGCCAACCCGGCCAATGCCGTAAATACCGGCATGCGCGGCGATATTGGAATGGCCGTTTTTAACCCGGAGCGGCATGCCACGGTGGGGACCCCTGCGGGTGGCAACAGGTTTTTTGCTTTCATTGGGGATACCGAGAGCGATGCAAAATATTTCCTGATGCCGGAAATGGGTTTCAGCATGCCGCTCAACGACAAACTGCACGTCGCGCTGGCGGTGGTGGGGAACGGCGGTATGAATACCACCTATCCGCAAAACTTCTTTTCCTTTAATGCGGAATTTGTTCCGGATACGGATCCGGCTACGCTGAACCCATCCCCTACCGACAAACTCGGCATTGACATGATGCAGTTGCTGGTGCCCGTTAGCGTTGCCTACAAGGTCAACGAGAACCATGCGGTTGGCGCCTCGCTGATATTGGCCGAGACCCGCTTCCGGGCCTATGGCTTGGAAGCTTTCCCCTATTTTGAAAGCTTTGGCTACACTATTGTTGCAGACCGGGACAACATCACGGGCAATGGCTTTGACTACAGCTATGGTGCTGGCATCCGCCTGGGCTGGCTGGGCAACTTCATGGACGACAAGCTCTCCGTGGGCCTCACCTATGCGTCGAAGACCTACATGACCAAGTTCGACAAGTACCGCGGCCTGTTTGCCGAACAGGGCGATTTCGATATTCCTGAAAACTATGGCATTGGCATTGCGTTCAAACCTGCGAAAAATCTGATCATTGCTGCCGATGTTGTTCGAATCAATTACAGCGACGTGGCTTCGATTGGCAACCTGGGGCCCATCACTGAGCCTTCCTTTCCTCTCAGTTTTGGCATTCCATCCATTCAGGATCCAAGCAAGGAAACAGGTAATGACGCGGGCATGGGCTTTGGCTGGAAGGACGCGACGGCTTATAAGTTGGGTGTCCAGTATGGTGTCAATAATCGCCTGCAGGTGCGCGCCGGCTACAACTACGGCAAGACGACAATCTCCGACGACCAGTTGACCTTCAACCTGCTGGCACCGGCCACCGTCGAAAGGCATTACACGGTTGGTTTCACCTACAAAGCCAACGACAACCTCGAAGTGACCGGCACCTACTTGTACGCCGCTTCCCATAGCCAGTCGAATTGCCAGCAGAGCATCCTCAATTGCGTCGAGTTCAATATGCACCAGAATATGTTCGCCCTGTCGATGGGTTGGGTGCTGGATCCGGGTCCCGGGTCGCTGGAAGAGTATGGCGAGAGCGAGTGGGCAGGCATCAACTTCGACGGCTGGTACGGCGGCCTGAACTTCGGCCAGTCGAAATACCACAGTGTGGACGCTGATTCTGCCAACACCCGCACCGAAGGTTGGAAAGTTTACGCAGGGTACCAGTTCAACAAATACTTGGGTGTTGAAGGCGGATATGCCAACCTGAATGACATGACGGCCACAACAGGGACGGTTACTACCAACTTAGATACTGATGCTTGGGCTCTGGCTGCCGTGCTCAGCTATCCGCTGACGGAGAGATTCTCGATCATGGGCAAGTTGGGCGCCGCCTACATGCTCGCCGATATCAGTGAAAAGAATGGTACCGGACTCGCAGTTAGGAGTGGTGACGATAGCTACGAACCCAACTATGGTATCGGTGTCAGCTATGCACTGCTCGATAACCTGAGCCTGCGTGCCGAATGGGAGCGCTTCGACAGGAAAGACTACGACATCGACCTGATGTCAGCGGGCATTGCGGTGAAATTCTGATCATCCGACCAGGCTGAAATTCGCCAAGCCGGGGATTCGTCCCCGGCTTTTTTGTATCCGGAAAGCGCTTGTGGGCGGCTTACTTTGTCGAGTCCGGATTATCTATAGGATGGCTCGTTCATGTACATGCATGGCGCAGCCTCCGGCGCGATCGTCGTTTATTCCCCCTCGTTGGCATAATGGCCAGAGAGGCTATCCGGGAGAAAGTGTGATGGAGGGGGTGTGAGTAATAAAAACATTCTGTTGCGGACTAAGAAAAAGAAGGCGCTGACGAGTTTTCAGGCCAAGCGGTATGACGAGGCGTGGTCGCTTTACCAGGGGATTTGCCAAGCGGATCGCCTGGACGCCGATGCCCGGCTTGCATGCGGCGTGATCGCGGGACTGCGTGGCGACAATGCGCTTGCGGCGGATTATTGCCGGCAGGCGGTGGCGTTGGATCCGAAACTGGCGGTTGCTCACTTTAATCTGGGCATTGCGCTGCGCAGCCAGAACCGGTTCGAGGAGGCCTGTCAGTCGTTCAAGCGGGCGATCGCGTTGCTTCCGAATTACATTGAGGCGATGGAAGCCCTGGCGCATGCCTATATCGCGCTTTACGACTGGCCGGCTGCGGTGCAGGTGCTGAACGAGATTATCGCAATCTGGCCGCACAAGGCTGAAATCCACAGCGATCTGGGCACGATCTATCAGGCTATGGGGCGTTCGCAGGACGCCATCACCGCCTACGAGACGGCCTTGAAAATCAATCCGCGTTTGGGTGTTGCCCTGAACAGCCTTGGCAGTGCTTACCAGGGTCAAGGTGATTTCGAGCAAGCCGAGCGCTGTTATCGGCAATGTCTGGCGGCCACGCCCGGCGACCTGCAGGCCCGTTCCAATTTGCTGATGCTGCTTAATTACCTACCGGATGCGGATGCGGCCACGGTGTTCAAGGAACATCTTGAGTGGGGCCGGATCGCTCGGACCAGGATTTTACTTATTGACCCGATTGAACTCGATCAAGATCCGCGGCGGCGTCTCAGGGTAGGCTACCTGTCGCCTGACTTCAGGGAGCATTCCGTGGCCTCATTCATCGAGCCAGTGCTGAGGCATCATGACCGCAGCCGGTTCGACGTCTGGTGCTATTCCAACCTGCCTACGCCGGACGAGACCACGAAGCGCCTCAAGGCGGCAGTGGATGGGTGGCGCGACATCGACAAGCTGTCGGATGGGGAGGCCGCGCGTCTCATTCGCGATGACCGCATCGATATTCTGGTCGACCTGTCGGGCCATACTGCCAACAACCGCCTGGGGATTTTCGCGGCCAAACCCGCGCCGGTCCAGATGACCTGGATGGGCTATCCGAACACCACCGGACTGAACACGATCGACTACCGGATCACCGACAGAATTGCTGACCCTGCGGGCGAGGAGGCATATTACAGCGAGGCAATGCTGCGCCTGGACGACTGTTTTCTTTGTTATCAGCCGGATCCGAATACGCCTGAGGTGGCACCGTTGCCGGCTTTGACCAATGGCCATATCACCTTCGGCTCCTTCAATAATTTCAGCAAGATCAATCGTGGCGTACTCCAGTTGTGGGCCGCGGTGCTGAAGCAGGTGCCCAATTCACACTTGTTACTAAAATGCCCAGCGCTGACGGATGCTACGGTAAGGGCTAGCGTGAGCGCCTCCTTGCAGGAACTCGGCGTCGGTACCGAGCGAATTGATCTGCTGGGGCACACCCGCACGCGCCAGGAGCACCTTGCTCTCTATGCAAAGGTGGATATTGCCCTCGACACCTTTCCTTACAACGGCACGACGACCACCTGTGAGGCACTTTTGATGGGGGTGCCGGTATTGTCGCTGGTGGGGAAACACCATGCGGGTCGGGTTGGCGCCTCGTTGCTAAAGGCGGCGGGGCTTACCGATTGGCTGGCCGATACGTCCGAGGCGTTGGTTGCAAATGCCCGGGCGCGGGCTACCGATGTTGCAGGACTTGACCGTCTGCGCAGATCGTTGCGTGGTCAGCTAGCCGGTTCATCCTTGTGTGATGCGAAGGGCTTTGTGAACCGTTTTGAGGCGGTTGTACTTCAGGCTTGGGCCAGTCGTATAAGTCAGTTGTCCCCGCGACGTTGACCTGTAGGGCGATTTTCGGACCAACTGAAACTTGAGAAGATGACTTCCTTCTAGAAAGGAAGTCATGAGAAAGAGTCGCTTTACCGAGTAACAGATCGTCTCAATCCTGCGCGAAGCCGACCGCAGTTCGGTCGCCGAAGTGGCCAAGAAGCACCGGATCAGCGAACAAAGCATCTACACTTGGCGCAAGCACTCGGAGGGAGCCTTCTCAGGTTAGATTACGAGAAAATTCCACTTCTGACTTCAGTTGGGCGGTTTTGCGTGACGGGCAGGGGGATTGGCTCTCTGAAATGCGCGGCCGCATAAAATCGTTTGTGCCCTGCATAGGAAATTTTTAGCGGATTTGCCCTTGGCATGTTTTCTGCGTGTGCTACTAGGCTGTGCGCTTGATGTAACATTCGTACCACATAATTTCCAATAACCCTGATTTGAGGAAGACAAACATGCAAGGTATCAAGAAGCTGTATCTGCCGTTGTTGATTGCTGCGCTGGTTGCCGGTTGCGGCGACAAGAAAGAGGAGCCAGCAGCAGGTGGCGAAAAGGCCGCGACCCAGGTCGCAGCCAAGGTCAACGATACCGAGCTTACGGTGCATCAGGTGAACAACGCGCTGCAGCGCATCCCCAATCTCGACAAGGACCAGACCAAGGCGGCTTCGCTGCAAGTAGTACGCAGCCTGGTGGATCAGGAAGTGATTCTGCAAAAGGCGCTGAGCGATAAGCTGGATCGCGATCCAGTCGTTGTGCAGGCGCTGGACGCGGCGCGCCGCCAGATTCTGGCCGAGGCCTATATGAGCCGCAAGTTGGGCACGCCTGCCGTGCCGACCGATGCAGAGGTGTTGGACTATTTCGACAAGAATCCGGATTTGTTCGCTAAGCGCAAGATTTATCGTCTGCAGGAAGTCTCGATCAAGGCGTCGCAGGATAAGCAGGATGCCATTCGCGCGCAGCTGGGCGCGTCCAAAACCCTGGACGATTTTGCCGCCTGGCTGAAGGCTGAAAATCTGCCGATGAAAGTCGCGCAGGGCGTGAAGCCGGCCGAGCAGCTCCCACTGCAAATGCTGCCCCAACTGGCCAAAATGGCGGACGGCCAAGCGATGGTTGTGAACGCGCCGGATGGTCTGATGGTGATCGTGCTGGCCGATTCGCAGACGCAGCCAGTGACGCTGGAGCAGGCCAAGCCGGCGATCACGCGTCTGCTGCAGACGCAGGCGCGCCAGAAGGCTGCCAAGGCCGAACTGGATGCGTTGAAGGCTGTTGCCAAGATCGAATACGTGGGTGAATTCGCCGACGCGGGCAAGGAAGTGGCCGCTCCGGCAGCAGCACCTGCCGAGCCTGCTGCCACCCCGGCTGCGGACGCCACCCCTGATGCAGACGCCGAAGCGATCAGCAAGGGCGTTTCCGGTCTGAAGTAATCAAAGAGGGCAAGGGGCAAGATACAAGACACAAGATATTCGCGGGTGGCAGAAAGCCGCCCGCTTGTCTTGGGGTCATGCCGCTTGAGCCTTGCTTCCTGAGCTTTCAACTCGTGTTCATGTCCCCAATTTTCGTCCGCAGCCTGCCGTTCGGGCTGTATATCCTCCTGCTTGCGCTGGAAAGCTTGCTGCCCGACTGGGCACCGGGTTTCGACGTGCGCTGGTTATACCCTCTGAAGGCCGGGCTGGTGGCGCTGGCACTGGCGGTCTTGTGGCGCCATTACACCGAACTCAAATCCTGGGGCCTGCCGCTGCGGCATCTGCTGCTGTCGCTGGGGGTGGGTATTGTGGTGCTGGTGCTGTGGGTCAACCTCGACGCCGGCTGGATGCTGATGGGCGAGATGGGCGAAGGCTACAACCCTACCGATGAGGCCGGCCAGATCGACTGGCTGCTGGTGGCTTTCCGCATCGCCGGCGCCGCGCTGGTGGTGCCGGTCATGGAAGAGCTGTTCTGGCGCTCGTTCGTGCAGCGCTGGGTGCAGCAGTCCGATTTTCTGGCGCTCGATCCGGCGCGGATCGGCCTCAAGGCGCTGCTGATCGCCAGCGCGCTGTTCGCCGTCGAACATCTGCAGTGGTTCGCCGGGCTGGTCGCGGGCCTGGCCTACGGCTGGCTGTACATCCGCACCCGCAACCTGTGGGCGCCCATCGTCGCGCATGCCGCCACCAACGGCCTGCTCGGTGCGTATGTGGTGGCCACCAGGCAGTGGAGTTTCTGGTGAAAATCCGGCTGTCGTGCGTGGCACTGGGTGCGTTGCTGGCCCTGCCGGCAATGGCGAAGGAGGGCGACACCTTCCGGCCGTTCGTCTCCTATACGCGGTATTACGACAGCAACCTGTATCGCCTGGCCCAGAGCGAAGAGGCGCTGGTGCCGCAGTTGTCCGACCAGTACGGCGTGCTGAGCGCCGGGCTGGACGTGGACTGGCAGCCCGGTCGCCAGCGCGTCATCGCCAGCGCCAGCAAGAACCTGGTGCGGTTCTCCCGCTATTCCAATCTGGATTACGACGGCTCCGACTACCAGCTGAATTGGAACTGGCGGCTGGGCAACCACTGGTCGGGGCAGGTGGGCGCAACCGAAAGCGTCACCCAAAGCAGCCTCAGCGATCAGCTGGGTTTGCCGGTCAACAACACGGTCACCCGTGAAAACCGCTTCGCCAACGCCGAATGGCAGTTCCATCCGCGCTGGAATGTGGGTGTGGGCGCGGCTGCGGCCGCCTCGACCAACAGCACCGCGGGGCTGGCGCCGGCGGATTACGAAGACACCAGCGTGTCGGCCACGCTGGGCTACACCACACGCAAGGGCAGCAATCTGCGCGGGCAGTTGCGGCAAGTGGATGGTGAATACCCCAATCGTCCGGTCACCTACATCGACCGACTCTACACGCAGACCGAATACAACCTGCTGGGCGACTGGAACCTCACCGGCAAGCTGACGGTGCGCAGCAAAATCGGTTATACCCAGCGCGAGAACGACACCCAGTCCCAACGCGATTTCTCCGGGGTGACGGGGCGCGTCTCGGCGGATTATTTCCCGACCGGGAAGACCATGCTGACCTGGGCGCTTTATCGCGAAATCGGGAACTCGGACGACCTGAACGCCAGCTATCAGTTGAACACTGGCACCAGCCTGGGTGCGGCCTGGCTGCTGACCTCCAAGGTTAAGCTGCGTGCCAATGGCAGCTTCGTGAATCTCAGTTTCGGAGGTGAAACCGGCCTTGTGATTCCCGGTCTCGTCCAGCGCGATGAAGACACCCTGAGCGGATCGCTCTCGCTGAGCTATGCTCCCGTGCGCATGGCCACGATCGATGTTGGTCTGCAGGGCGGGCGGCGGGATTCCAACATTCCTGTCAACGATTACACGTTTCATTCGGTGTTCGTCAGCGTGCGGGCTGATTTCTAGTCGCCGTACTGCGAGATGGGACAGGTATGGGTTTTGCATTGAGAGACGGGTTGCAAGATTCAAGATTCAAGCGAGTATGGCTTCGCGCCTGTGATGCGGATCAAGGGGTGGACGGATGCTGGGCGCAACCACATCCCCTTGTAACTTGAATCTTGTAACTTGCACCTTGAAAAATTCGAGGCAGTAGAGCGGTCCGCCTGTGCAGCGGCCGCCGATTGGAGAGAGTAATGACGAAGTTGTGGCATGGTGTTTTGATGATGTGCGCGTTGCTGCTGGCGGCGCCGGCGTGGAGCGCGGATAACGACTACCGTATGGGCACCGGCGATGTGTTGCGCATCACGGTGTACGGGCAGCCCGATCTCACTACCGAGGCGCGCGTGGGCGATAGCGGCAACATTTCGTTTCCACTGATTGGCGACGTCAGGATGGCTGGCGTAACCCCTGCCCAGGGCGAGGCCGAAATCGCGCAGCGCCTGAGCAAGGGCGGCTTCATCAACGAACCTTTCGTCACGCTCAACGTGGTGCAGTATCGCGGCCAGATGATTTCGGTGCTGGGGCGCGTCAATCGGCCGGGCAGGCACACGCTGGAAAAAGTCAGCCGCGTGACGGATGCGCTGGCGCTTGCCGGCGGCATCATTGCCGACGGCGCCGATACCGTCACCCTGGTGCGTACCCGCGACGGCAAGCCCGAATACCGTGACATCGACGTGATTGCGCTGTTCAAGCCGGGCGGCGAAGCCAGCAACGAACTGGTGCAGGACGGCGACATCATCAACGTGGCGCGCCAGCCCATGTTCTACATCTACGGCGAAGTACAACGGCCTGGCGCGTTCCGTCTGGAACAGAACATGAGCGTGGTGCAAGCCTTGTCGATGGGTGGCGGCGTCACTGCGCGGGGTACACAGCGTGGCATCAAGATTCTGCGCCGCGATGCCAACGGCGTCATGCAGCAACTGGACACCCAGCTCGCCGACCTGGTCAAAAAAGACGACGTGATCTACGTCAAGGAAAGCCTGTTCTAAGGGACACCCGCAATGAACTTCACTCAATTCCTACTGATTCTCAACGCCCGCAAGTGGATCATCCTCGGCGTGCTGCTGCTCACCGTTGCTGTCACCGCGGCTGTGAACCTGTGGCTGCCCAAGGAATATACGGCCGCCACCACGCTGATCATCGATTCCAAAAGCAAGGATCCGTTCACCGGCCAGTTTCTGCCCTCGCAAATGTTCCCCGGCTACATGGCGACCCAGGTCGACATCATCAAGAGTTCGAACGTTGCGCAAAAAGTGGTGAGCGAATTGAAACTGGCGGACAACCCGGCCACCCGCGAGCAGTTCATGCGAGCGACCAAAGGCAAAGGCACCATTGAGCAGTGGCTGGGCAACCTGCTGCTGACCAGACTGGATGTGGAGCCTTCACGCGAATCCAGCGTGATCACGATCTCGTTCAGCGGAGCCGACCCGCAGTTTTCTGCAGTAATGTCCAACGCTTTTGCAAAGTCATACATTGAAACTAGCCTTGATCTGCGCCTTGAACCAGCCAAGCAGACCGCCGCCTGGTTCGATCAGCAGATTGTCCAGTTACGCGAGAAAGTCGACCAGGCTCAGCAGAAATTAACCGCGTACCAGCGCGAAAAAGGCCTGGTGGAATCCGAAGAGCGAATGGACGTCGAAACGCGTCGCATGGCCGATCTGGCCGGGCAGATGGTAGCCGCTCAGTCGGCTGCTTTCGATGCGAGTTCGCGTACGCGTGACAGCGCCAGCCTACCGGAGGTCATCAACAGCCCGGTGGTGCAAAGCCTTAAAGCGCAAGTTGCACAAGGCGAAGGCAAATTGGCCGAGCTCTCCAATCGAGTGGGTTCCAATCATCCCGATTTCATTCGCCTGCAGGCTGAGGTAAACAGCTACAGGGCCAAGCTCGCCAATGAACTCAACACCGCCACCCGCGGCGTCGGTGCCACCGCCGGCGCGGCCCGCCAACGCTTCAACGAACTCTCTGGCGCATTCGATCGGCAAAAGGTTAAAGTGCTGGAGCTGAAGCAGCAGCGCGAAGAAGCCACCTTGCTGGCACGCGATTTGGAGAACGCTCAGCGGATCTATGATTCCGCCCTGCAGCGTTACGGCCAGAGCCGCATGGAAGCGCAGTCCACGCAAACCGATATCGCCGTTCTAAATCCGGCTGTCGCGCCCACCAGTCCTTCCAGGCCAAGGGTGTTTCTGAATATTGTGCTATCGATATTTGCAGGCACACTGCTGGGCATTGGCATCGGTTTTGTGGTCGAACTGCTGGATCGCCGCGTCCGCTCCGGGCAGGACATCGCCGCAGGGCTGGGGATCCCCGTGCTTGCCGAAGTCACCAAAAAAGGTCGCCGCCTGGAAGCTTTGCGTCGCATGTTCCGTCGCAGCCGCCCCGCGATGGCCTGAACGTTCGTACCCATACTGTATAAGTCGAGGTTCACATGAATTCGTATTCCAGCCCTAGTGAGCAAGGCCACATCGCCGAAGCGGCAGTGAGCATCCGCGCCGAAGCCAACATCGGCAAGCTGCTGCAGGATGCCGGCAAGCTCAAGCCGCAGGACATGGAGCGCGTGCTCAAGCTGCAGCAGGAACAGAACTTGCGCTTTGGCGAGGCCGCGCTCAAGCTCGGCCTGGTGACCGAGGCCGACATTCAGCAGGCGCTGTCACACCAGTTCGAATATCCCACCATTCCCGCCTCGGAAGCCAATCTGAGTCCCGAGCTGACCGCCGCCACCGATCCCTACAGCAAGGAAGCCGAAGCGCTGCGTACGGTGCGTTCCGAACTTCTGCTGCGCTGGTTCCGCGATGGCCGCAAAACGCTGGCGATCGGCAGCGCGCGCGCCGATGAAGGCGCCGGTTACCTAACCGCCAATCTGGCGGTGCTGTTCGCGCAAATGGGGCGCAAGGTGCTGCTGATCGACGCCAACATGCGGCAGCCACGCCAACATGAAATATTCAATCTGGGCAACGGCATGGGGCTGTCCGACATCCTGGCCGAGCGTGTGCCCTCGCTGCAGGTGCGCACGATCAAATCGTTTCCGACATTGAGCGTGCTGCCCGCCGGATCACCGCCACCCAACCCGGCCGAGTTGCTCGCGCGCCCGTCGTTTGGTGCGCTGCTTTCAGGCCTGGAAACCAGTTACGACATCATTCTGCTGGACACTGCGCCGTCGCAGCTCAGCTCGGACTTCCAACCGGTTGCGGCGCGTGTCGGCGGCATGCTGATCGCCACTCGCCGCAACGTCAGCCGCCTGGCCCCGCTGGCCGAGCTGAAAGAAAAAATCGTTTTCACCGGTGCGCAAGTGGTCGGCGCCGTCGTCCTGGATTGACCCCATGACTACGTTTGCCCCGCGCGCGTCTGCGCTCGACGCTATGGCCCCCCTCAAAACCTGGTGGCCGATCGTGCTCGGCCTGCTGGTGCTGTATGTGCCCACCTACTGGACGCTGGCGCACGGCCTGTGGAATTCGGACGACCATGCACATGGCCCCATCGTGCTGGTTGTCACCCTGTTTCTGATCTGGCAGCAGCGCGCCGTGTTCATGGATGAGGCCAGCGCCCCACCCACGCGCGGCGAGGTGGCGAGCGGCTGGGTGCTGCTGATCGTGGGCCTGCTGGCCTATGCGCTGGGCCGCTCACAGGACATCCTGCTGTTCGAAGTCGGCTCGCAGGTGCCGGTCATTCTGGGCGCGCTGCTGATCACGCGGGGTGTGCGCGCCGTGCGTGCCCTGTGGTTTGCGCTGTTCTTCCTGCTGTTCATGATCCCGTTGCCGGGCTTTGTGGTCGATGCCGCCACCGGCCCGCTCAAGCAGTACATTTCGGTGATCGCCGAACAGGTGTTGTATACAGCCGGTTATCCTATCGCGCGCAGCGGTGTCATGCTCACCGTCGGGCAATACCAGCTGCTGGTGGCTGACGCCTGCTCCGGCCTGCACTCCATGTTCAGCCTGTCGGCCATGGGCCTGCTGTACCTGTACCTGATGCAGCGCACCAGTGTCGCCCGCAACCTCATCATCATGGCTGCCATTTTGCCGATTGCGTTTGCCGCCAACATCGTGCGCGTCATGGTTCTGGTGCTGGTCACCTACCATCTGGGCGACGAAGCCGGACAGGGTTTTTTGCATGGCTTTGCCGGCATCATGCTGTTCGTCATCGGCCTGCTGTTTGTGTTTGTGCTGGACTGGGTGCTGGGCTTCATCTTCCCCGATCGCCCCCGCACCCGGGCGCAGGCCTGATCCCCGGCTTCTGGAGGCCAAGATATGAAACTTATCAGCTTCAAACACCTGGTCATCGGCCTGTGCATGTTTGTTGCGGCGGGCATGGCACTGGCGCTCAAGCCCACCCACAAAATCGCCGACGCCGGACCGAAAATCGATCTGGAAGTGCTGATTCCAAAACAGTTCGGCGACTGGAAAATCGACGAAACTATTGCTCCCCTAATCGCCAACCCCGAGCAGGAAGCGCTGATCACCAAAATCTACAATCAGACGCTGTCGCGCACCTACGTCAACCCGCGTGGCGAACGCATCATGCTATCCATCGCCTATGGAGGCGATCAGTCAGATGACATGCAAGTACACAAACCGGAAATTTGTTACCCCGCGCAGGGTTTCCAGATCCTGAAAAATGCCACCGACACGCTTTCTACTGGTGACAGCCGCATTCCAGTCAAACGCCTGATCGCCACGCAGGGGCAACGCATTGAGCCGATCACGTATTGGAGGACTGTGGGTGATGCGGTTGAAGTGAGCGGTGTGAAGTGGAAGCTTCAGCAATTGAAATATGGGCTCACCGGAAAGATTCCCGATGGCCTGTTGTTCAGGATATCAAGCATTCAGGCTGATGAGGCCAAGGCCTATCAAACACAGGATGCTTTCACACGCGATTTACTTAAGGCGATGTCTCCGAGTGGACGTGAGCGCATTATTGGCAATCCCACTCCGGCAACCTGATAGGCGACATTGCCGCTATAACCCAACTGCCCACAACTTTCCAGCGAAAACGTTATGACTAAAAAAGCCCTCATCACCGGCGTCACCGGCCAGGACGGCGCCTACCTCGCCGAATTCCTGCTGGGCAAGGGCTACGAAGTCCACGGCATCAAGCGCCGCACCTCGCTGTTCAACACCGACCGTATCGATCACCTGTACCAGGATCCGCACGAGACCAACCGCAAGTTCATCCTGCACCACGGCGACCTCACCGATTCGTCCAGCCTGATCCGCATCATCCAGCAGGTGCAGCCCGACGAAATCTACAACCTCGCCGCGCAGTCGCACGTCGCCGTCAGTTTCGAGGAACCCGAATACACCGCCAACTCCGATGCCTTGGGCGCGCTGCGCATCCTTGAAGCCATCCGCATCCTCGGCCTGGAAAAGAAAACCCGCTTCTACCAGGCGAGCACCTCCGAACTCTTCGGCCTGGTGCAGGAAATCCCGCAGAAGGAGACCACCCCCTTCTACCCGCGCAGCCCCTACGCCTGCGCCAAGCTCTACGCCTACTGGATCACCGTCAACTACCGCGAGGCCTACGGCATGTATGCCTGCAATGGCATCCTGTTCAACCACGAGTCCCCGATCCGCGGCGAGACCTTCGTCACCCGCAAGATCACCCGTGCGCTGGCGCGCATCAAGCTCGGGCTGCAGGATTGCCTGTTCCTCGGCAACATGGACGCCAAGCGCGACTGGGGCCACGCCAAGGACTACATCGAAATGCAGTGGCTGATGCTGCAGCAGGACCAGGCCGAAGACTTTGTCATCGCCACCGGCGTGCAGTACTCGGTCCGGGACTTCGTCAACGCCGCAGCAAAAGAACTTGGCATGGACATCCGCTGGGAAGGGCAGGGCGTCGACGAGAAGGGCTACGACGCCCACGGCAAATGCATCGTCGCCGTCGACCCGCGCTACTTCCGTCCCACCGAAGTCGAAACCCTGCTGGGCGACCCCAGCAAGGCCAAGAACAAGCTCGGCTGGACCCCGAAGATCAGCTTCGACGAACTGGTCGCCGAGATGGTGCGCGAAGACCTGAAGGCCGCCGAGCGCGATGAGCTGGTGAAGAAGCATGGCTACAAGGCCATGGACTATCACGAATAGGCCCATGGACAAGAACGCGAAGATTTACATTGCCGGCCATCGCGGCCTGGTGGGTTCCGGACTCATGCGCAACCTGCGCGCCAAGGGCTACAGTAACTTCCTGACCCGCACCCACGCCGAGCTCGATCTCACCAGCCAGGCTGCCGTTGAAGCCTTCTTCGCTGCCGAGAAACCCGACTACGTCTTTCTGGCAGCCGCCAAGGTCGGCGGCATCCACGCCAACAACACCTATCCGGCTGAGTTCATCCGCGACAACCTCGCGATCCAGACCAACATCATCCATGCGGCGTACAAGAACGACGTCAAGCGCCTGCTGTTCCTGGGCTCCAGCTGCATCTACCCAAAGCTGGCGCCGCAGCCGATGAAGGAAGAGCACCTGCTCACCAGCGAGCTTGAGCCGACCAATCGTCCCTATGCCCTGGCCAAGATCGCTGGCATCGAAATGTGCTGGGCCTACAACCGGCAATACAAAACCCAGTACCTCGCCGTCATGCCGACCAACCTGTACGGCCCTGGCGACAACTATCACCCGGAAAACTCCCACGTCATCCCTGCCCTGATTCGCCGCTTTCACGAAGCAAAGCTGGCCAACGCGCCGAGCGTGACCGTGTGGGGCACTGGCACGCCCAAACGCGAATTCCTCTACAGCGAAGACATGGCCGACGCCTGCGTCTACCTGATGAACCTGCCGGACGACAAGTTCGTCCCGCTACTGGGGCAGGATCGCAACGATGGCCTGCCGCCGCTGATGAACATTGGCGTGGGGCACGACCTCACCATCCGCGAACTGGCCGAAACCGTGGCTGCGACGGTGGGCTACGCGGGCAAGCTGGAATTCGACAGCAGCAAGCCCGATGGCACCCCGCGCAAACTGATGGATGTGGCGCGCCTGAATGCGATGGGATGGCATGCGCCAACCACATTCAAGGCGGGGCTCGCGGAAGCCTATCTGGACTTCATGAACAATTGCGGTAAGTAAAGAAGGTGTGACCTTCCACTGCCTTTCGAATATTGGCGCTTGCTCCAGGGCGCTACGCAACTGGGAAAACGTAGTGTATGACGGAGCAAAACACACCAAAAATTAGCGTCTGCATCTGTACCTACAAGCGTCCGGCGTTGCTGCTGCACCTGCTTGAAAGCCTGGCCAAGCAAACGTTTCCACTCGCAAGGTTCGAAGTCATTGTCGTTGATAACGACAAATCTGCCTCGGCCAGGCAAGTAATCATGCAGACCGCCCAACGTCATCCAACGCTTGCTGTTCGCTACGAAATAGAACCAACCCAGGGGATAGCGTATGCACGCAACAAGACCGTAGCACTCGCAGCCGGCGAGTTGCTCGCGTTCATTGATGATGATGAATGGGCGGTCAGTCACTGGCTATCGGACCTGGTTGAGTGCATGACGAAACTGGAAGTCGATGCCGTGCTGGGGCCGGTTATCCCTCAGTATCCGGCGGGCACCCGTGCATGGGTGGTCAAGAGCCGATTTTTTGAGCGTCCCCGGTTTGCCACGGGGACGTTCATCGGGAGTGACACTTGCCGCACGGGCAATGCCCTGGTCAAGGAGCGTTGGGTGAAATCGCGCCAACCGGCACCTTTTGACGAGCGCCTCGCGCAATCGGGCGGCGAGGATCACGACTTTTTCAAGTGGTTCGAAGGTCAAGGGGGCAAGTTCATTTGGTGCGATACGGCGGAGGTGAGCGAAGAAGTGCCACTTGTACGGCAAACCTTGGGTTATATGCTGGAGCGGGGCTTGCGCGTCTCAACAACCTACTGGCAAAACATTAATCAGAACCGGAGCAAACCCCGTGCCGTCGCTGAAGCCATCCTAGGGGTCGGTATTGGCATCGGGTTTGCTGTCTTGGGACTCTGTTTTTTACCAGCGGGGTTCCACCGTACTGCACGCAGTTGGGTCATCAGTGCAAAGGGTTTTGGTCGCGTGACTGCACTGGCTGAGACCAAGCTTGTTGGATACCGCTAAACGTTTTTTGACCACGCATAAACCGGTCGTCTGATGCGCATACAGCTCTTACTCAATATTTGGATTTCACCCAGTGGCCACAGATAGCATTTCATCACGCAGCACCACGGCACTCTTTTGGGGGGCGGGGGGCGCCGTCGGGAAAATTGCGGGTCAACTGCTGGTTCAGATCACCCTGGCCCGAATACTCGGGCCGGAAACGTTTGGGCAATTCGCGGTAGTGCTCTCGATTTTGTCGCTGGGGGGGGTTCTTGCTGATTGTGGTTTTGGTGCCGCACTCATACAGAAGAAAGAAATCAGTTCAGCCGACGTGAGCCTCGCGCTGGGCTGGTCCCTGACGATTGCCATTGTGATCGCCCTCGTTATCAGCCTGATGGCGCCCTTCCTCGCAAATCAGTTTGGGGATGATTCCCTCGTGTGGATGTTCACGGTGAGTGCCTTTTTGATTATTCCGCAAGCAATGGGAAATCTATCGACCAATCTGCTGCAACGTGATCTGCATATGAGAAGTATCCAGATCATCCATGTCTTTGCTTATACCGTCTGCTTTGGCGGTGTTGCAACCACATTGGCGATTTTGGGATGGGGGGGATGGAGCCTGATTATTGCTTATGCTGTGCAGACAGCTTTTAAAGTGGTTGCGACCTATTCCATTTGCAGACATACGCTGCGACCGCGTCTGAGAGGAGATCGGGCGCTGATTCATTTCGGCTTGAAGTCGCTGGCAAACGACCTCACAAATTGGTCTATCGATAACCTTGATCGCTTCCTGATTGGGAAATTTTGGGGGCTTTATTCGCTCGGTCTTTATTCGGTTGCCTTTAATCTTTCCAAGGCGCCATTGGGCGTATTAATTTATGCGGTGCAAAATATCGCTTTTGCCAGCGCGGCGCGTTTGCACGGCAACGTGGCCGCCGTGCGCAAAGGCTTTCAGGTTGTCCTGGCTGCGATGGCGCTCGCCACCCTGCCGCTCTTCGCGATTGTCGCGTTTGAATCGGAGGTCGTGTTGCACATCGTCTATGGCGACAAGTGGATCAAGGCAGCGCCCTATATGACGGCGCTGGCGCTGTCCATCCCACTGATCTCTTTGGGTTCGATCACCGCTGCAATCCTGCGGGGAACCGGTGCTATCGGGACTGAGCTCCGTGTCCAGATGGTGACTGCAGTTGTTTTCTTCAGTGGCTTCATCATGTTGAGTGGCTTCTCGCTGGCGGTGGCGGTATGGGTGGTGCCTGCCGCTTATCTTGTGCGGCTCATGTTGTTGCTGGCCATGATTCGCGATCGTCTCGAACTGCGCATGGCGGATATGCTGGCGCCATTCCGAGGTGCACTGGTGTTGGCTGTAGCGGGCGTCTGCGTGGCTGCCCTGGCGAGCGGCTTGCCGCAAGCTACGACTATTGGTATGGGTGTATTGCCATTATTGGCTGGTTGCTGCGCCATCGTGCTGTTGCTTACTTTCAGATTCACCTGGTTTTTGGGCGCGCCACTGGCGGCGATGGTACGGGCAAAGTTTTCCGCAGGCCGTCTTGGTCCCGCCATTGCCTGGTTGGAAAGGGGAAAGAATTGATCAACGCTCCAGTTTCAGATAACGGCAACACAATTCAAATCGCTCCACCCATTTCGCTGCCGCCACCTCCGGTCGCGCGCAGGAAGTGGGATCTGCCGCCGTTTTCTTCCTGGCTGCTGCTTCTTCTGGTAATGGCTAAGCCACTCGCCGATGCGTTCTACGAACAGGCGGCGGTTAAATATGGCTACATGTTGTTACTTGTAGTTGCGGCGCTATTTGCAAAATACGGCCAGGTATTTCAGTGGGTCAAACCGGATCCACGCAATAAGTCATTGTTCGCGTATCTCTGGTTGATCACCCTGTATTTCTGCTTTCATTTCGGACTGGCTATTACCTATGGAGGCTCCCTGTCGGAGATATTCAAGATCGTCAGCCCGTTCGTGTTTTTCGTGCTGGTGGCTTATGCGGCGGATCGCTGGCTGATTTATGCGCTGGCAACCGGGGCGGTACTGACCATCGTCGTCAATGCGGCGCTGTTGCCATTCGATTACGGTTGGGTTGCGTGGGGATCGGTAAATACGTTCAAGGGGTATTACTTCTTCAAGACCGACCTGGCGTATGCACTGAGTTTTTCTGTTCTGCTATACGCTTTCTACGCGCGTAATTCGATCACGCCCCTGTTGGCACTGTTGATGCTGATTGCCGCGGTGGAGGTTGTGTTATCCAATTCGCGGCTGAATTACCTGACCTTCCTGTGCGTGGTGATTTTCATCGCGGTCAAACAGGGGATGAGCCTGCGTTCCATTATCCGTTTTGGCCTGATATTCGGCTTGCTGGCGGTGGTTGTCGCGTTGTTATACGACCCGACAAAACTGCTTGGCTTCGATATCAGTAACGAGGCGGCCTTCACGCAAGGGCGTAGCGTGACCTGGAGGAATCTGCTGGATGCACAGGGCGACTCTTCGCTGCTCCAGTGGTTGTTCGGGCGTGGCCCTTATGCGGATTTGATCCTCTCGGCGGACCTCAAGGGAATCGGCGAGACGGCTCATAATGCGCACAACGAGTTCCTGCATCTGTTGTTTACACAAGGCATTGTTGGGGCTGCCATTTACGTTGCGCTTTGGGCCATGATGTTTCGCATGTCGCTTAGCCAGGGCATGCCGACATGGGCGCGCGGCACGGCGGCGATGGCGCTGTTGCTCTTCATGCTTCAAGGCATGACAGCCGTGGTGTCGTCGTATGCCAGCAAGACCTGGCCCCTGGTGATGGTGCTCCTGGCTTTGCGCGGACTGTCGTACACCGTTGAACGGCGCAAGCAAGCTGTTGCGCCATCATGAAACAGCGGTTAACCCTGGCATGGGTGCTGGCGCTGGCTGTTTGGGACGTGGCTGCCGCCGGCGATGGAATGACGCTGGGGATTCATGTGCACGAACCGGTGCATATCGAGGCTGCGGCCCGCACTGGTTACAGCGCTATCCGACTGTGGGATACGGGTACGGACTGGGCCAGTTTGAAACCGCAACCAGATCTATGGAGGTTAGACCGCGTCGAGGCCTACCTCGCGGCCAGCGAAAAAACCCATCTGAAAGTCCTCTGGACCATCGGCAACACCCCGCGCTGGGCATCTGCGCGGCCCAATGAGAAATGTGCGTACGAGTTGGGATGTGCCGCCGAGCCGGCAAACATCGAGGACTGGCGCCGCTATGTCCGCACCGTCGCCACCACGTTTCGTGGCCGTATCGAGTGCTACGAGCCCTGGAATGAGGTGAGTTTTCCGACCGACCCGGCTTTCAAACAGCCCGGGGTAGGTGGGGATCCGGCACAGTTCTTTACCGGTTCTGTCGATGCCATGGTGACCCTCGCGCGGGTGGCTTACGAGGAGATCAAGCGCGCCGACCCGCAAGCATGCGTGCTGTCTCCGTCTTTCCATTCTTCCGGCAATTGGGCGGAGAAGTTAGATCGGTTTCTTGCGGCCGGGGGCGGGCGGTATCTCGATGTCGTCAGCCAGCATTTTTACTTCGGCGAAGAGCCTGAGAAAGCCGTTCCAATCATCCGCGCAATGCGGCAGGTGCTGGCAAAGCACGGTCTTGATCATAAGCCGATCTGGAACACCGAAATCGGTTTTCCATTTGAAGCGAAGGCGAGTCAATGGCCAAGCTTGTCGCTGGAAGATCTGGTCTATGCACTGACGCTGCGAACCTACCTGCTCAATGCATCCGAAGGGGTTCCACGGGTTTACTGGTATGCCTGGGATAACAAGGGAATGGGTTTCTTTAAACCGGAAACGAACCTCGATTTTGGGAGTGCGGCGGCCTCGGCGGCCGTGCATCTGTTCGATGGTTTTGAAGCCGCGAATTGTGAATCTAATGGGCGCTTGTGGCAATGCCGAGTAAGTTCGGGCGGACGGCGCCTCAAGGTGGTCTGGGTGGCCGGGAAAAACGCCAAGCCCATCCCCATAGCGTTTGACCGCGACGCAACGCGCTGGGGTCGCATACGGGAGTCGCTTCCCGCTGGGCGCCAGATTGTGCTGGATGGTCGGCCAGTCATTATTGAGGATGAATAGTGTCTGAAAATATTGGCGCATGCTTTGGTCACATTGGAATGAAAAAATGATGAAGAATTTCAATCAATTTTTACCGGGAGCTACGATGTCGCTGCTTAGCCTAACTAAACCCATTTTGAAACGTGTGCTGCCTACCCGTGTGCGGCAATGGCTGCATGAGGTCAATATCAGGCGGGCCGACGGAAAACTGCAGGCGCTTGGGCGGGCTGAACTGTTTGATGCAGTGTATCGGGAGCGCATGTGGGGCGGTACTCCGGATCAATCATCCGGATGGGGGTCTCACGGGGAGCACTCGTCCGAATACGTGGAATTCGTGCGGGATTTTATCGACCGGAATGACATTGAAAGCATACTCGACGTTGGATGCGGGGATTTTCAAATTGGGTCACGCATCTGCGGTGTTGTTCCTCACTATATCGGTGCCGACGTCTCTCGCGTGATCGTCGAGCGAAACGCTACTGCTTTCAGCGATCTCGGCAACGTTCGGTTCATGGCGCTTGACGTCTGCGCCGATCCGCTGCCTCCAGTAGACCTCATTACGATCCGCGAGGTGTTGCAGCATCTATCGAATACTGATGTTGCACTCGCTCTGGACAATATCGAGCGATCTCAAGCCCGCTTCGCGCTGGTGACCGAACATCTGCCCGCGTCGCATGTACTCCGCGCCCCCAATCTTGACAAGCCTCGTGGCCCTAATATCCGTAATCCCTTCGGATCCGGCGTGTTCATTCATCTCGCGCCCTTCAACCGGCCAGCGGAGTTGGTTCTGTCTGTCAAGCATCCATCCTATGCCGGGTCACCAAGCCATTTGGTCACTTACCTGTGGAAACTTGACCAGCGCGCCAGCGCGTGACTGGTTGCATCCCCGCCTCCCGGGTGAGAGGCTGATCGATGCGCATGAATTGAGTAACTCGTTCCGCCGTCGCTCTCTATGGGTTTCCAGTGCGAGGTAAGAACTCGGCGAGTTGTCGCTGAGGGATATCTAAGAGTTTAGGTATGTTTAGATTTCTAAGAGGAACAGCGCGATTGAATCCCGTCATCAACGCGGTCATTGTGTCTAATGCGCCCGCACCTTATCGCGTGCCGGGTTGGCGCCGCGTTGCGGAGGCGGAGGATATCCATCTCGACGTCATTTATTGTACGCAACCGCACATCGATACCACGCTTGACGCCGCAGCGCATGGGTTTTCCACACACTTTTTGACTGGCCGTTACAAGGCGATGGATCGCCGCTTCATGCACAGTGATCTGGGTATATGGTCCTTGCTTAACCAGTTGCGCCCGGATGTTGTCATTACAACCGGCTTCATTCCCACGTACCTGTTTGCCTTTGCCTGGGCAGTCATGCACGGGGTGCCGCATGTGGCGATGACTGACGGGACTGCGCAGTCGGAGAAGTCGCTATCATGGCTGCATCGTTTTGTGCGCCGCATAGTGTTTGCGCGTAGCGCCGCATTTGTTGGCGCCTGTGAAGGCTCCCGCGATTTGTACAGGGAGTATGGCGTGCCTGACGATCGAATTCACACGTCTCAACTCTGCGCAGATAACGACCGCTTCTCCCGGCCGGGGTCGGCAACCCCGGTGGACTTCATTTTTTGTGGGCGCTTCATGGAATCCAAACGGCCGCTGTTTGCTATGCAGGTGGCGCGTGAAGTGGCCGTTCGTCTGGGGCGGCGGACATCGATCGATTTTGTCGGTAGTGGCGAGATGGAGCCAGAGATGCGCGACTATGCTGCGCAGATTTCCGATTTTGTCGATGTCCGCTTTCATGGGTATGCCACCCAGGCCGAGCTTCCATCCCGCTATGCGGATGCCCGGATTTTCCTCTTCCCGACAGAAGCCGATGTTTGGGGGGTGGTTGCCAATGAGGCGTGTGCGGTCGGCCTGCCGGTGATCGTCTCACCCCATGCGGGGGTAGCAGGGGAACTCGTGCTGGATGGAAGCAACGGCTATGTCAGGGAATTGGATGTTGCGCAATGGGCGGAGGCTGCCGTGAGCTTGCTCACGGACGAGGCACGTTACAGCCGCTTCTCGCAAAGCAGTCGCGAACGTGTCGCTGAGTACACTTTCGAACATGCAGCACGTGGACTGTTGGATGCGATAAGACAGGCCCATCCCGCGCGCAAGGTCTGCATTGTTCAGGCGGTGGCCAAGCAATATCGCCGCCCCTTCTTCGATTTGCTGCATGCGCGTTTGCAGGCGGAGGGCGTGGCATTAACGGTGATCTATAGTGCCGCCAACAAGCTGGAAGCCGAGCGCAAGGATGCGGTCGATTTACCCATCGCCTATGGACACAAGGTCCATGCCTACTGGAGCCGGGACTTTCGGATGCTCTATCAGCCCTGCCTGGGTCGTGTCATGGCCGCCGATCTGGTCATCGTCGAACAGGCGTCCAAGCACGTGCTCAATTACATTTTGGGCGCCATGCGTGCGTTTGGGCTGGTCCGGATGGCTTATTGGGGCCATGGCCGCAACTGGCAGCAGGATGGATCGCGATGGCTGGAGCCGGTCAAACATGCCTTGTTAGGCAAGTCGGATTGGTGGTTCGCCTATACGAACAGGGTTGCACGGTACGTGGTGGATAGCGGCTTTCCGGCTGATCGCGTCACCGTGGTCCAGAACAGTATCGACGTAAATGCCTTTGGTAAGGCTGTTGAGTCCATCGAAGCAGATCAGCGATTGGCACTGAGACATAGCCTGGGCATATCGCCTGAAGCGCCCATCGGTCTGTTTTGCGGCAGCATGCATCCTTCGAAAAAGCTGGGTTTTCTGGTCGAGGCGGCAATCCAGGTTCATGCGCGGGTACCCGATTTTCATCTGGTTCTGGTTGGGGCCGGGCCGGATGAGCACATTGCGCGCAAGGCGGCAACCGAACATGACTGGATTCATTACACCGGGCCGTTATTCAGCACGGATAAAGCCGCCCATTTCGCCATTGCCGACCTTTTTATGTGCCCCGGCCTGGTTGGACTGGCTGTGCTTGAAGCCTTCGCCGCCGGCCTGCCGCTGTTCACGACCAACATTCCTGTGCATTCCCCGGAAATCGATTATTTGACCGATTCGGTAACAGGCGCGATCACAGACTTTGACCCGAGGAAGTATGGTGAGGCGGTGTCCGCTTGTCTCCATGACCCTGCCTCGCTCGCGCGCATGAGCGAGGCAGCACGCGACGCATCCCGATGTTATGGGTTGGAGCCCATGGTCGAAAACTTTGCACAGGGGGTACTCGCATGTCTAAACCAATCCTGATCGCGACACTCTTGCGGCCTGAGGGTGACACGGGGGTTCAGACGCACTTTCGCACATTCATGGCATACCTGCACAAGACAGGCCTGCAATGCGACCTGGTCACCCCTTATAACGCGCCCCTGTGGCAGGTATATCCGACATTTGGTCTGCGTAAGCTGGTCAATCTGGTTAATCGAGAGCTGGGGGTGTGGTGGTATCGCCACTGGCATGCCTTTTTTTTACAGCAGGCATTGAGGCGCCGCTTGCAATCGGGGGCCGCCTGCGTTGTCTATGCGCAATGCCCGCTTTCCGCGCAAGCAGCACTGCGCGCGAGGGTGTCGAACAACCAGCGGGTTGTGATGGTGGCCCACTTCAATATCTCGCAAGCCGACGAGTGGGCCGGCAAGGGGTTGATCCCGGACGGCGGGCGACTCTATCGTGCAATCCAGGCTGCCGAAGCCAAGGTGTTGCCGCGGCTGGATGGGTTGGTGTTCGTGTCCGATTTCATGCGGCGCGAACTGGTCGGGCGCATCCCGGCCATTACGAAAGTTGCCGCCGCCGTGGTGCCGAATTTCTTGTCCGACCCTGGCATGCCGGAAGCGAACACGGCGTTGGCTGACCTGATCAATATCGGCACGCTTGAACCGCGTAAAAATCAGCAATACCTGCTTGATATTGTGGCAGCCCTGCGCGAGTTGGGACAGCCGTTGACGCTGACCCTGGTAGGCGACGGGCCGGATCGGAGGGCACTGGAAGACAAGGCGCGGGCCCTGGAAATCGACGATCTGGTGCGCTTTGCCGGATACCTCGGCAATGCGGCCGAGCACATTGGACGACACCGCGCCTACATTCATGTGGCCACGCTGGAGAGTTTCGGGATCACGCTCATTGAAGCAATGGCGCGTGGGCGGCCGGTGTTTGCCGCGCCGGTTGGCGGCATTCCGGAGGTGCTGGGCGACAGCGCAGCAGGTTTGGCGCTGCCGCTGCACGATGCCAAGGCGGCAGCACGGATTGTCGCCGAAGCCATGAGCGATCCTGCCTGGATGGCGGCTGCCGGTCTCGCTGCACGCGAGCGTTTTCTTGGGGAATATATCAGTGGCGTCGCGGCACGGCGACTAACGCAGTTTCTTGAAGGTTAATCTGGCGAGTGCATAAAGGTGTATGGGCGAATGATGATGGCGGATGCACGATGCAAAGTGACTGGTTCAGTCAGCTGGTTTATCAACTGGGCCGGGTCTGGTTCGGTGATTGTGGATAACGAACTGCCAGGCAGAACTGGGGAGAGCACGCCCGTGCGCCAGTTTTATGCAGGAGGCTGGGCGAAGTGAGATCGTTACGCATATTGCTGGCACACAATGCCTATCAGCAGCGCGGCGGCGAGGATGCCGTGGTTGAGGATGAGCTGGCATTGTTGCGATCCAGGGGGCATGTGGTGGAGACGTATTTCCGCCATAACGACGAGATCAAGGAGGCATCGCGGATTAAAACCGCCTCGCAGACCACATGGTCATTCAAGACGCGAGATGAGGTAACGGCGCGCATTCTGGACTTTAAGCCTGACCTGATTCATGTCCATAACACTTTTCCTTTGATTTCCCCTGCTATCTACTGGGTTGCCGATCGCCTGGCTGTGCCGGTGGTGCAGACGCTGCATAACTTTCGTCTGATGTGCCTGAATGCTCTGTTTCTGCGCGAGGGAAAAGTGTGCGAGGACTGCATGGGGCATGTGCCCTGGCGCGGCGTGGCGCGGGCGTGTTACCGGGAGTCGCGCACGGCGTCAGCGGCGCTGGCGGGGATGCTGGCGCTGCACCGCGGGCTGGGCACGTATCGCAACAAGGTGACGCGCTATATCGCGCTGAATGAATTTTGCCGGGGCAAGTTCATCGAAGGCGGCCTTCCTGCCGAGCGCGTGGTGGTGAAGCCGAATTTCGTGGATTTTGATATGCCCGAACCGGTGGCGCGTGCGGGCTTGCTGTTCGTGGGGCGGTTGTCGGTTGAGAAAGGCGTGGCCACGCTGGCCCAAGCCATGACGTTGTTGCCCAATGCGAAGTTGCGGGTGGCGGGCGACGGCCCGGAAGCAGGCTTACTGGACGGTGTGGCTGGGGTGGCCCGCTTGGGCAGCCAACCGGGCGAGACCGTGCGCGAGGAGATGAGCCGCGCGATGGCGCTGGTGGTGCCGAGCATTTGCTATGAGAACTTTCCACGCACCATTGCGGAAGCCTTTGCATGCGGCTTGCCGGTGATCGCCAGCCGCATCGGCGCGCTGGCCGACATCGTGCAGGACGGCGAAACCGGGCTGCTGTTCGAGCCGGGCAATCCGCGCGAGCTGGCCGACAAGATGGCCTGGGCGCAGGCACACCCGGAAGAGATGGCAGCGATGGGGCGCAACGCTCGCGCGCACTATGAAGCAAAGTTCTCGGCCGAGGTGAATTACCGGCGCCTGATGGAAATTTATGATGGGGTGCTGGAACAGAAGAATCGGGACGCCTCATGAGCAGAGTTCCACGTTTTCATCGTCATGCGCTGTTACTCGTTGCGCTGTTGCTGTCGTTCTATTTCTGGGGCAATAGCCAGCCCGAGGCGGTCGGGTTGATTCCGCCGCCGTGGGACAAGCTCGCGCATCTGGGGTGGTACGCGGTACTGTCGGGGTTGCTGCTGGTGGCGTTTGGGCGGCGCACCTGGCCGTGGGTTCTGGCGGGCACGTTGCTGCTGGCAGGATGGGACGAGTGGCATCAGTTTGCCTTGCCCGGACGTCAGCCCGGCCTCGATGACTGGCTGGCGGACGCGCTGGGGATCGTGGCCGGGATAGGGATAAGCCATGCAATCGGGCGGCGTTTGTGGCCGGCACGGTGAGATAGGTAAGGTGGGCGGAGCTCGCGCGGTGCGGTGGCGAGTCGGGCATTGACGTTCGGCGACGGGTGTAACGGTGGGCTCTGCCCACCCTATGTTGAGGCGGCGGGTTTCTATTTCGACCGAATTGAATGAACGCTAAAAGGGAACAAACATTGGATCGCCGTACTACGGGCAAGGTGCTCGGCGCACAGATCGACGCGTTGTCTTGGGACGCCGCGATGGCGCGCCTGCTCGGCTGGGCGCATGCGCGCGAAAGCCGCTATGTGACGATCTGCAATGTACATGTGGTGGTGAGCGCGTCGCGCGATGCGGCGTATCGCGACATCATCAACGGCTCGGACATGGCGACGCCGGACGGCGCGCCGGTGGCGTGGATGCTGCGGCGGCAGGGGTTTACCGGGCAGCCGCGCATCAGCGGGCCAGATCTGATGTGGGCGCTGTGCGAGCGGGCGGCGGCAGAATATCTGCCGGTGTACTGCTACGGCAGCACGCCGGCGACGCTGGGTTTACTTGAAGAGCGCCTGTGTGCGGCGTTTCCGGCTTTGCGTATCACGATGGAGTCGCCACCCTTCCGCGCGTTGACGCAGGAGGAGGATGTGGCGGCGGTGGACCGGATCAACACCAGCGGCGCCGGCATCGTGTTCGTGGGCCTGGGCTGCCCCAAGCAGGAACGCTGGATGGCGGAACATCGCGGCAGGATCAATGCAGTGATGATCGGCGTGGGCGCGGCGTTCGATTTCCACGCCGGCACGGTGCAGCGCGCGCCGGCCTGGATGCGCGACAACGGGCTGGAATGGCTGCACCGTTTGCTCTCCGAGCCGGGGCGGTTGTGGAAGCGCTATCTGGTGACGAATACGCTGTTCATTCTGGGCGCGGCGCGGCAGCTGCTCTGGAAGTGAGATTCAAGATTCAAGGGGCGAGGTTCGTGGCTGAGCCTGCGAAAAAAACAGGGGAAAGGCAATGAAGGTTCTGTTGACCGGCGGCGCCGGCTATATCGGGTCGCACACCGCAGTGGAATGCCTGGCGGCGGGGCACGAGGTGGTGGTGTTCGACAACCTGTCGAACAGCAGCGTGAAATCGCTGGAGCGAGTGGCGCAGATTGCGGGCCAGCCGGTGGCCTTCGTGCAGGGCGACATCCGTGACCGTGCTGCGCTGCGTGCGCTGTTCGCCGGCCACGCGATCGATGCGGTGGTGCATTTTGCGGGATTGAAGGCGGTGGGCGAGTCGGTGGAAAAGCCGATCCTGTATTACGACAACAACATCGGCGGCAGTATCGCGCTGTTCGACGAGATGGCGGCGGCGGGGGTGAAGGCGGTGGTGTTCTCGTCGTCGGCCACGGTGTATGGCGACCCGGCGACGGTGCCGATCACCGAGGATTTCCCTCTGTCGGCGACCAATCCCTATGGCCGCTCCAAGCTTTTTATCGAGGAGATGCTGCGCGACATCGCACTGGCGGATGCGGGGTGGAAGGTTGCGCTCTTGCGCTATTTCAATCCGGTGGGGGCGCACGAATCGGGGCTGATCGGCGAGGACCCGCGCGGCATCCCCAACAACCTGATGCCCTATGTGGCGCAGGTGGCCGTGGGCCGCCGGCCGCATCTCAACGTGTTCGGCGGCGACTACCCGACGCCGGACGGTACCGGGGTGCGCGACTACATCCACGTGGTCGATCTGGCGCGCGGGCATGTGGCGGCGCTGAACAAGCTGCAGCAGCTGGGCGGGGTGCAGACTTGGAACCTGGGCACGGGGCGCGGGGTGAGCGTGCTCGACATGGTGCGCGCGTTCGAGGCGGCCAGCGGCAAGCCGGTGCCGTATCGGATCGTGGCGCGCCGTGCCGGCGACGTGGCGCAATGCTGGGCCGACCCGTCACGCGCAGCGCAGGAACTGGGCTGGCGCGCGGAATACGACCTGCAGCGGATGTGCGCGGATGCCTGGCGCTGGCAGTCGGGAAATCCGGACGGATACGCCTGAAAGCCAGGTTCAAGTTACAAGATTCAAGTTTCAAGGAGAGCGAGCGGCTTTATACCGAGCCGCTACCACCTTGGATCTTGCATCTTGAGTCTTGAATCTTTCAGGCCGAAGGCCGCTTGCCGAACACCCCGCGACCGCGGAAATACTGCACGCTGAGCCAGCCGCCGAACAGCCCGCCCAGATGGGCGAAGTGGGCCACGCCGGCGGCGGTGTTGGTGACCCCCAGGAACAGTTCGACGGCGCCGTAGCCGAGCACGAAGGTGCGCGCGGGGATCTGGATGAACGGCAGAAAGATGATGACGATGACCCGGTTGGGGAAGTACATCGCATAGGCCAGCAGCAGGCCGAACACGCCGCCCGATGCGCCGATGACGGGGCCGCTGGCGTGCAGGAAATAGCCGCTGACGGCGATCTGCGTCATCGCGGCGACGACGACGCTGATCAGGTAGGTCAGCAGATAGCGCAGCTCGTCCCAGCGTTTTTCCAGCGCGGCGCCGAACATCCAGATGGCGACCATATTGAATCCCAGATGCAGCAGCGAGCCGTGCAGAAAGCTGTAGGTGACCAGCTGCCACAGATGGAACGCGCCGCCCGATCCCGGCGGCCACAGTCCGAATACGCGGACGATGTCCGGCCCGGTGGCCATGCCAAGCGCATAGATCAGCATGTTCAGCAGGATGAGGGTGTAGGTGATCGGCGGCATGTCGGGTGCAGTTTCAAGTCTCAAGCTGCAAGTTGCAAGGACAAATCAGCTGGCCGGCTCCCAGTGATGCAGCTTGAGCTGCAGCGACTGCTGGCCGTTGAATTCGTTGGGCATCAGGGCGTAGACGGCACGGATGCGATCGGGGAGGGGGTCGGGGTGGAAGAAGCGCATGGCTTCGAACGCTGCGCCCTCGCGCGCGAGTTTCAGCTTGAGGTGTTTTTCGCCGACGACGCGCTGTGCCAGGACGTCGAAGGTGGCGATGAACAGCGGGGCGGGAAAGCCTTGTCCCCAGACCGCGTGGTCGATCTCGACCGCAAGTTCGTAGCGGTGCTCGGCGGCGTCGAGTTCGCCGTCGGTTTCGATCACGCCTTCAAGGTCGGCCGGGTCGATCAGTTCGCGCACCACGGCCTCGAAGGCCTGGGCGAATTCTTCGTGGCGGCCGGCGGAGAGGCTGAGTCCGGCCGCCATGGCGTGGCCACCGAATTTGAGGATGAGGCCGGGATGGCGCTTGTCGACCAGATCGAGCGCGTCGCGCAGGTGCAGGCCGGGGATCGAGCGGCCGGAGCCCTTGAGCTCGCCGCTGTTATGCCCCGCAGGGGCGGTATCCAGTGGGGCGCTGCGGGCCAGCACGATGGTGGGGCGGTGGAACTTGTCTTTCAGCCGCGAGGCAAGGATGCCGATCACGCCGATGTGCCAGCCGGGCTGGTAGGCGGTGAGGCTGTAGCTGTCGCTGGCGTCGAAGCTGGCAAGGATGGCGAGCGCTTCGTCCAGCATGTCGCCTTCGACGTCGCGGCGGGCGCGGTTGAGCGTGTCGAGCTGCTGCGCCAGTTGTTGCGCGGTGGCGGGGTCGTCGGCCAGCAGGCATTCGATGCCGAGCGCCATGTCGTCGATGCGGCCGGCGGCGTTGAGGCGCGGGCCGAGCGTGAAGCCGAGGTCGAACACGGTCGCGCGCGCGGGATCGCGTCCGGCGGCGCGGAACAGCGCGTTGACGCCGGCGCAGGCCTTGCCGGCGCGCATTCGCGCCAGGCCCTGGGCGACCAGGGTGCGGTTGTTGGCGTCGAGCTTCACCACGTCGGCGACGGTGCCGAGTGCGACCAGATCGAGCAGGGCGCGCAGGTCGGGCTCGGTCTTTTCCGCATACGCCCCGCGTTCCCGCAGTTCGGCGCGCAGCGCCAGCAGCACGTAGAACATCACCCCCACGCCCGCCAGGTTCTTCGATGCGAAACTGCAGCCGGGCTGGTTCGGGTTGACGATGCAGGCGGCGTCCGGCAGCGCGTCGCCGGGCAGGTGATGGTCGGTGACCAGCACCGGGATGCCGAGCGCATTGGCCGCCGCCACGCCTTCCACTGCGGCAATGCCGTTGTCGACGGTGACCAGCAGGTCGGGCCGGCGCGCTGCGGCGAGCTTGACGATGTCGGGCGTGAGGCCGTAGCCGTGTTCGAGCCGGTTGGGCACGATGAAATCGACCTGCGCGCCGAGCATGCGCAGGCCGCGCACGCCGACCGCGCAGGCGGTGGCGCCGTCGGCGTCGTAATCGGCGATGATGAGCAGGCGCTTGTTTGCCGCGATGGCATCGGCCAGCAAGGCGGTAGCACGCTCGATGTGCAGCAGGCCGGCGGGCGGCAGCAGCTGCGGCAGGCGGTGCGCGATCTGGTCAGGGTGGGTGACGCCGCGCGCGGCATATAGACGGGCCCAGGTCGGCGCAATGCCGGCTTGTTGCAGGGCGGTGCAGGTGTCGGCAGGGCTGGGGCGGGTGGTGATGGCTGGCATGATGCGATTGTATTGGCAGAAGCGCTTGGCGTTCGAATCAGGGATTCAGAATCTGGTGAATTGCCGATTCTGTCTGTCCGGCGCACGGAGTACCATCGCGGCATGAGCCATTTACTCCCGCTCTCTCGCGTGGCCAAGCTGGTCGGGCAGCCGCGGCATACGCTGCAGGAAATGATCCGCAACGGCACGCTGGCGACCTTCGACGGCATGGTCGAGCTCGATGAGTTGCTGCGCGCGTTTCCGGAAGTGAAATGGGACGATGATGCGGAGTTCCGCCGGGTAACCGAAATCAAGGACAAGGCGTTTGCCAGGCGTGTCCGCGATCTCGTCCTGCCGGACAAGGATGTGCTGGTGGCTCGACTGAACGAACTGAGTGACGATTACGCGGCGGCCAGAGCCTTGTTGCTGCACTACGGCAATGTGATGACTTGGCTGGACGAGAAGATCGACGAGCTCGCGGAAAATGCGAGCGCCGAAACCTACCATGCGCTGCACACGGTGCGTGCATTTCTGCTGCGCAATCTGTCTGAAACGCCGCAGGATGCGGTGCTGGCGCAGGCCGTGATTGCGCAGGAAAGGATACTGAAACTCATGTCGGCTCACGTCACCATCCAGCCCAGTGGTCACGAATTCTTTGTCGAAGGCAACGACACGCTGCTGGAAGCGGCGCTGCGCAACGGAGTGTCGCTCAGCTACGGCTGCAGCAACGGCAACTGCGGCGAGTGCAAGGCGCGCGTGGTGTCGGGCGAGGTAAAGAAAGTCCACGCGCACGACTATGTGCTGAAGCAGGCGGAAAAGGACGCCGGGGTGATCCTGTTGTGCGCCTATGCGCCGGTGAACGATGTGGTGATCGAGGCCAACGTGGCGGGCGCGCGCGATATTCCGGTGCAGCAGCTTGCCGCCAAGGTGAAATCGGTGGAGGTGTTCAATCCGCAGATGGCTGCGCTGCACATTCTGGCGCCGCGCAGCCAGCGCCTGCGCTATCTCGGCGGGCAAAGCATCCGGGTAGGCGCCCGGGGGACGAGCGGACGCTATGCGATTGCCAGTTGTCCGTGCGAGGACCGCCATATCGAAGTGCATATTCCGCGCCGGTCCGGCGATGCGTTTGCCGAACTGCTGTTCGACGGGCTTAAGGCCAACGACTCGGTGGAGGTGGAAGGGCCGTATGGCGAATTCGTGCTGGACGAGGATTCGCCGCGACCGGTGATCTTCCTGGCTTTCGGCGCGGGCTTTGCGCCGATCAAGAGCCTGATCCAGCACGCCATGTCGCTGGAAATCGCCGAGTCGATGGACCTGCACTGGCTGGCCGACGACGCCGGGCATTATCAGGACAACCTGTGCCGCGCCTGGACCGACGCGCTGGACAATTTCAATTACGTGCCGCATGAGCCGACCGGTGATCTGGATGCCATGCTGAAAAGCATCGTGCTGGATTACCCGGACCTGCTCCGCTTCGACGTGTATGCGGCCGGCAACGCGGCGCAGCTGCAGCAGGCGCGGGAGCATTTTGTGCGCGGAGGGCTGCACGAGGCGCGCTGGTTTGCCGAAGCGATCGATCGCTGATGTGGCGCTGGCTGATTTATGTGTGGCCGCTGCCGGTGACGCTGCTCGGCATGCTGGCCGCACTCGTTGCGCGCAGCAGCGGCGGGGTGGTGCGGCGGGTGGACGGTGTGCTGGAATCCGCCGGCGGCTGGCCGGCCCGCGTGCTGCGGTGGGGGTTCCCTTTCAGCGGCGCAGTGGCGGCGATCACGCTGGGGCATGTGGTGTTGGGCGTGTCGCTGGACGCGCTGACGGCAACTCGCGCACATGAGCGTGCGCACGTGAGGCAGTTCGAGCGGTGGGGGGTGTTGCTGCTGGTGCTGTATCCGCTGGCCGGGCTGGCCGCCTGGCTGCGTGGCGGCCATCCGTATCGCGATAATGTGTTCGAGTGTGAGGCGCGGGCCGCAGAATCGGCGCTGCGGGGTCAGTCGGGTCGGCCTGGCTCGGCCAAGGATCACTCTACCGGACGGTGAGACTCTTCGCCGGGGTCGCCGGTGTCGGGATCGATCCAGTCGGAAATCCCGATTTCCTCTTCGGCTTCTTCCACCGTTTCGCCGGGCTCGTAGTCGCTGTCCGCGTTGTACTCCATGTCCTTCACGGCATCCAGCAGACTAGCGAAGGGACCATATTCCTCACCGGTGTCGGCATTGATCCAGTAACAACCATCCGGCCGCTCGATGATGCGGGTGTGGTCATAGTCGGCGGGTGTTTCGGGTATGAGGTGTTTCATTGCGCGTCCTCCGTGTCTCAACTATAGGGCGCGAAGCCGGCTAGGGCAAGCGGTGCTCAGGGCGTGCGATCGATCCATGCCAGGCCCATCAGCGCAGACATGATCAGCACCAGATGGGCCCAGCTCCACAGACGAAAATGCCGGACCAGCGCGGTGACCTCGCGGTTGGCGATCAGGAAGGGGCGGCCATGCGCGGGTTTGCGCATCAGGTGGATGCCGTCTTTCAGGCGGATGTCGAGGTGGGCACGGTCGACCTCGTCGGACGCGGCCTGGCGTGCGCGCTCCCATTCGTCGAGACTTATTTCGCCGTCGCGATCGGCGTCGAAGCGCGCTAGCAGGGCGGTCTTGTCGGCTTTCCATTCGGCCAGCAGGGTGGCGAGGTCGGCTTTCTTGTCGAGTACGGCATTGGGGCCGCCGAGGGTGACGTGCTCGCCGATGGCATAAATCGTTTCGCCCTCGATCAGCGTCCATTCGGTCTTGCGGTAGCCGCCCAGGGTTGAAACCTGCTTGCGCGACGTCAGGATTTCCGCGCCGTCGGGATCGATCAGCACTTGGCCGCTGCCGTCGCTGACGCCGAACGTGTCGTGCGACATGCCGGATTCGACGTATTCCCAGCGGTCGCCGTTCCTGCGCTCGACGCGATAGCGGTACCACAGGCAGGGCAGGCCGCTGACCGGGCTGACCAGGCCGTCGCCGGGGGGCTGCTGGCCGCGTCCAACCAGTTCGATGTAGCCCTGTGGCGCGGAGGCGATGCGCGAGGTCGGCGTATCCGCGACGGTGCGATAGCGCTTGAGGTTGGCGTACCACGCCCAGAAGCTGGTCAGCCCGACCAGCGCCAGACTGATCTGCCAGCCGATACGTGACTGCAGCCTGAGGCCCAGCAGCAGGATGAGGAGGTTGCCGCCGCTCAGCGCGAGGTTGGCATAGTCATGCCGCCATTCGGCCGCCCGGTGGGTGCGGAACATCAGTTACTGAAGAGCTGCTTCAGATCGACGTCTTTCTTTTCCTCGGCGGCAAAGCGCAGCAGCGGAAACTGGCGGAAGCCGAACAGGCGTGCGACGACGGTGTCTGGAAACTGCTCGACGCGCACGTTGTTGACGTTGACCGAGTCGTTGTAGAACTCGCGGCGGTCGGCGATGGCGTTTTCCAGCCCGGTGATGCGTGCCTGCAAATGCTGGAAAGTCTCGTTGGTTTTCAGCTCGGGATAGGCTTCGGCGACCGCGAACAGATTGCCCAGCCCCAGCCGCAGCGCGCCTTCGGCCTGCCCCAGCGCGGGAATGTCGTGCGAGGCGCGTGCGCTGGCCACCTGGCTGCGTGCCTGCATCACCTTTTCCAGCGTCTCCTGCTCGAACTGCATGTACTGCTTGCAGGTCTCGACCAGCTTGGGCAGTTCGTCGTGGCGCTGTTTGAGCAGCACGTCGATGTTCGACCAGGCCTTGCCGACGTTGTGTTTCAACGAGACCAGCTGGTTGAAGATGAATACGCCGAAAACGGCGAGCAGTGCGAGCACGATGAAAAAAACCACAAGGCCGGACATGGGGCGCTCCAGATGATTGAGTCGCAGAAATAGCGGATGGCGTGCGCTTAACTTGAGCGCGCCGCGGTCAGATGCGTGCGGCGAGTATGGCTGCGACCTCGACGTCGTCGAGCTGGATGGGATTGGTTTTCATGCTGCTGCCGCGGCTGTTTGCAACGATGCGCGGGATATCGGCTTCCTTCATCCCGTAATGCGCCAGCGTGGGCAGGGCGAGTTCGCGCGTCCAGGTTTCCAGCGTATCGATCAGGGCAGCGTGCGAGGCCGCCTGGTCCAGCTGCCCCTGGTGGCTGAGCAGGCGACCCACCTGCGCATATTTTTCCAGTGCAGGATGCGCCGGTTCGCGAATGCGCAGCGTTTCGATATTGATGCGCGTGGCCGTCGCCACCAGCGTGCCGCACGCCACGCCATGCGGAATCGGAAAGAACGCTCCCAGCGGTGCGGCCAGTCCGTGTACCGAACCGAGCCCGACCTGCGCCAGCGTGATGCCCGACACCAACGCGGCATAGGCCATCCGTTCGCGCGCCATGGCGTCGTCGGCGTCCGCGTACAAAGCCAGCAGGCCGTCGCGCGCGGCCTTCATGCCGCCCCAGGCGAGCGAATCGGTCAGCGGCGCGGCGCGGCTCGAAACGTAGGATTCCAGCAACTGAGTGAAGGCATCCATACCGTTCGCCGCGATGACAGCGGGCGGGCAGGTAGCCAAAAGATCCGGGTCGACCAGTGCGACCTCGGCTACCAGTTTCTCGTCGCGGAAGGACTTCTTGAAGCCATTTATCCCCTGCACACTCAACACCGCATTCTTGGTCGCCTCCGAGCCGGTGCCTGCCGTGGTCGGCACCGCAACGAACGGCGTGGCCGGGCCGGCATAGGGCAGTTCCGGGCCCACGCCCTCCAGATGATCCATCACCGAATTGCCGGGCTTCAGCAGGCCGGCGATCGCCTTGGCGGCATCCAGCGCGCTGCCGCCGCCGATGCCGATGACCACGTCAACAGGTTTGGTGCGCAAGGCGCGCACGGCCTCGTCCACCATCTGCGGCGACGGCTCTCCCGGAATGGCGAGGTGCAGCCACGACATGCCTTGCGCCTTCAGTCCGCCGGTCACGGCAGGCCAGAATGGCGAAGCTTTCAGCGAACCTGCGCCGGTCATCAGCAAGGCATGCGTGCCATAGCTGCGGGCGATGGCCGGTAGTCTGGCGAGCGCACCCGAGCCGAACTCGATGCGTGGCAGGCGCGAAAGAGAGAAGTCGGTGATGCGCACGGCGGGCTTTCATTCGATGGCGACGCTGAATGGTAGCGAGTTTGCCGCCGCGCTGTCTGCACAATAAATGTGCGGAATTGCCGGTCATTCTGCGGCGATCGCGATGATCTTCGCCCACATCGCGCGAAATCGATCCCTCCAGTCGCCTGAAAACATTGGGAATATTGGTTCCAAGACGCACAGGCCTGTTTGATGTGCCGGTTAAGTGTTGACGCGCTGCAGGACGCTTTGCTATAGTTCCGCTTCTCGATTGACGCAGTTTCATTGCGACAGGCGCGGGGTGGAGCAGTCTGGCAGCTCGTCGGGCTCATAACCCGAAGGTCGTAGGTTCAAATCCTGCCCCCGCAACCATTTCGAAATAAGTGTTGACGTTTTATGTGAACTACGTAGAATGCGCACCTCTCGAAACGGCAACGCAACGAAAGCGAAGTCAGTAAGAGATTGATCTTTAACAATTTACAGCCGATAGGTGTGGGTGTTGTTGCGGTAGCTGTTCT
>JAIBFA010000038.1 GCA_019459325.1 Thiobacillus sp.
GACCGGCTTCCGGCGGCATGGTTTTCAATAACGACGGCAGCTTCACCTATACCCCGAACGCCAACTTCAACGGCGCCGACAGCTTCACCTATTCGATCACCGACGCCAACGGCGACTCCAGCTCCGCCACCGTGGCGATCAATGTCGCCGCCGTCAACGACGTGCCGGTGGCCGTCAACGATGTTGCAGCAGTGAATGAAGACGCAACGGTCACGCGCCCAGCAGCGACGGGTGTACTCAGCAACGACACCGACGTAGATGCGGGCGATGCTAAGACGGTTTCAGCGGTGGCATTTGGTGCGACCAATGGCACGGTCGGCAGCGCACTCAATGCCATCTACGGCACACTGACCCTGAATGCGGATGGCAGCTACAGCTACGTGGCAAACCATCCGGCCGCACAAGCACTCGCTCAAGGGCAAGTCACAACTGAAGCATTTACCTATACGGTTCGCGACGCGGCCGGGGCCACCAGTACCACCACGCTCACCTTCACCATTACGGGGACCAACGATACGCCAGTGGCCAATGCAGTCAGCGCCAACGGCGGCGAGGATTCGCTGATACCGGTCACGCTGAATGGAAGTGATGCCGACGGAACAGTCGCCAGTTTCAGCCTGGCCAGCTTGCCGCCCTATGGCACCTTGTATCTCGACGCGGCCATGACGCAGCTCGCGCCTACCGGAACAGCGCTGGCAGCGGCCGGAAACAGCTTAACTCTGTACTTCAAGCCGCCAATCAACTGGAACGGCACGACCGGGTTTAATTACACCGCGACCGACGACCAGGGCGCCGTGTCGTTGCCGGCCAGTGCCACCATCGCCATCGCGGCGGTGGACGACGGCGCGCCCAACGCTGGCAACGACAGCTTCATGACCACACTGGGCACGCCCATCATCATTACCCGTGGTCAACTCCTCGCAAACGATGCGCTGCCCGACAACGCGCAAATCACCAACGTGAGCTCAGTCAGCGGCGGCGCCCTGGTCTACAACGGCAACGACACCTGGACCTACACGCCGTCAGCGATCGGCTCTGCCAGTTTCACCTACACGCTGACCGACGAGGATGGTCAGACCAGCACGGCAACGGTGACGCTCAACACCGTGAGTGGGCGGGACGATCTTGCTACTGTGCACGAGAGCGCGCTGGCCAATGGCACCGGCGGCGGAACGATACTGGCGACCGGCAATCTGCTGACCAACGACGGCGGCGGAGCCGGGATCAACAATATCAACGGCATAACCGACGGCTCGGGTAGCGACACCGACAGCCGAGCAGGTTATATCGGCGTGAATACCTCTCTCGGCCGGCTGATTGTCGACACCACCGGTACCGGTGCAGGCGACTACACCTATACCCTGACCAGCCCGGCCGACAACAGTGCGGCGGCCAACGACCTGTCGGTCAACGACGTGTTCAATTATGTATCGAATGTAGGTACATCCGCGGCACTCAGGGTCACAGTCGTGGACGATAAACCCGTCGCCTACGACAGGGTGATCGAGGTTTCCGAAAATCCCCTGCCAAGCTATAACCTCGTGCTGGTTCTCGACGTATCGGGCAGCATGACCACCACCTCGGCGGGCGGAGCCGCACGACAGGTCAACAGCGATGGCTCGACGACCATCACGACGCGTCTGGCTATGGCAAAGGCGGCGCTGATTCAACTGGTGGAGGAGTATTACAACCAGGCGCAAAACGTGGCGATCAGGCTGATCACCTTCTCCAACAGCGCCTCGATCCTCAATGGCGGAGCAGCCTACACCACGAAAGAGGACGCCATTGCCGGCATCAATTCCATGACCGGCACCGGCGGCACCAACTACGAGGCCGCTTTGGATGCAGTACAGACCGCATTCGGCACCGTGGATCCCGCTGTTCGCAATGCCGTATATTTCCTGTCGGATGGCGAGCCCTCGGTCGGCAACACCACCGACCCGGTTGGCGTGACCGGGTACGATACCTTTATCGCCAACAACAATATCGACTCCTACGGCGTTGGAGTCGGCACCGGCATAGCCAACCCGCAGCATCTCAACAATATCCACAACGTGGATGCAGACGGCAGCGGCAGCACGGATGCGGCGATCATCGTGCCAGACCTCAACGAACTCGACTCCGCCCTGCTTTCCACCGTGCCCCCCGCGTTCGGCGGAAACCTGGTGGCCGGCAACAACGCGGGCAACGTGCTCGGAGCCGACGGAGGCTACGTGCAGACCATCACGTTGTTGCTGGACAGCGATGGCGACGGAGTGCCGGATCAGAACGTAACCTTTACCTACAGCCCTGCTGCAGGCGGACAGATCAGCAACGACAGCAGCTTTCTGCCACCGACGCAGGCTGGCGATCTGCTGACGCTGAAGTCATCCAGCGGCTTCGGCATGGGCACGCTGACGTTCAACTTCAGCACTGGCGATTACACGTTCTTTACCGGCGCGAGCGCCAACGTCGGCGACAGCTTCTCGCTCGATTTCGTGGCACGCGACAACGACGGCGACATCACCCCGCCGGCAACCGTGACGATCCAGGTGGCCGACGGCAAGCCCATTGCGCGCCCGGATACCGATACGCTGTTGCCGAACCAGACCCATCTTGAAGGCAATGTCATCACCGGCCTGGGGACCGATGGCGGTCTCGCGCTCGGCGGCCAGGTCACGAGTTTTTCCCCTGCTGGGGCGGGCGTCGACGTGGCAATCGACCAGGCACAGGTCAGTTCGGTCACTTTCCGTGGCCAGACCTTCGACCTCACCACCGACAGTTCCGGTTCCGGCAGCGGATTCAGCTATACGATTGTCAGCGGTGAACTGACCTGGCAGGCCGGCGCCAGCGGAGAACTGCTCGTCCTCAATACGACGGGCTACTACGACTACACGCCCCCGACAGCCAGTATTCCGGTCACGCCCACTGCGGCGGCGGTGACGACCCTGTTCAATACATCAGGGAATGCCAATGACAACGGCGTAGTGCTGAGCGGGCTGAGCCGGACCGGCGCAACCCAGTCGCTGAGCTACACCAACTCCGGCGGCACCAGTAGCGACGGCGTTGGCGTAAATGGCGGCAACAGCAGCAACACCGTGGATAACCTGGAGCGGCTGGTCGTCACCTTCAATCCGGCGACCCATCCCTACGGCGTACAGGATGTCCGCTTCGTCATTGCCCCGAATGCAAGCAACCTCGGCGCATCCTCCGGCACCGTCTATGCGCTGACTTACACGGTGTTCGACGTTGCCGGCAACCAGATCGGCCAGTTCTACAGCAACCAGGAAGGCACGGTCACCGTGCCCGCCGAGCTGGGCAACATCGGCCGCATCGAGATCGAAGCCAACAGCGCTGCTTCCGCACGCGTCACCAGCGTGAGCTTCGAGAGCGTTCAACTCAACAACAGCGCGCCCGCAACGGCGCCAGTCGAAGTGGAATACGTGCTGACCGATGCCGACGGCGACAGCAGCGATCCGGCAACACTGACGCTCAACGTCGTCGCCAACAACATCTTCGGCGACGCGGCAAACAACACGCTCAATGGCACGATCCGCAACGACCGCATTATCGGGGGCGACGGCAACGACACACTCAATGGCGACGATGGCCACGACATCCTGGAAGGCGGCGTCGGCAACGATACCCTGAGCGGCGGCGCCGGAATCGACGTACTGCGCGGCGGCGAGGGCGCGGACACGCTCGATGGAGGTGACGGTGACGATGTGCTGGTCGGCGGTGCGGGCAACGACCTGCTGATCGGCGGCCTGGGTTCGGACATATTCCGCTGGGAACTTGCAGACCGCGGCGTTGCCGGCACACCGGCAGCGGACACCGTGCAGGACTTCTACAGCGCAGCGTTCGCAGCGGGCGGCGACAGGCTGGACTTGCGCGATCTGCTGCAGGGCGAAACGGATGATGCCGTGAATCTCACCAACTTCCTGCATTTTGCGCAGTCAGGTGCGGACGCTGTGATACAAGTCAGTTCCAACGGCGGATTCGCCGGTGGCTTCAATGCAGGCGCAGTCGATCAGACCATCACCCTGCAGGGACAATGGGCGGATCTGACGGCAAGCGGAGCGCTGGGCTCGGATCAGCAGATCATTCAGGACCTGCTGTCCAAGGGAAAACTGATCACCGATTGAGGCCCGCTGGAATAATGCACGGCTCGACGACCTATTTGGAGCAATGACGGATGCCATATGTAAAGCGCGACGAACAGGGCCTGATCACAACGATCAAACTTGAAGCGGGAGAGGGCCTGGAGGAAGTGCCGTCCAGCTCGCCCGAACTGCTCGACTTCATGCGCAGAATGGGGCTGGAGCAGAGCACGCTGCAGCAATCCGACATGCGGCTGGTGCGGGTACTGGAGGATCTGATCGATCTGCTGATCGACCGGGATGTGATTCGTTTTACCGACCTGCCGCTCCCCGCGCAGGAAAAACTGATGGAACGCCGTTCGATGCGTCAGTCGCTGGGTGCGCTCGACCTGCTCGGCGGGGCCAACGAAACGATTTGAAACGCGCCTGCGGCCGTCCTGGCCGCGTCCGCATGCTTCAGCGGAGCACGATGCCCGGTCCCGTCATGCCCTTGAATCCCAGCTCCTTCAGGCACCCGGCTTCACGCTGATTCAGCACGCCTTCGGCAATGGGCATCATGCCCATGGTGTGGGCGATGGTGCACACGCCACGCAGGAAAGTCTGGTTGCCCAGGCTCTGATCGATGTCGCGAATGATCGCGCTGTCGATCTTCAGATAGTCGAGCCCGACGTCATACAGCTCACCGATATGGCAGATCTGGTTGCCGACGTGTTCAAGGCCGATCTTGCAGCCAAGCGACTTGAGCGTGTCGCAGAACACGCGGAATTCCCTGGCGTGACGGTAGGCGACAAACTCGGGAATATCGATCCACAGTTTCTGCGCCAGGGACAGCTTGCGCTTGAGTGCATGGTAATAGCGCGCCGTCAGCACAGGATTGCAAACGGACTGAGCTGACACGTTAATGCACACGGGCCCCTCGTTCGTCTCCAGCCACGCAAGGGCGTAGTCGAATACGGCCTCGTCGATCCGTTCGGTCAGGCCCAGCCGGCTGGCCCAGGGCATGAATTCCTGGGCAGACATCCACAGGGAACTCTGGATGATCTGCATGCGGGCGGGCGCTTCGTAGTGGATCAGCTCACCCTTCCCGTTCAGCACTGGATAGGTCGCAAACTGGACCCGCTTCAGGTTGAGGGCGGTTTCGATCAGCACCTGCCAGGCTGCGAGCAGACTGGCCGCGGGTTTCCATTCGACATTGAGATCGCCCGTCTCAACCGCGCTGCCGCCTTCCTGCTCGGCGCGGCTCAAGGCCATGTCGGCGCGCGACAGCACCTGGGATACCGCATCGCCATGGCGATACACGGCGGCGCCCAGCAGCACGGCGTGTTCTGTCGCCGCACTCGGATCATTGATCGACAGCAGCGTGAGGGCGGAAATCCGCTGCGCCAGTTCGTCCACCGCCTCCACGTCAGGCGCGAGCACGGCAAAATCGGCACCATTCAATCGGCCAGTCAGACAGGGCTCGTCCGGGCAGGATTCCTGCAGCGCCCCGGCCACCCGTTTCAGCAGGGTGTCGGTGGTCTCACGCCCCAGTTCCTTGTTCAGCTTGATCAGATCGGGGAGCCGGAGAATGAACAATGCGCCGGTCGCGGCGGCGTTTTCATCCTCCAGGGCATGCTGGATTTTTTTCAGGAAATGCTCGCGGTTCAACAGACCCGTCAGCGCATCATGCTGGGCGTCGCGCCGCAACTGCTCCAGCCGCACGGACTCTTCTTCCAGCATGCTGCGTACCTGCCCGGACAGCGCGTTCATGGCCCGCACCACACTGCGAAACTCTCGCGTTCGCGGCTCGGTGATGGTGATGAAGCGGCGCGCGCCGATGGCTTCGGCCTGCTTGACCACTTCTCCCAGCGGGCGGGTGATGGAACGCAAGATGAGGGTGCCGATCACGCCGCACAGCAGCGCGCTCGCCAGAAACCAGCCCAACAGCCTGCGATTGCCCTGCCACAATGCCTGGTAGGCAAAGCCGTTATGGCTGATCACCGTCAGCGTGCCGTACTGGCGCCAGCCATCCTGCACCTGGGCGATGCCGGGCTCGGTGTGCAAGGGGATCAGCTTGACGAACCAAGCCGGCACCTTGTCCGTACCCGCGTCGCTGATCTGCTCCACGATCACCTTGCCGGACGGCGAGGTCAGCTTGATCTGTTTGTAATGCCCGATATCGAATTGCGCGGAAAGCAGCAACTCGATCAGCACAGGATCCTTCTCGATCTGCGACATCGACAGGGCAAGCGAATTTGCGTTGTCGATATTCTTCAGCCGCAGCTGATCCTCGAGATAGCTTTTTGCCGACCACGCGCTGATCAGAAAACTGATTCCGAACGCGATGGTCATGATGGCCGCTACGGCGATCCAGAGTTGCTTGGTGAGTGTCATGACATGTCCCTGTGCATGAGGTAGTTCAATCGATTCCTTCTTCCCGCATCCTGGCGAGCACCGACTGCCATTTTGAAAGTCGCTGCGAAGCGCTGGCCGCACGCGGGCTTGCCCCCCCCACCCACAGCCCTTGGTCGTTGAAACCGAAGATCGTGATCAGATCCTTGCGGCGGGATGCGGGTCGAATATCCGAAATCAGGTTGTCCATCACCAGCGGCTCGTCGTCTGGGGCCGGATAATAGCTCAGGACCATATGGGCCTGGACGAGGGTGCTTTGCGGCCCGCCAATGCGGGCCTTGACGTAGGTCAGTCTCAGCTTCTCGGACGGGATGCCCAGCAGCTTCAGCGTCACGTATTTGGCGATCGCAAAATCTTCGCAGTCCCCCTGCGCACGGCCCAGCGTTTCGAGCGGTGTCGCCCAGTAGTCCTGCGTACCCCAGATTTCGCTGTCTTCGCCAAAACGGGTCCTGCGATTGAAGAATTCATTGACCCGTCGCAGCTTGATCGCATCGGGCTGACTGGCAGCCTGGGTCAGCAAATCTCGCCAGGCTGCCACCGAGGCAGCCCCGGAATCGCCGTAACGCTGGCCGGCCAGCAACAGCATGCGGTCGACTTCAACACCGGCGACTGCAAGACCCAGGCTGAAAGCGAGCAGGACTATCGACTTGATCAAGCCGATTCTTGCCAGCAACTGTCGAAACCTCAGCATTGAGCGGCGCGTCAGGAGGGAGGCTGTGCGTATCAGGTGCGAGTCCGCGTGAAAAACGGCACCCGCCTCTGCCTGACAGCGTGTGCCGTCACCCAACCCCACGACATGCCTGATTCACTGGAGTGTTCCAAAACGCCTTCCCGGATTGAAGCGAAGCTGCAAGAGCCTGCGATTAAAAAGCGTCGACAGCCAGACTGGTATAAATATTGCTGTCAAAATACCGTATTGCTTACATACAAAGTTATCGGACGTGTTCCGGGAGGCTGAAGGAATGCCCAGAAGAAAAATCGTGCTGTTTTTATCGGTGATAAGCCTGTACTCGGCCGCTGCCTGGGCGCAGCCTCCGGTCACGCTGCAGGACGCCGTCAAGAAAGCCATTGTAAGCAATCCCGAAGTGCAGGCCAGCTGGCACACCTTTCTTTCCTCCCAGCATGAACAGGACGTCGCCCGGGGCGGCTATTTCCCACGGGTGGATCTCAGCTCGAACGTGGGTCGGGAAAACCTGACCCAGCCCGATCAGCCTGCGACCCAGTACACCCGCCGGGGCGCGGCGCTGTCGCTCAGCCAGATGATCTACGACGGCTTCGCCACGCGCGACGAGGTGGCCCGATTGGCGTATACCAAGCTGGTGCGTTATTACGAAGTCCTGGACGCCTCGGAAACGATCGCGCTGGAAGCCACACGCGCCTATATGGACGTGCTGCGCTACCGCGAATTGTCGACGCTGGCTCAGGAAAACTTTGCCCAGCACGATCAGGTGTTCAGCCAGATCCAAGAGCGCGTCCAGGCAGGGGTGGGGCGACGGGTCGACCTTGAACAGGCGGGCGGCCGTCTGGCACTGGCCCAGTCGAACATGCTCACCGAGGCCAGCAATCTTCACGATGTCAGCGCGCGCTACCAGCGCATCGTGGGCGAACTCCCGCCGGGCGACATGATCGCGCCCGAACTGCTCAGGCAGGGCATCCCTCCCAGCGTCGAAGAAGCCCTGAAACTGGCCTATCAGGGCAGCCCGGCATTCAACGCAGCCATCGAGAATGTGCGCGCCGCCCAGGCCGATGCGCGTGGCCGCCAGGCCAACTTCCAGCCGCGCGTCGACCTGCGCGCCAGCAAGGACGTCGGGTTCAACGGCGATGGCATCGCCGGACGACGCGATGACGAAGTGATCGAGCTCGTGCTGAACTACAACCTGTTCAAGGGCGGCTCCGACCGCGCCTTGTCGCGCCAGTATGCCGAGCGGCTGGCGCTGTCGAAAGAGTTGCGCGACAAGGCGTGCCGAGAGATCCGCCAGACCTTGGTCATCGCCTTCAAGGATATCCATAACCTCTCGCGGCAGCTGGGATTCCTGGATCAGCACCAACTGGCCATCGAGAAAGCCCGCGAAGCCTATCGCAAGCAGTTCGACATCGGGCAGCGCACCCTGCTCGATCTGCTGGACACCGAAAACGAATACTTCCAGGCACGCCGTGCCTATGTGAACGCCACCTACGAGCATGCCATCGCCCATGCGCGCACTCTGGCGGGCATGGGCACGCTGCTGTCCGCCCTGCAGGTGGGGCGTGACGGCCTGCCCAGCGCCCAGGAACTGGGGCAGGATCGATGGGAAGTCGACCCCGACAGCCAGTGTCCCGCAGAAGCGCCGATCGTGATGGCCCGCGACACGGAGCTGACGCCGCGCACGCTCCAGGCTGCCCCGGTCAGACTGGCCGAACCGGTTTCCCCCACGGATGGCGTTCCGCCCGAAACCGCCCAGCAGGCGCTTGCCGGTTGGGCGGCGGCCTGGTCGTCCAGGGACTTTCCGCGCTACCGCGGGTATTACGCGAAAAGCTTCGCCCCCGAGGGTGGCCGCGCGCTCGAGCAATGGGCCAGCGAACGGGCCGCTCGTCTCGGAAAATCCGGCGATATCACGATCGGGGTCAACGACCTGAAGGTGGACACGACAGACGCCGACAAGGCCATCACCGAATTCAGGCAGTCCTACACGTCGGCGAGCTACAGCGACGTGGTCAGCAAGCGCATCGAATGGATACGCGAGGGCACTCGCTGGAAAATCCAGCGCGAGCAAGTGCTGGGGATGCCGAAAGCTTCAGCGCCGCCATGACGAAAACCGGTAGTGCCGGTGATTAATGCCCCCCGAGGCAGGCCGGACCGGACGTAAAAATGCCGCCGCATCGGGCGGCAAAACGGTAAGCGGCAGGAAATAGCTTAAAATTGCGGCCTGCTTCATCTCTGCCCACCCTCCCCGATGGAATCCACTCCGACCGCGCCGGCGCAAACCGGCGATCCCGCCTTGACGCGCGACGTCAAGAAGCGCCGCACCTTCGCCATCATCTCGCACCCCGACGCCGGTAAAACCACGCTGACCGAAAAGCTGCTGCTGTTCGGCGGTGCGATCCAGATGGCCGGTACGGTCAAGGCGCGGAAAAGTGGAAGATATGCCACCTCCGACTGGATGGAAGTCGAACGCGAGCGCGGCATTTCGGTGGCCAGTTCGGTGATGCAGTTCTCCCACGGCGACTGCGTCTTCAACCTGCTCGACACCCCCGGCCACAAGGACTTCTCGGAAGACACCTACCGCGTGCTGACAGCGGTGGACGCCGCCATCATGGTGGTCGACGCCGCCAAGGGCGTGGAAGAGCAGACCATCAAGCTGCTGGAAGTGTGCCGTCTGCGCGACACCCCCATCATCACCTTCATCAACAAGATGGACCGCGAGGTGCGCGAGCCGCTGGAACTCCTGGATGAGATCGAGTCGATCCTGAAAATCCACTGCGCTCCGGTGACCTGGCCGATCGGCATGGGCAAGCGCTTCCAGGGCGTGTACCACCTGATCAACGACGAAATCCTGCGCTTCAAGGCCGGCGAGGAAAACGCCGACCAGCAGTTCGAATCGCTGCAGGGCCTGGGCGATGCAGCCCTGAAGGAACGCTTCCCGCTGGAGGCCGACACCCTGCTGTCGGAAATCGAACTGGTGCGCGGCGCCGGCGCCAGCTTCGACCTCGACGCCTTCCTGCATGGCAAACAAACGCCAGTGTTCTTCGGCTCCGGCATCAACAACTTCGGCGTGCGCGAAGTGCTGCGCGCGCTGGCCGACTGGGCACCGCCGCCACAGCCGCGCGAGGCGGTCGAGCGCGTGGTCGAGCCCACCGAGCCGAAATTCACCGGCTTTGTGTTCAAGATCCAGGCCAATATGGACCCGCAGCACCGCGACCGCATCGCCTT